>CAZRZH010000032.1:0-22367 GCA_964604485.1 uncultured Sideroxydans sp.
GGGAGTAAATTTACCGCGCGTGTTACCAGTCTGCGCAAGGTGCAGTGGGATTCGATGAAGGTGAATTTTTTCGTCATCACCACACCGGAATTACTCAGTGATTTTCCGACCAGTTATCTTTCCAGTTTTTATTTGCCGCCGGACAAAGTTCGCGCCGGGGATGAGTTGTCTCGCGCATTTCCCAACCTGTTGTTGATCGATACCGGCGCGGTGATCGCCCAGGTGCGCAACATCATGGATCAAATCGCGCAGACCGTGAGCGCGGTGTTTCTGTTCACGCTGTTAAGCGGACTCGCGGTGTTGTATGCCGCGTTGCTGGCCACGCAGGATGAACGCAGCCATGAAGCGGCGATCTTGCGCACACTGGGTGCGGACAGCCGCTATCTGAGACGTTTGCATCTTTCTGAATTTGCCGTGCTGGGGGGCTTGAGCGGGCTATTGGCTGCAGCAGGCGCGCTGATGTTGGGCTGGGTGCTGGCGCGTTTTGTTTTGGAAATCCCTTTTCAGGCGAATCCATTCATCTGGCTGATCGGTTGCGGCGGCGGTTTAGCCGTAGTGACATCGGCCGGATGGTTGGCGACCCGCAGATTGCTCGAACTACCGCCACTACGCATCCTAGCTGCTGATTGATTTGGGTTTTCCAGTTGACGGCAGGTTCAAAATCGCTATAATCCGCGTCCCTTTGGAACCGCTTTGGTTCTGAAAACCTTGCTCCACCGTCTTTACAATTGCGGGGGGCTTTAACCACAAGGAGATGTAATGCGGCATTACGAGATCGTATTTATCGTGCATCCCGATCAGAGCGAACAAGTTCCCGCGATGGTCGAGCGTTATCGCACGTTGGTGACCAGCAAGAATGGTCACATCCACCGTCTGGAAGATTGGGGTCGTCGCCAATTGGCCTACCCGATCCAAAAGATCCACAAAGCACATTATGTGCTGATGAATATCGAAGTCGACCAACCCACGCTGGACGAACTGGAACACGCTTTCAAGTTCAACGACGCCGTGTTGCGCCATCTGACCATCAAGACCAAGGCTGCAGTCGTTGTGCCTTCCGCCATGATGAAGGAAGAGAAGTCGCGCTCGTTCACTAGCGATGCTGTTGATGCAGCACCTGTAGTGGCTGAAGCACCGGCAGCAACTGTTTAACAAGGTTTGAGCAGCAACCGTTGTGTGATCGAGGGGGAAGTGGCCGAGCTGGAAGGCTTGCGCTATACCCCGGCAGGACTGGAGCGAGTGGCGTTCAAGTTACGCCACAGCTCGATGCAGCAGGAGGCGGGAATGCAACGCCAAGTTCAATGTGATGTTCCGGCATTGGCACTGGGTGAAGCGGCACAACAAGCCGGACGTTTGAAAAACGGACAGCAAGTGAAAGTCGAAGGATTCCTGGCGAGACGCAGCCTGAAGATCGCGCAACTGGTGTTGCACATTGATAACGTTACATTGAGATAGGGGCACAGCATGGCTCGTGTATTTAAGAAAAAAGATGACAAGAAGAACAGCGCTTCGCGTCAATTGTTCAAGCGCCGCAAGTTCTGCCGCTTCACCGCAGAGAAGATTCCTGAAGTGGACTACAAGGATATCAACATCCTCAAGGAATTCGTTTCCGAGAACGGCAAGTTGATTCCGGCGCGTATCACCGGAACCAAGACGCGCTTCCAGCGTCAGTTGAGTGTCGCCGTCAAACGCGCGCGTTTCCTGGCGTTGCTGCCTTACACTGATTTGCATTAAGGAGTAGATCATGCAAGTGATTCTGATGGAAAAAGTGATTAACCTCGGCCAGTTGGGCGACGTGGTCAAAGTGAAGAACGGTTTCGCACGCAACTTTCTCATCCCGCAAGGCAAGGCCAAGCGTGCGACGGAAAGCAACGTGGCGGATTTCGCGGCACGCCGTGTCGATCTGGAAGCGGCGGATCAGGCCAAATTGGCAGATGCCCAATCTCGCGGTGAGAAGCTGGAAGGCTTGATCGTGCAGATCGTGCAAAAAGCCGGTGTGGATGGCAAGCTGTTTGGCTCCGTGACGCATGCGGACATCGCGGCTGCATTGGTGGCGCAAGGCCACGCGGTGGAAAAAGGCCAAGTGCGTTCGGCAACAGGCCATCTGAAGCAGATCGGCGATCATGTGGTCACCGTTGCTTTGCATCCTGATGTGGCGGTGAATGTCACCGTGGCGGTACTGGCAGAGCAGTAATCCTGCGTTGTCAGGTAGTTACGAAAAAGGGCTGGCAACAGCCCTTTTTTATTTTCTGAAGAGGTAGAATCTACCTCCCGAAATTTGCGGTCTGGTCATGCAAAACTTCTCTGTCCCCGTTGCCGATTCCCAACTTGAAGCCTTGAAACTCCCGCCGCATTCCGTCGAGGCAGAGCAGTCTGTGCTGGGCGGTATCCTGCTGGATACCAGTGCGTGGGACAAAATCGCCGATTTGTTGAGCGAACAGGATTTTTACCGCCACGAACACCGCCTTATCTGGCGACACATCGGTCGCTTGACCGAACACGCCAAGCCGATCGACGTCATTACCGTGGCTGAGTCGCTGGAGAGTAATGCCGAGCTGGATAAGGCCGGTGGTCTGGTGTATCTGGGTACGCTGGCGCAGAACGTGCCTTCTGCTGCAAACATCCGCCGTTATGCCGAGATCGTGCGCGAGCGCGCCATCATGCGCAAACTGGTGGAGGTGGGCAGCGAGATTGCCACCAGTGCCTACAATCCCGGCGGTCGCGATGCGGGACAATTGCTGGATGAGGCCGAGAGTCGCGTATTCGAGATATCGGAACAGGGTGAGCGCGGACGAAATGGTTTCATCGCAATGCCACCCCTGCTGACACAGGTGGTCGAACGCATCGAGTCGTTGTACGGTCGTGATGCGAGTGACGTGACCGGCCTTGCGACAGGCTTCACCGATTTGGACAAGATGACGTCAGGTCTGCAACCCGGAGATTTGATCATCGTTGCGGGTCGTCCGAGTATGGGCAAGACCGCTTTCTCCATCAATATCGCCGAGAACGTGGCACTGGAAACCAACAAAGCGGTGGCGATCTTCAGCATGGAAATGGGCGGAACGCAATTGGCCATGCGTATGATCGGCTCGGTGGGGCGGCTCAACCAGCAAAATCTGCGCACCGGACGTTTGGAGGATGAGGACTGGTCACGCATGACTCACGCGCTGGGGAGGTTGAACGACGCGCCCATCTTCATCGACGAGACCGCAGGATTGAATGCACTGGAACTGCGTTCGCGCGCGCGACGTCTGCATCGGCAAAACGACGGCCTCGGCCTGGTGGTCATCGACTACATCCAACTCATGTCTTCACCCGCAGGTAAGTCGAGCGAAAACCGCGCGACCGAAATATCTGAAATCTCTCGCTCACTGAAATCACTGGCGAAAGAACTACATGTTCCGGTGATCGCGTTGTCGCAGCTTAACCGCAGCCTGGAGCAACGCCCAAATAAACGCCCGGTGATGTCCGATCTGCGCGAGTCGGGCGCTATCGAGCAGGATGCCGACCTGATTCTGTTCATCTACCGTGACGAAGTGTATAACCCCGACACACCCGACAAAGGCAAAGCCGAGATCATTATTGGCAAGCAGCGTAACGGCCCCATCGGCAAGGTCGAATTGACCTTCCGTGGCGAGTACACCCGGTTCGAGAATTACGCTTCGTCACAATATTGAACGTGTTTCGCACTTATTACTTGGCGTCCGCCGAACTGTTCGGTTACAATGCGCGTCCTTTTACAGGCGCGTAGCTCAGCTGGTTAGAGCACCACCTTGACATGGTGGGGGTCGTTGGTTCGAGTCCAATCGCGCCTACCAATTACCAGTACTCCTTCGAAGTTCTTCCAAGAAATGCCATGTTCACATTGAGCTTGCATGGAGAGGAAAACGCCCAAGTCCAGCTCAAGTCGGGCAATTCCTATTGTCTGATCGTACGCTCGGATACACAACGCAATGAAGTCTTGGCGGCGCTTTCCGCACTGCCGAACTCTGCCATCGTGGCGAGTGACGGCGGGCTGATCAGTAATCTGCGCGTGTGGGAAAATCTCACTCTTCCTGTGCTCTATCACGATATTCGGGTGGGCGGAAAACTCGAAGATAACGTGGTGGACCTGTTCCAAAAATCCGGTGTACGTGCCGAAAAATCTTTAACGGCTCTGTTGCTCAAGTTGCCGGATCAGTTGTCGTTATTTGAAAAAAGACTGGTGGGATTCGTGCGGGCCATGTTGATGGCGCCTGAGGTGATGGTGTACGACTCGATTCATGATGGTCTGTCGCATCGCGAGATGGAGAAAACGGCTAGGTTCGATAGGATATTCCGTCTGCATTTTCCATTCCGCACTTCTGTTTTGCTGAGCTATGAGGAATTCCGGGATCCCACTGAAACCCGGCTGACGTCGATTCAACTTTGAGATGAAACTTCCAGACTTTAATCGGGCCACTTCGATCACGGTGAACAAAACATCCCGCTTCATGTGGGGAGCACTCGCGGTTCTTGTTATCGTTTCGGGTCTGATCGCTTATCGGCAAGATTATTTTGTGCGTAACACCGCAATCTATTTCTTTGCTCCCAACGCGCAGGGGTTGAGCAAAGGGATGGCAGTCAAATTTATCGGTTTCAAAGTGGGTAGCGTGCAGGAGATCAGCATGCAGTCCAATGCCTCGGTCAAAGTCAAATTGTCGCTGGATAATGATTACGTGCGATTGATCGGGCAGGATGCCAAAGCACGTTTGATCAAAGAGGCGTTGGTGGGAGAAAGCGTGGTAGAGATCATCCAGGGAGAGCAACAGGCCAGGCAGGTTACGCAGAACAGTGTGTTGGGGTTCGAGCGGGGACAGGATGCGGCTACTCTGGCTGAAAGTCTGGCCGGACAGATACAGCCGATATTGAAGGACGTACAGCAGATCACGACTTCCATTAATGATCCGAAAGGCGATGTCCGACAGATCCTGAAGAATCTTAATCAAATTACCGGGGACTTGCGCGAAACGGTGAAGCATTTCAATACACTTGCGCAAAGCGGCAATCAGAAACTGGATGGCGTCTACCTTAAAGTGGATCGCGCTTTGGATCGTGTCAATTCGAGTCTGGATACCGTTGACAAGGCGATCCCGAAATTGATTGGCAAAGCGGATATGACGTTGGATAACGTTCAGTCCGCGACCAACGACATCAAACGCATCACCAGTGAATCCTCCGGAGAGATCCCTTCATTGGTGCGAAACACCAACGCGCTGGTACAAGACGGTCAGGAGACGGTAAAAGGCGTGCAGAAAACTTGGTTGTTGAATGGCCTGTTTCCCAAGCCGGATGAGACTGTGTTACCAGTGGATGTTTATGTCCCAATTCGGTCGGTCGAACCATGATGAATGCACCCATACGCAACATCCTAATTGCAATTTTTGCTGTTCTGTTGATAACCGCCTGTGGTCACGATGCTCCGGTCCGAAATCCTCGGCAGGACCAGGCAGTTGAACTCAACCAACGCGCTCAGCGCGCCTATCAGCGTGGCGAATATCGGGTAGCGATGGGTTTGTATGAGCAAGCATTGCAATTGGATATTGCCATCGAGAATGTGGATGGAATCGCAGTCAACCTGCTTAACCTGGCAAAGGTCAGCCAGGCGTTGGGCGAATCGGCAAGCTCAAAACAATTTTTGGATCGACTTTTGCAGGATAAGGCGCTGAATTTTCCGGCTCCGCGTCTCGCATCGGCTGCTTTGCAATACGGCCTGCTGAGTTTGCAATCCGGCGATCTGGTCAAAGCCAAGTCTTGGGCAGACAAAGCAACAGGGCTTTGTGTTGCCGAATGCAACCTTTCCGGAGGGATCGCCAATTTGCGCGCGAATATCGCTATCCATTCCGCAGATGCTGAACAGGCGTTGTACTGGAGTGAACGTGCGGTTGCCGCGAACAGGGGCGAGGCGCAGATCGAATATGCGAATGCGCTGCGCTTGTTGGCGCAATCCAAAGGGTTGGGAAAGGATCCCGCATCGGCAGTGCCAATTTTGGAAGAGTCGCTTGCCATCGACAAAAGGTTGGGCCTGCCGGACAAGATTGCCCAAGACTTGTTGCTACTTGCGCTTGCACACCAGAAACTGGGAAATTCGGAGCAGGCAAATTTTTATCGCGAACGTGCAACGCGTATCAATGCGACTCTTGTGAAGTGAGGCAAATCAATTGTTCGGACTCAAGGTGATTTGGCTCAAACTGGCGAATAGAAAATTAAGAATCTCGCTGGGATTCGTGTTATGTGTACTGGCGGCACTTTCTCTTGGGTACTCTGAATTCAGCGAAAAGTTGAGCAGGAAGATCCTTGATAGGCAATTTTCATATCTGAGGTCGAATCATCCCAATCCGGTCGGTGTGGACGTCGTGATCGTCGGGATTGATGAGGCGTCTTTCAACAAATTCCAAGAGCCATTTGCTTTGTGGCATCCCCATTTAGGCAGGTTTTTTCAGGCCATGAGCCGTGCAAAGCCGAGCGTGGTCGGGATTGATATTGCGTTGCCTCAACGCTCCTACGACTTTCTTGTAAAGCAATATGATCAACAAATTACCCAGGGTCTACTCGCGCTGAGATCCCGCAGCCCCATCGTACTTGGGCAAGTGTTCGATGAGAACGGAAATTTCAGTTCGGTGTACTCGCTTTTCTTTGAAGCGTCAGGAACAACGGCATTGGCATCAGTCGCGGTATGTGCTGAAAAAGATGGTGTGTCACGACGCGCCGATCCGAATCAGTGCATGCTCTACGCACAAGGTGAAACATTGAGTGGGAGCATGGCGGCTCATCTTGGCAGCTCGCGTATGGCACGGGGGTTAATTGATTTCACCGTGGGGGACGATTTTAATTACATCCCATTTCACAAGGTGTTGGAGTGGGGTGAACAAGGTGATGACGAACAATTGAGGCAGGTGTTCGGCGGCAAACCGGTATTGCTCGGACTGATCAAGCTGCACGAAGACAGGGTCAACTTCCCGGTTGCGCTCGCTGCCTGGGAGCCTGAGAATCATCAGCTCCCAGCGGTGGTATGGCATGCACAGGCGTTACGTTCGATATTGACCAAGGGGTTGTTGAGCGAGTCTCAAGCATCATGGGTGTTCGTCTTGACACTTCTCGCGACTTTGCTTTGGTTCGCCAGATTGCACTGGCTTAAATTCACTGTCTTGTTGGTTTTTCTGGGAGCAGTGCTGGCGTGTTCAACTTGGTTATTGGGGCATTCGGTTTATATGCCAACGGGAGGGATTCTTCTTGCGGGAGGACTCGCGTTTATCCTGCGCGCGGTGTATGAGTTCGCTTTGAAAATGCGAGAACATCAACGGCTTCGTGGCATCTTCGGAAATTATGTCAGCTCGGCAGCGTTACGGTCGATGTTATCCGGTGGGGTGCAATCCCGTTTGGAAGGCGAGAGGAAAAGGGTTTGTATACTTTTTGCCAATATCCACGATTTCAACGAGCGATGCGAGACCCGTACACCCCAAGAGATCGTCGCGATATTGAATATGTATTTCACCGAAATGACGATTGCTATTCACCAGCACAATGGTACTGTGGGGAAATTCGTTGATGATGCGATCATGGCCTATTTTGGTGCACCCCAAACTCTGGACTATCCCGAGAAGAATGCACTGGAAGCAGCCCAAGAGATGTTGTTGCGATTGAGACAAGTTAATTTGAAGCTGAAAGAAAATGGAATTGCGCCGATCCAGATCGGTGTCGGAGTACATATTGGTGAGGTGGTGATTGGACATGTGGGATCGGACAATCGCCACGAATATACCGCCATCGGCGAGGTGGTGAGTGTCGCCGCCCAACTTGAAGCGTTGACCCGTACACTGGGGTATCCCGTGTTGTGTTCCAAAGAAGTCGCCCTGGCAGTGGAATTCGCAGGGGGATTAGATGAGCTAGGAGAGAAGACTTTGAGGGGTGGGCGGGTGTTATCAGTGTGTGGCTGGTATCCGCCATTACTGGCGTCGAGCTGATGCTCACATTACTGAATAAAGTTGGATCGTGGTTGAATCTTGTGCAGTTCATTGAAACGGTGCAGGGCTGTTTTTCCTTGTGTTGGTATGTATCAGGGCATTTGCGGGTGTTAAGTATCTCGCCGGTCAATACGGTTTTTCACAGACAGATCTTTTTTACCGGTGTCGAAGCCTGGGCAATTGTGACGCTGTTCGGTTTTCTTTGCGGAACGCTTGTGATCACACAGATCACTTCACTGGTTGGAGGCGACAGTGAATTGACCGTTAAGATTTTGATCTGGACAGTAGTGCGGGAAGTCGGACCGCTATTTGCCGCGATCATTATCATTGCACGCAGCAGCGCCGCAATTGCCTCCGAGTTGGCGTTGATGAAGACGCGTAACGAGATGGTGTATCTAGAGAGGATGGGTATCTCTGCGCTGGATTATTTAGTTGTGCCGCGAATCGCAGGCGTGACACTGGCAGTAGTGGCACTGACGATCTATTTTCAGGTCGTGGCGATCAGCGGCGGATTGGCAGTGAGCGCGCTCTACCAAAATGTTTCCTATTTTGACCAAATCGGACGTTTCCTAAGCACAGTAAAACTCGGTGAATTCGGGCTGGTTGCTTTCAAAGGGTGTATGTTTGGTATCGCGATTTCCACCATCTCCTGTTACAACGGCATGCGGGCACAAGCATCCGTGACCGAAGTGCCAAAAGTCGCTATCCGCGCCGTTCTGCAGAGTTTGTTATTCGTATTCACGCTGGATGCACTGATTGCCTACTTCAGCATGGTGAGCTGACTTGCGATATACTTCGCGTCGTTCGGCGCAGGGTGCGCCTTGAAAACAAATTTATAAGTGCGGCAGTGGCCGCATTTGTTTTTAGCAGAGTGAAAAAATGCCAGTCATAACATTACCCGACGGTTCGCAACGAAGTTTTCCCAACTCAGTGACAGTGGCGGAAGTCGCGCAAAGTATCGGTGCAGGTTTAGCACGTGCCGCGTTGGCGGGCAAGGTGGATGGAGTGCTGGTAGATACCTCGCACTTGATTTCTGCCGATGTAAAACTGGCGATCCTTACGGATAAGGATGCAGACGGCCTCGATTTGATCCGCCACTCCACTGCGCACTTGCTGGCCTATGCGGTGAAAGAACTATTTTCCGAAGCGCAGGTGACTATCGGTCCGGTGATCGAGAATGGCTTCTTTTACGACTTTGCCTATTCGCGTCCTTTCACGCCGGAAGATTTGGTGTCTATCGAAAAGCGCATGGCGGAGTTGGCCAAAAAAGATTTGCTGGTGACACGCAAAGTCTTGCCGCGTGACGAAGCAGTGACCTATTTCAAATCCATAGGCGAAAAATACAAAGCCGAGATCATCGAATCTATACCCGCAGATCAGGAGGTGTCGCTGTACAGCGAAGGCGAATTCACCGACCTGTGTCGTGGACCGCACGTGCCTACCACCGGCAAGCTCAAGGCGTTCAAATTGATGAAGGTGGCCGGTGCGTATTGGCGCGGCGATTCCAAGAACGAGATGTTGCAACGCATCTATGGTACGGCCTGGACGAAGAAAGAAGACCTCGATGCCTACCTGATCCGCCTGGAAGAGGCGGAGAAGCGCGATCACCGTAAACTTGGCAAGCAGCTTGATTTGTTCCACATGCAAGATGAAGCGCCGGGTATGGTGTTCTGGCATCCCAAGGGTTGGGCGATGTGGCAGGTGATTGAGCAGTATATGCGCCGTGTTTATCTGGAAAACGGTTATCAGGAGATTCGCTGCCCGCAAATTATTGACCGTGTGTTGTGGGAAAAATCCGGCCACTGGGAACACTACAAGGCCAACATGTTTACCACCGAGTCGGAAAAACATGATTACGCGATCAAGCCGATGAACTGTCCCGGTCACGTGCAAGTGTTCAACGCCGATCTGCGCTCTTATCGCGAGCTTCCGTTGCGCTATGGCGAGTTTGGTTCGTGCCACCGCAATGAGCCATCCGGCGGCTTACATGGTTTGATGCGGGTGCGCGGTTTCGTACAGGATGACGGCCACATTTTCTGTACCGAAGCTCAGATCGAATCCGAAGTGACTGCCTTCAATGCGCTGGTGTTGAAGGTGTACAAGGATTTTGGTTTCAATGACGTGATGGTGAAATTAGCACTACGACCGGATGGCCGTGTTGGTTCTGACGAAATTTGGGATAAGTCCGAAGAGGCATTGCGTGCCGCTTTGCGCGCCTCCGGCATGGAGTGGATCGAGTTGCCGGGTGAGGGCGCGTTCTACGGTCCGAAGATCGAATTCCATATCAAGGACGCCATTGGCCGTTCCTGGCAGTGCGGCACGATCCAAGTGGATTTTTCCATGCCTGGAAGGCTTGGGGCCGAGTTCGTGGACGAGGACAATACGCGCAAGGTGCCGGTGATGTTGCACAGGGCGATATTGGGTTCGCTAGAGCGCTTCATAGGTATTCTGGTCGAAAATCACGCAGGGGCATTGCCGTTGTGGTTGGCGCCGGTGCAAATGGTGGTGATGAACATCTCGCAGGCACAGGAAGAATATGCCGAGAAAGTGGTAGAAACGCTGCGCGCATCAGGTATCCGAGTTCAATCAGATTTGCGCAACGAGAAGATTACCTATAAAATCCGCGAACATAGCTTGCAGAAGCTACCTTACCAGTTAATTTTGGGTGACAAGGAAGTGGCTGCAAGTCTCGTTACCGTGCGATCCCGAACAGGTGAAGACCTTGGGCAGATGTCGGTAGAGGTGCTGATACAGCACTTGCGAACCGAACTGCATGCGGAAAGCGCGGTTTAATTTTTTAATGGAGAAATTGCAATAGCACAAGAAAAGTCGCAGCGTATCAATGAGCAGATAACAGCACCGCAAGTGCGGCTCATCGGCGCGGAAGGAGAGCAGGTTGGCATTGTGGCAGTTGCGGAAGCACTGCGCATGGCGGACGAGGCGGAACTGGATTTGGTGGAGATCGCGCCTTTGGCAGAGCCCCCTGTCTGCCGGATTATGGATATCGGCAAATTCAAATATGCTGAAGCCAAGAAACAACACGAAGCCAAACTAAAGCAGAAACAAGTCCAAGTTAAAGAGATCAAATTCCGTCCCGGTACGGATGAGGGCGACTACAACATCAAGTTGCGCAACCTGATCAAATTCTTGATTGATGGCGATAAGACCAAGGTGACTTTACGTTTCCGCGGTCGTGAGATGGCGCACCAGGAGATCGGTATGCGACTGATTGAACGTATCAAGGCAGATTTGGATGAGCACGGGACTGTCGAACAATTCCCGAAGATGGAAGGCCGGCAGATGGTGATGGTGATCGGACCGAAAAAGAAATGAATTAGCGCTCTAACGGAGCAAGGGACTTGCCGTTGGGGTGGTTGTTAATAGAGTCCCATATAAGTGATTTCGGGTTTTCAAGCGTGCCTGTCAGGTGCCTCCCGACGTCATCAAATAAATGGAGTTGTCATGCCAAAGATGAAAACAAAAAGCGGTGCGAAGAAGCGCTTTAAGATGCGCGCAGGCGGCAGCATCAAGCGCTCACAAGCTTTCAAGCGCCATATCCTCACCAAGAAAACCACTAAGACCAAGCGTCAATTGCGTGGTACGACTGAGGTCCATTCAACCAACACGGCGTCCGTTCGCGCCATGATGCCATACGCATAAGGAGTAGAACATGCCAAGAGTAAAACGTGGTGTAACGGCGCGTGCGCGCCATAAGAAGATTTTAGACAAGGCCAAGGGATATCGCGGCCGCCGCAACAGTGTCTACCGTATTGCCAAAGAAGCAGTGATGAAGGCCGGGCAATATGCCTACCGTGACCGCCGTCAAAGGAAGCGTCAGTTCCGCACTCTGTGGATCGCCCGAATCAATGCGGCTTCGCGTGAACAAGGTCTGCCGTATAGCGTTTTCATGAACGGTCTGAAGAAGGCTGCCATCGAGATCGACCGTAAGGTTTTGGCCGATTTGGCGGTATTCGACAAGCCGGCTTTCTCGCAAATATTCGCTCAAGCCAAGGCAAGTCTCGGCGCGTAATTCTTACGCAAGATGAAAAAGGAGGCGTGAGCCTCCTTTTTTGTTTACCTCCTTACACAGACTTCCTTTGTTAAGACAGAAATGCTATTTCCCCGCAGTTGGGGAGACTTTTAGTGTTTTATTAGTGAGTAGCTTGAAAATTTCACATGCAAGAACTACAAAATATTCTCGAAGAAGCTCTGAAAAGTTTTGCTGCGGTAAATGATGCGGTAGAACTGGAGAACGCCAAGGCGCGCTTTCTCGGCAAAGAGGGAAGCCTGACAGCGCAGTTGAAAGGCTTGGGCAAACTTTCAGCAGAAGACCGGCCTGCAGCCGGTGTGCGTATCAATCAAGTTAAACAACAAATCGAAGCGGTATTACAAGCGCGGCGGGAAGCTATCCAGCAACAATCCCTGCAAGCTAAACTGTCTGCAGAATCTCTGGATGTCACGTTGCCAGGACGGGGAGCCGGAGTGGGTGGCTTGCATCCAGTCACTCGGACGTTGGAAAGAATCGAAAATCTATTCCACTCGATTGGGTATGCCGTGGCTGAAGGCCCGGAGATCGAAAACGATTTTTATAATTTCACTGCGTTGAATATTCCTGCCGACCATCCGGCGCGTGCGATGCATGACACGTTCTATATCGACGATCAGCATGTGCTGCGCACGCACACATCGCCGATCCAGATCCGCTACATGCAAGCACATGTGGCGAAATATAAACATTTGAAGACGATGCCGGATATCCGCATCATCGCCCCCGGGCGCGTATATCGGGTGGATTCCGACGCGACTCACTCCCCCATGTTCCATCAGGTCGAAGGACTGTGGATTGGAGAACGTGTGAGCTTTGCCGACCTGAAAGGTGTTATCGCCGATTTTTTGCAGAACCATTTCGAAAGTGCAGACTTGCAAGTACGTTTCCGCCCTTCTTTTTTTCCGTTCACCGAGCCATCGGCAGAAATGGACATGAGTTGGAAGGGGGGGTGGCTGGAGATTGGTGGTTGTGGAATGGTGCATCCGAATGTACTTAAACACGTGGGAATCGATAGTGAGAAATACATTGGTTTCGCCTTTGGGATGGGAGTGGAGCGTTTAGCCATGCTCCGCTACGGCGTGAACGACCTTAGATCATTCTTCGAGAACGATCTGCAATTTTTGAAACAATTTAACTGAACATGCAATTCTCAGAATCCTGGTTACGTACCCTGGTGAACCCCTCGCTATCAAGTGAGGAACTCTCCCACCTGCTGACTATGGCTGGATTGGAAGTGGAAGATCGGATTCCGGTCGCACCAGTTTTCGACAAAGTCGTGGTTGCGCAAGTTCTGACAAAAGACAAGCACCCGGATGCTGACAGGTTGAATATTCTGACCGTTGACGTGGGACAGGCTGAAGCACTTACCATTGTGTGCGGAGCACACAATGTATCGGTGGGTATGAAAGCGCCGTGTGCCCTGATCGGTGCGAAGTTACCCGGTATCGAGATCAAGCAGGCCAAAGTGCGCGGAACTGCATCCTTCGGCATGATGTGTTCGCAATCTGAACTGGGTTTGGCCAAAGAGAGTAGCGGTCTAATGGAGTTGTCACCTGAGGCTATCGTGGGAATGAGCATCCGTGATCACCTTGATCTTGACGATCATCTCTTCACGATCAAGCTTACGCCTAATCGTAGTGACTGCCTTTCGATGTTGGGTATAGCGCGCGAGATCTCGGCGCTGACGGGCGCGCCGGTACAAGATTTAAAAAATGCTGAACCCAAGCTGCACGACATACCAAATCGCAAGATCAGTTTAACGGCATCGAAAGCATGCCCGCGTTATATCGGTCGAGTTATCAGCGGGGTGAATGCACAGGCAATGACCCCGGCATGGATGGTTCAGCGTTTGGAACGATGCGGCCTGAGAAGTATTAGCGCGCTGGTGGATGTAACCAACTACGTGCTTTTGGAACGCGGGCAGCCACTGCATGCTTTTGATCTGAATAAACTGAACGGCAATATCGAAATTAGGTTTGCTCGACTTGGGGAAACATTAAAGTTACTGAATGACCAAGTGGTGGAGCTTCAGGAAGACATGCTGGTGATCGCTGATGAGAAGGGAGCGGTTGCGTTGGCAGGGGTGATGGGCGGAGCGGACAGTGCAGTCGATGAAGCTACCACTACTGTTTTTTTGGAGAGCGCATTCTTCCAACCAAGTACGATTGCCGGTAAGGCCAGACTTTTGGGATTCAGCTCTGATTCCTCTTATCGCTTTGAACGGGGTGTGGATTTTTCGGGCACTGCTGCAGCACTGGATCGGGCAACACAACTGATACTAGAAATATGCGGTGGGGAGGCAAGTCCATATACGGAGCAACTCGGCGACCTGCCAGTAAGGCATCCAGTCAAGTTACGTTTAGCACGAGTGCATCGGGTACTTGGTATAGACATCCAGTCAGCCGAGATTGCAAAGATATTGAAGCTGCTCGGAATGGGATTCCGGCAACATGCAGATGACTTCCAAGTGACACCACCCAGTTATCGTTTTGATATCCAGATTGAAGAAGATCTAATTGAAGAAGTCGCGCGCGTTCACGGCTATGAAAAAATTGTGCCTTCGCCCACCCTGGCGAGAACGACGGTGTTACCACTTGCCGAGGGACAGCGTCCTATCACAAAATTGCGTCACGGTATGGTGGTGCGCGATTATCAGGAGGCGATAAACTACGCTTTCGTCGAGGCTGAATGGGAGCGTGATCTGTGCGGAAATACTTCACCTGTGCTCTTGAGGAATCCGATTGCAAGCCAGATGAGTGTGATGCGCAGCAGTTTACTGGGTGGCTTGCTCTCCACCTTGTCTACCAACTTGGCCAGAAAGCAACCACGAGTTCGACTATTTGAAATCGGCGGTTGTTTTGCCAAGGAAGCGGGTGGATACGTACAAAGCGAGCGATTGGCGGGATTGGCTTACGGGGGAGCAGTTGCAGAACAATGGGGGGTTCCAGCTCGTGCGGTCGACTTCTATGACGTCAAAGGCGATGTCGAGGCGTTGTTTGTACCCTGCATCCTGAGTTTCAAAGCATCCGTTCATCCAGCATCTCATCCCGGGCGCTCGGCAAGGATCATCTTGGATGGAAAAGAAATCGGATGGATCGGTGAGTTGCATCCGCAATGGCAGCAGAAGTACGAGATACCGCAGTCCGTTATTTGGTTCGAGGTTGATATTCTTGCAACAACTCGACGTGCCGTTCCCATGGTGACCGAAATATCGCGCTTTCCGCCCGTACGTCGAGACATTGCGATTCAAGTGGATGAGGCGGTGACGGCGGAGTCATTGCTGCGGGCAATGTATGCGACCAAAGACCCGAAAGTTGTCGAGATCTCGCTGTTCGACCAATATCGCGGGAAAGGTGTTGAACCGGGCAAAAAAAGCCTTGCATTCCGTGTGTTATTACAAGATACTAAAAAAACACTTACCGATTCTGAGATTGAACCGAGTATTGCGATTCTGGTGACGGCGCTACAAAAAAATGGTGCGCAATTACGTAGTTGAGAGAAAGTAATGACAACAACACTAACAAAAGCAGAGTTGGCCGACTTGCTGTTCGAAAAAGTCGGTCTGAATAAGCGCGAAGCCAAAGATATGGTCGAAGCCTTCTTCGAGGAAATAAGGTTGCAATTGGAACGGGGCGATAGCGTCAAGCTATCCGGCTTCGGCAATTTCCAATTGCGAGACAAGCCGCAGCGTCCAGGTCGCAACCCCAAGACCGGCGAGGAAATTCCTATCACGGCCAGACGCGTCGTCACTTTTCATCCCAGTCAGAAACTCAAGAGCATGGTAGAAAAGAACTATCATGGAACAGCACGGAGCTGACGCCGGATTGCCGGCGATTCCGGCAAAACGCTATTTCACCATCGGCGAGGTGAGTGAGTTATGCGGAGTGAAGGCGCATGTCTTGCGCTACTGGGAGCAGGAATTCAGTCAACTCAAACCGGTAAAGCGCGGCGGTAATCGGCGCTACTACCAGCATCATGAAGTTTTGTTGATCAGACGTATCCGCGAACTGTTATACGAGGAAGGTTTCACGATCAGCGGTGCGCGCAGTCGGCTTGAGCAGCAGCAACTGGACAAACGAAATCCGGAAAAAACGGCTGCCGTCAATCCGAATTGGGAGGCTTCAAATCTCAGGATGGAATTAGCAGAGTTGCTTCAGTTTCTTCGTTCTTGATTTGCACGATTCGGCTGAAAATCCCTTCAAGTAAATTATTGCTCTGCTATAATCCGCGCCCTCGGGGCGTAGCGCAGCCTGGTAGCGTACATGCATGGGGTGCATGTGGTCGGAGGTTCGAATCCTCTCGCCCCGACCAGGATACAAATGATGGCCGACGCTAGTCGGCCTTTTTCATGTCAGTTGCTTTTTGAGTTCCACGCACAAACCCTCGATCGCGTTTTGATCTCCTAGCGATTCCCCCTTGATCCAAAAAGTGTCTTCCGCACGTGAGCCTAGCGTGTTGATCTTTGCACTGCTCAACTCGATTTTGTGCTGCGCAAGGCAATACGCAATGCGTGCCAAAAGTCCGGGACGATCGCCTGCAATGACAGACAGAATGAATTGGCCTTTTTCGCCTTTTTTGATGTCAACCTCGGGCGTAATCGGAAAGTGTTTGAGTTGGCGACTGACTCGCCCGCTGTGCAGGGTGGCGAGGGGCGCTTCGCTGGTAATCTGCTGTGCAAGCTCATATTCAATGTAGTTCATGACATCACGATATGCGGTCTTGTCATCGTTCGTATCCATCACCAGAAAACTGTCCAAAGCGTAGCCGTGTTGTGTGGTGTGGATCTTGGCTTCCATGATGTTGTAATTCATGCGGGCAAAAAAATTGCAGATACGTGCAAAAAGATAGGGCTTGTCCTGGGTATATACCATCACCTGTAACCCTTCTCCAATGCGGCTCAGTCGAGTCTTGGTAACGGGAACATCACTGTTGACTCGATGCGCCAGCAGGCGTGTATGCCACGCGATCTCATGCGGTTCATGGCGGATGAAATACTCGGCATCGAGTTGAGCCCATAACAGTTTGTAGACATCAGGATGAATCGCATACAGGCTGAGCGCTTCGGTTGTGAGTTGTCGGATTTCTCCAGCCTTATCGGCCACTTTCCCGTTTGTCAGAAAGCGTCGAGTCGAAGTGAAGAGGTCTTGCAACAACTTTGCCTTCCAAGCATTCCACACTTTTGCACTGGTACCGCGAATGTCGGCAACGGTAAGCAGATAGAGCGCAGAGAGGTGGCGCTCGTTCTTGATCTTGGTCGTGAATGCAGCGATGACATCCTGGTCTGACAAGTCTTGTTTTTGTGCGGTCGCCGACATCGTAAGGTGATTTTCGACCAACCAAACTACCAGATCGGTGTCTTCGCGACTCAAGCCATGTTGCTTGCAGAAACGTGCAGCATCGACTCTCCCAAGATATGCGTGGTCTCCGCCGCGTCCTTTGGCGATGTCATGAAACATACCTGCGATATACAAGACCTCCGGTCGCGCGAACTCCCTGATGAGTTTGCTGCACAGTGGATATTCGTGCGCGTAGAGATCCAGTGTAAAGCGCCGCAAATTGCGTATGACCATCAGAATATGTTCGTCCACAGTGTAGACATGGAACAGGTCGTGTTGCATCTGCCCAACGATGCGACCAAAGGCGGGAAGATATCTGCCCAGAATATCCTGTTGATTCATGCGTCTCAGCGCATGCGTCAGCCCCTGCGGCTGGCGAAACAAATCGATGAACAGACTACGGTTACGCGGGTCTTTGCGGAATGCGGATCCGATCAATTTCCTGGCGCGCCACAGTGCCCGTAAGGTCTGTGCAGAAAAACCGGTGAGCCGCGGATGCTGTTCGATCAGCAGGAAACTTTCCAGAATGGCGTTGGGCTCTTTTTCGAACAGCGCTTCATCCCGCGCTTCCAACTTGTCGTTGCGTGCAACGAAGCGTTCGTTGATCGAATAGGTCTCGGTGGCGGGGAATAGGCGTGCGCGAATCGTTTGCAACAATACGTCATTGAGATGGAGTACTGCACGCTTGGTGCGGTAATAATGTTGCATCAGATGTTCACTGGAACGGCGCTGGGCGCTGGCGGTGATGCCCAGTTGCTGCGCGAGAATGGTCTGATACTCGAACACAAGCCGGTCATCATGCCTGCCGGACAAAAAGTGCAGGCGGATGCGCAAATCGAAAAGCAGCTTTTCATGGTGAACGACCTGACGTGCTTCGATATTGGTGATGAGACCCGCCTGCGCCAACAATCTCCAGGAGTGGCCGAAGCCGCAGGCACGGGATATCCACAACACAGTTTGCAGGTCCCGCAATCCACCGGGACTTTCTTTCAGGTTGGGCTCCAGATTGAAATCGGTATCTACAAAACGCTTATGTCGTTGCTCTTGCTCTTTCACCTTGGCCAAGAAAAACGCACGCCGACTCAGGTGTTCGGTGAGCGCCTCTCTCAGCTCCTGGAATAGTGCTCGGTCACCCGTGATATGTCGCGACTCAAGAAGATTAGTTTGAACCGTGACATCCGAGGATTCAGCCATGCAATCGCCAACGGTGCGCACACTGTGCCCCACTTCCAGGCCGATATCCCACAACTTACCGACAAGCTCTTGGAGTCGAATCTGCAACGCCTCATCCGGTTGTTGCGGCAACAAAACCAGCAGGTCAATATCTGACTTGGGAAACAATTCCGCGCGCCCATAACCGCCCACCGCAACCAAAGCCAGAGCATCAGGAAGCTTGAGCAAACGCCATACCTGCCGTAAATGCTCATCGACGAGTTTGGAGTGGGCACGCAGATAACGTGAGGGTTGGGCTTGGATAGCGTACAAATCTTGCAACGCGCGGCGTGCGACGCGCAGACTGTCACGAATGTTGGCGATGGACATTGCGGACGAGAGGATCAGGCTGGAATGGGTGGGGAACCTGCGGACAGAGTCAAGACCTCAAAACCGCTCTCTGTAACCAGAATTGTGTGCTCCCACTGGGCCGACAAGCTGTGGTCTTTGGTCACGATCGTCCAGCCGTCGCCTAATTGTTTAATGGCAGCTTTTCCCGCGTTGATCATCGGCTCGATGGTGAAGATCATTCCCGCTTCCAGTCTGATCCCGGTGCCTGCTTTGCCGTAGTGCAAAACCTGCGGTTCTTCGTGGAATCGCTTACCGATGCCGTGGCCGCAGAATTCACGCACCACGCTATAACCTATGCCCTCTGCGAAAGACTGGATCGCGTGACCGATATCGCCCAATTGCGCTCCATGACGCACCGTACGGATGCCTCGCCACATCGCCTCATAGGTGGCCTCGCACAATCTCTTGGCCTGGATGGAAGGTTCACCGACGTAGTACATACGACTTGAATCGCCGTGGTAGCCTTCTTTGATGGTGGTGATATCCAGATTGACGATGTCGCCATTTTTCAGCTTTTTATCACTGGGTATGCCATGACAAACCTGGTGATTAATTGAAGTGCAAATCGATTTTGGATAGGGCTTGTGTCCCCCGGGTGCGTAATTGAGCGGGGCGGGTACGCAATCTTGAATGTCCACCATGTAGTCGTGACACAGTTTGTCCAGTTCGTCTGTGGTGATGCCAGCTTTTACGAACTGGCCGATGTAGTCCAGGACTTCTCCGGCGAGCCTGCCGGCGACGCGCATCTTTTCGATATCCTGCAGAGTTTTAATACTGATGGTCATTATGGTTTTTAAAATAGTGGGCAGGTGCGAGGATAGTAGATAGAAAGCTTGAGTACAACATGCAATGCGCAGTGTTTGCTCGTTCGACAATCGGGGAGAGGAACCGGAGACGAACCTAGCGAAGTGCGCATAACAGATCTCGCGACTGTGGAGTGTTCCGGGTTTATAGTGATCCGACAAATGAAAATGGGCACTTGTGGCAAGTGCCCATCAATGTTTGGCGTCCCCTACGGTATCTAAACAATCATAATAATCAATTTAGTATGATACAACTACCAACCACGTTACCAACATATATCACTTTCAAACTGCGGTAAGAATCTCTTTAGATGGCTGGTAATCGTTGCCATATTAAACTAGGTGACCTAACTACATTCAGACAATGTGTCGTATGTATTGATGGGACAACACTTTACCTAGTTTTCCATTGATCTACTCAGAAATGCTGGATTATATCATGCTTGCTATAGGAGGCATAATTGCCTATTATGAATTCCATGACACACAAAGACGATATTTTCCAACCTGTTTCTGATCTGGCCAACGATTTAGGTCAGCGTATTCGCACAGCCCGAATTCGCAGGAAGATTAGCCAGCATGATTTGGCTAAGAGAACCGGATTATCGCGCTCGTCCATTCAGGCGTTGGAGCGGGGTGAATTGTCCGTATCTCTGGGCATCGTTCTCAAGGTGCTGTGGAACCTTGGCCTCACAAATGAAGTCACCTTGATTGCCGATCCCGGACTAGACCGAGATGGACTTTCCCTATCTCTCAGTGCCGACAAAGTGAGAGTCTTTGCTCCCAGAAAGCTAAAGAATGAGTTCTGAACAGGGAGCTCTTTTCATTTGGGTATACCTACCCGATGCCACGAACCCAGTGGTGGCAGGCCGACTCGATGTGAGCCATACAGTAGCGGGTTCAGTGGGGAGCTTCGTATATGGTAAGTCCTACTTGGATCGCCAGAACGCTATCCCGCTTGATCCCGTAACCTTGCCGCTCAATAGCAAGGAGTACACATTTACAACCCTCAAAGGGTTTCCAGGTGTTGTACTTGATGCTTGTCCAGATCGATGGGGCAAGCGGGTGATCGACCGCCTATACGGCACACAAATTGATCCAGAGGGATATTTGCTACTCAATGATCCAGGTAGGGTTGGTGCGCTGGCATTCTCGCGATCTTCAGATGAACCTCCTATTGAGCTTTCTAGCCGTGAATTTCCACTTGAAGATATGTTGGCTGCGGCCAGAGCTGTGGAAGCTGGTGAGGAAGTAGCCCCAGAATTACTGCGTGCCTTTCATCCTGGAACCGGTGGTGCTCGCCCTAAGTGCAATGTTGTGGATCAGGATGGGGTATGGATTGCCAAGTTTCCCAGCATCAAAGACCCTGAATGGGTCAGTGTTCCGCGTCTGGAACATGCCACTATGCTGCTTGGGCAAAAATGTGGCATCAATACCGCTCGAACACACCTTGAGGTAATTGATGGCAAGGATGTTTGCCTTGTAAAACGATTTGACCGTGAAATACGTGATGGGCAAGTGGTTCGTCACGGGTATGTTAGTGCCCGTTCCATTTTTTACTCGGATCAGAGTTTTGCGAAATACGGTGTTGAGTCCTATGGTCGTCTATCCACATGGATGACTCGATACGGCTGTCAATCGGATGAGCGCGAACAGCTTTTCCGGCGCATGGTTTTCAATTGTGCCGTGCGCAACTCCGACGACCACGACCTGAATCATGGCCTAGTGCATGTGAATAGCACTCAGTACCGCCTTGCAGAGGCTTTTGACGTATTACCCGTGCTAACCCCTCACGCCATCCACCAGCACGCCTTGGTCATCGGGGATACGGCTGCTGGAACTGTCATCAATTTGTTAAGTAATGCGAGTGCTTTTGGCCTTCAGCGCGGTCAGGCAAATGAGATTGTCAATGAAGTGCAAAATCTGGTGAAAACACATTGGCAGGACACTCTGTACGAAGCCGGACTGGGGGATGAGAAAATTCGGCGACTGGAACCATTTTTCCAAGAGATTCCAACTGGCCAGATTGACAGATAGTCTGAGATGCTGGCGTCTCACCGATTCGCGATTACTTTTGGATAAGGGGGTGCTATGAAATATCGAGACGGCAGTCTCATCTTGGACGATGAGGAAGTGAAATTGTTATCACTGACCTTTATGACTGATGTGGAGACTTCTTACCCAGCATCAGAATTTATTGCTGGGTTGAACGAAGTCCAAGCAGAGGCCGAAGATCATATTCAAAAAATCGCACTTCAAGAGACGCCCCAAAGACGTCGTTCGATACAGACCGATATCCTAAAACAGTTAATCAACACCTGCGAAATGTTTAAAGACAGTGGATATGCATCTGCCCAAGAGGCGGGGTGTTCAATACAGCTACACTAGCTATTCGAAAATATGAACGCCACTTTGATTATTGCGGAGATATAGACCAAACGGCATGGAAATACAAAAGTTGTACAAACATATAAAACAAAGTTATTTTTAACGCAAATAACAAAGTAATCTTGCATAGCCAAAACAAAGTTGGGGAACGGATGGCAAAGCCGAACGAATAACTGGCAGAAGCACTGAGGGCGCTAGACAGTGTCGTCACGAGATAGCTGCCCACAACGCGATGCAGCGAATATGG
>CAZRZH010000033.1:0-21603 GCA_964604485.1 uncultured Sideroxydans sp.
TACACCAGCTTAAACTAGACTGATTTCTGTCTTGACGGATGGGTCCACTGTACAGAGTATCGGTGGTCAGACAGAAATCACCGACCTCAGCAACCAACTGAATCTATTCGATTCTTAACCGGACACTAGTGATTTTGGCAGTATTGTTTGCAGCAAGTATTTTGCGAGGTGACTACACCTTGTTCGTGATTCTTGCAACGCTTGCTCTATTTAATGAGTTGTATGGGATTAGGTTCCCAGTAATGAGCGAATATCTAAGCGCCCCAAAATATATAATGTTCATGCTTTGTGGTGTTGCTTTTGCATTGCACTATCGAAATATATTTGATTTGAAGCGCCTGTTAATGATGGTTGTTGGTGCTTTTGGAATTTTTGCTTACTGTAGCAATCTTGAACTTCAAGTAAATTACCTAATTGCGCTGTTTCTTTTTTCAATATTTTATGTATTGCGAGAACGCATTCGGTCAAATAGGGTTTTAGATTTCTTTGCAAATATTAGTTACCCACTATATGTCTGCCATGCGGCAATGGGGTATGTTGGTTTGCGTTGGATGATAGGGGCGGGAATTTCGCCATTGCTTGCGTTTGCGATTCAAACCGCAATCTCAATATCAATCGCATATGCCATACACAGGTTCGTGGAGGAACCGACACACCGTGCAGGGAAGCTAAGGTCAAAACGATATTTATCAGGAAACAAAATTATTAACTAAGCAGTGTGCAGATGACTCGAACTAAATTTGAAAACTGGAGATTGTGTTATGCAACAAGATAAAAAAGTGTGCGTCATCGGGTTGGGTTATATCGGTTTGCCAACTGCCGCATTACTGGCGAATACGGGCTACTCTGTACATGGTGTCGATGTGAATCAATATGCGGTCGATGTGATCAATCAGGGCAAGATACATATCGTTGAGCCGGATCTCGACACCTTTGTTCATTCGGCAGTGGCATCCGGTAGGTTGCGCGCCGCGACTGTTCCTGCGCCAGCAGATGTATTCATGATTTGCGTGCCTACCCCGTTTGTGCATGACAACAATCCAATCCCTCAGCCCGATCTAAGCTACGTGGAAGCGGGGGCGAAGGTCATTGCACCGTTCGTTTGCCCAGGGAACATCATCATTCTTGAATCCACTTCGCCTGTTGGTACAACTGAGTTGGTGCGTGATACGTTGATCCAATGTGGAGTCGATGTAAATTCAGTTCACTTTAGCTATTGCCCTGAGCGAGTCTTGCCAGGACGAATCATGATCGAATTGATTGAGAATGACCGTGTCGTAGGCGGTCTGTCTGCTGTGGCCACAGAATTGACGGCGGCCTTCTACAAGACTTTCGTCAAGGGTGAAGTGTTGAAGACTGATTCCAGAACAGCAGAGATGTGCAAGCTGGTTGAGAACAGTTCACGAGATGTGAGTATCGCGTTTGCCAATGAATTGTCAATCCTGTGTGATGGCCTCGGAATCGATGTGAACGAGTTGATCCGTTTTGCAAATCGTCATCCACGAGTCAACATTCTTCAACCTGGTTGCGGGGTGGGCGGTCACTGTATCGCGGTCGACCCATGGTTCATTGTGGCAAAGGATCCGAAGAACGCGAATCTGATCCGCACTGCCCGTGAAGTGAACAATTACAAAAATAGATGGGTGATCGAGAAGGTGAAGAATGCCGCGCTGAAATACCAGATTGAGAATGGCAGAGTCGCTCGTATCGCCTGTATGGGGCTGGCATTCAAACCGGATATCGACGACTTGCGTGAATCACCCGCACTGGCGGTTGCCGAAGCGCTACGTGACGATAAGTTCGATGTTTTTGCGGTAGAGCCGAACATCGAGTCGTTCAAGGGGTTGAAATTGGCATCGGTTGCAGATGGAGTGGGTGATGCTGACATCGTCGTATTCTTAGTCAAGCATCGTCAGTTTGTTTCTTTGAACACCCAAGACAAAGTGGTTTTGGATTTTTGTGGCGCAACCATAACGGCGTAATGCCAGACTTGATCGGAACAGACTAATGAAACAGATTTTGCAAAATTTACAAAATGGACAAACCGAACTGGGTGATATTCCTTGTCCTAGTGTGGGTCGCGGTCAGTTGTTGATTCAGACAAAAGCAAGTCTGATTTCTGCAGGAACTGAGCGAATGCTGGTCGATTTTGGAAAAGCCTCGATGCTGGATAAGGCGCGTCAGCAACCAGAAAAAGTCAAGATGGTTCTGGACAAAGTCAGCACAGATGGATTGTTTGCCACGTTGGATGCTGTGCAAAGTAAATTGGGCCAGCCTTTGCCATTGGGATATTGCAATGCTGGTGTAGTAGTGGCTGTTGGGGCTGGAGTCACGGAATTTGTGGTGGGTGATCGGGTTGCATCAAACGGCAATCATGCTGAGATGGTCAGAGTGCCTAAAAATCTGTGCGCAAAGATACCTGACGGGGTTTCTGATGAGGATGCTGCATTTACGGTCTTGAGTGCGATTGCCCTGCAAGGCATCCGCTTGGTAAAACCTGAATTGGGTGAACGAGTGGTCGTCATCGGTTTGGGCTTGATAGGTTTGGTTACGGTGCAGTTACTTCGTGCTCAGGGATGCCAAGTGTTGGGTGTCGATTTTGATGAGAACAAGCTGGCCTTGGCGCGTAAGTTTGGCGCGGTAACGGTCAATCCTGCTAATGGAGAAGACTCTGTTGCGGCAGCGATGGCATTCTCGGCGAATCGTGGCGTAGATGCTGTATTGATCACTGCCGCAACAAAATCGAATGAGCCAGTGAGTCATGCGGCGCAGATGTCGCGAAAGCGCGGGCGTATCGTGTTGGTGGGCGTCAGCGGCTTAGAGCTTAATCGCGCGGAGTTCTTTGAAAAAGAGCTGAGCTTCCAGGTATCGTGCTCATATGGTCCAGGTCGTTACGACAAGCAATACGAGGATGGCGGTGTAGATTATCCATTCGGATTTGTACGCTGGACCGAACAGCGCAATTTTGAGGCTGTGCTTGGAATGTTGGCGGATGGATCAGTAGATGTACAAACCTTGATTTCCCACCGTTTCGATTTTGATAATGCCGTAAGTGCATATGATGTCCTGACGCAAGAGAGAGCAGCACTAGGTATCGTTCTGAAGTATGGGCAAGAGAGTGAAGGTCTTCGCCAGCGCACAGTTGAGCTAAATGCTACTCCCCAATATGCTTTTGGGGAGCCAGTCATTGGAGTGTTGGGCGCGGGTAATTATGCCTCTCGCGTTTTGATACCCGCCTTTAAGAAGGCGGGTGCGAGTATGGGATCTATTGTCACAAGTGGGGGTGTGAGTGGTGCTCATTTTGGAAAGAAGCTTGGTTTTGCTTCTGTTTCTACCGAAGATGCCCAGATTTTTGAAGATGCGAAAATAAACACCGTGGTGATTGCCACGAGACATGATTCACACGCGAATTTCGTCATTAAGGCGATTGAGGCAGGAAAGCATGTATTTGTTGAGAAACCACTTGCTTTAACTCTTGATCAGATAGAGCGTATTCAATCGGCATGGTCCAAAAGAGAAGCAGGCGGTGCATCTATGCCAATTTTGATGATCGGGTTCAACCGAAGATTCTCTCCTTTAGTAGTGAAAATGAAGTCGCTACTCAGCCCAGTTAAATCACCTAAAGCATTCATCTATACCTGCAATGCGGGGGCGATTCCTGCAGATCATTGGACTCAAAATGCAGAGACCGGTGGCGGGCGACTGGTGGGGGAGGCGTGTCATTTCGTCGATCTATTGCGACATCTGGCAGATAGTCCTATCACTAGCTTTCAAGTCATGACGATGGGGCGTAATCCAGCGACATCAATCGTTGATGACAAAGCCATCATCTCACTTCAATTCGAGGATGGATCAATCGGCACTATTCAATACTTTGCCAATGGGGGCAAGCGATTCCCCAAAGAGAGACTTGAGGTGTTCGCTGCTGACGCAGTGCTACAACTTGACAACTATCGAGTGCTGCGCGGATTTGGATGGCCGGGATTCAACAAAGCCAGCCTCTGGTCTCAAGATAAGGGGCAGGATGCTTGTGTCCGAGCTTTTCTGGACTCGATTCGTTCTGGTAAGAGTGCACCCATTCCTCTCGAGCAGGTTTGGGAGGTCTCAAAGCTATCAATCGAAATCGCAGATATTGCACGTAAGTGAGAGCAGGCCTTTACTTTCATACCATTCGGCATCTGCGTCTAGGGCAGATCATTGGTCGCCTTCGCCATAGATTCCTACACCCTCGTCCCAATTTAGCCCCCCCTCCCTCGCTAAGAAATAAGTCGGGTCATTGGTTGGCACCTTGTGAGCGTAAGCAAAGCATGCTGGCTGAGCATAGGTTCATCTTTTTGAGTGAAGAGAGGACATTGATTTCCGCGGCCACATGGAACGACCCGACAATCGAAAAGTTGTGGCTGTATAACTTGCACTATTTCGACGATTTGAACGCAGAGTTTGCTGGGAGCCGACGTACGTGGCATGTGGATTTGATTGAGAAATGGATCAAGGAGAATCCGCCTGTTGTAGGCAACGGGTGGGAGTCCTATCCCTGCTCTTTGCGAATCGTAAATTGGATCAAGTTTTCGTTAAATGGTGGAGTGTTGTCTACCGCTGCGATCCATAGCCTTGCGGTGCAAATCCGGTACTTGAGTAAACGACTAGAGTTCCATCTATTGGGAAATCACTTACTCGCGAATGCCAAGGCGTTGGTTTTCGCCGGTGCTTTTTTCGAGGGGCAAGAAGCAGAGTATTGGCTCGCTAGAGGCTGGGAGATACTGAGACGAGAGTTGCCAGAACAAATTCTCGATGATGGCGGGCATTTTGAATTGAGTCCGATGTATCACTGCATCATCTTGGAAGATTTGCTTGATATGAGTAATGTCTGCAAAGCTTTTTGCATTGAATCTCAGGTTGAGGCAAGCAGTATAGAAAAAATGAGGGACTGGCTTTCTGTGATGATCCATCCAGATGGTGAGATATCGTTCTTCAATGATGCCGCATTTGGTATTGCGCCGAACAAAGAACAAATAGAACAATATGCCGAGCGATTAAATTTTTCGCAACGGCAGGTTGTTTCGAATGGCATAACGTGTTTAGCTAACAGCGGATATGTTCGGATGGAAAAAGGGGCGGCAATAGTGCTGCTTGATGTCGCTCCCGTTGGCCCTAGCTACCTTCCCGGACACGCTCATGCGGACACATTGTCTTTTGAATTATCATTGGGCGGATGTCGGTTGATAGTGAATTCTGGGACTTCTTGTTATGGGAATGGTGCAGAGCGCCAGCGCCAGCGAGGATCCAAGGCGCACAACACGTTGTGCATCAATGACAAAGACTCCTCTGAGGTTTGGGGAGGATTTCGTGTTGCTCGGCGCGCTCAAGTGCATTCAATTGAGGTTGTCGAGAATCAAGAGGAAATTCACTTGAGCGCCAGTCATGATGGCTACAAACGCTTGCGAGGTGCCAATACACATAGCCGAAGATGGTCACTTACCGAAGAGAGATTGGTAATTGATGATAAAGTCACTGGTGCTTTTGAAAAAGCAGAAGTGCGCTTCCATCTTCATCCTGATGTTGAGATTCTAAGAACTGACGGGACTGGGGTGTTGTTGCGCGCTATTAATGGCGAAAAGGTTGCGGTCAGTTTTGAAAATGGGGAAATAGTTATAGAGCAGGGTACGTGGCATCCATTTTTTGGCCGCGCCATTCCAAATATGTGCTTGGTATCGATGATGTTTGATGCCCGAAATAGAACGATTATCAGGTGGAAAGATATTGAATGAGAATCTTGGTGCTCAGCTTCTATTTTAGGCCAGATTTGTGCGCAGGCTCGTTCCGAGCCACCGCTTTGTTGGAGGCGCTTTCAAAAGAGATTCCACCAGGCGGGAAGATAGACATATTGACGACCGCACCTAATCGATATGGAAGTTACTCAGTAGAAGCACCAGCCACAGAAATAGTAGGCAACATATCAGTGACGCGAATTGAGTTGTCTGCACATCGGAGTGGAATGATAGATCAGGCTAAGGCTTTTATCGTATATGCCCGTACAGTGTTGCAGCTGGTTAAGACGAGACAATATGACTTGGTCTTTGCCACTTCATCACGATTGATGACAGCTTCATTGGGGGCATGGGTGGCTAGGAGAAAAGGAATCCCCTTGTATCTGGATATCAGGGATATATTTGTCGATACGATAAAGGATGTGCTTCCCCAAAAGGTTGCGATGATATTAAGACCACTTTTCTCTCTACTTGAGCGCTGGACGATAAACAGTGCTAGCAAGGTAAATTTGGTTTCCAAAGGATTTGAGGAATACTTCCAAGCCCGTTACCCAAGTCAACACTTCTCATATTTTACAAATGGAATTGATGACGAGTTCTTGTCATTGCCAAAGGCGAATTTGAAAACGGTCAAAAGTGACCTTATTGAAGTCCTATACGCCGGAAATTTGGGTGCGGGGCAAGGCCTGCATGCAATCATCCCTGATCTGGCGCGTAGGATGCGAGAGCGTGTGTATTTCAAAATTATTGGGGACGGTGGACGGCGTGAGGCTTTGCGCAATGCTTTGTTGCGAGCGAACGTGGATAACGTTGAATTATTGCCCCCGATGGGGCGACAGCAATTGATTCGAGAATATCAGGCTGCGGATGTGCTCTTCTTACACTTGAATGATTATGAGGCTTTTAAGAAAGTTCTTCCTTCCAAGCTATTTGAATATGGCGCGATGAACAAGCCAATCTGGGCGGGAGTCGCAGGTTATGCGGCCGAGTTCGTGCGCACTGAAATGACGAATGCGGCGGTATTCCGTCCTTGTGATGCAATTGGCGCAGAACGTGTTTTTTCCGCGCTTAGTATGAACACTGAGAGCCGTGTGGATTTCGTGGAAAAATTCTCACGAATGAATATTGCAAGGGCTATGGCGGTTGACATTCTCGCCACAGTCAAAGTTTAGAATGTGTTGAAAGGATATTCAATAATGCAGGCAACGACTGACCAAATTACCGCGAGGGAAGTAGCACGATTTTTCTATCGTAACCGGAATTACATCCTGACGGCGGTGGCGTTAGGTTTTCTTGTGGCTATCATAATTGTGGTTGTGACTCCGAAATCTTTTGAAGCCAAGTGGCAGATGAACATGGCGCAGGTGGTTGTCAACAATAGCAGCAACAGCAACAGCGAAGAGCCAGCTGCCTTAATACAACGATTGAGATCAAATTTGACCTATCCATCAGAGGTATTAGATGTTTGTGACAAATCAGGTGAGGATGAGATTGAAGGATATCTGGGCAAATCACTTCAAGTGCAAACGGTAAAGAATGTACCTAATGCGGCCGAGTTCAAATTAAGGGCTACTAGCGTAGAGCAGGTAAAGGCATGTTCCAATGCCATTGTTGCAATGGTGATCGCGCAGCAGCGAGAAATCATCAACGAACGCTTGGCGGGCAAACAAGAGCAGCTAGCTCAATATCAACAGTCTCTTAAAGATGAGATGCGACAGTTGGAGAGGCTCAAGAAAACGGAGTTAGGCAATTTTGGATATTTGGCGATGTTGGACAAATTGACGTGGCTTCGAGCGCGCATTGATGGATTGCAAGAAGAGCTATTTCTTTCCCAAAAATACCCAGCAAAATTGAATGTACCCATTCAGGTGTCACGCAAGCCAGTATCGCCAAATGTGCCGCTGGTATTGGTATTGGGGCTACTGCTTGGTGTGATGACGGGGCTTTTGTATGCAATAGGACGTGAAGGATGGCACAAACAGATGTCCGAAGCATGAATATCAGGGTGTTGATTACTGGGGCCACGGGATTTGTGGGGCGCTCACTGTGTGTGGAAATGCTGGAGCGTGGATCACACGTTAAAGCTGCCATCAGAAAAGCACATGCATTGGGTGATGGCGTTGAAGCCGTTTTTGTGAACGCAATTGATGGGATGACAGATTGGGAATCCGCATTGAATGATGTGGACGTGGTCATTCATCTCGCAGCTCGTGTGCATGTGATGCAAGACCTTTCGGAAAATCCGCTAGATGCATTTCGGAAAGTGAATGTAGAGGGTACTGCCCATCTGGCGCGATGTGCGGCAAATGCGGGCGTAAAACGCATGGTGTATGTCAGCTCAATCAAGGTGAATGGCGAGGCAACCGATGGTGGTGGCAAATTCACCGAGTCTGATCTGTCCAATCCGCAAGACCCTTATGGTGTCTCAAAATCCGAAGCAGAACTTTCTTTGCAGCGTATCGCTAACGAGACCGGCTTGGAAGTTGTCATCGTTCGTCCGCCACTGGTCTATGGGGCTGGAGTGAAAGGGAACTTTATTCAGATGCTTAAAATACTTGCTAAGCGCCTGCCTTTACCACTTGCCTCGATAGTGAATCAGCGCAGTCTGGTTTACGTGAAGAACCTAGTAGATGCACTGATTGCCTGTGCGACACATCCGGCAGCAACAGGCCAGACTTATTTGATCAGCGATGGTGTGGACGTTTCCACACCAGAGCTGTTGCGTCAGCTGGCGTTGGCGATGGGGAGGCCCGCTAGGTTATTTCCCTTTCCTCCCAAACTGCTCGCGTGGCTTGCGGCTGTGGCTGTGAAGTCGGATCAGGCGCAACGCCTGATGGGGTCATTGCAAATTGATAGTGGTAAAATCCGCCGAGAACTCAATTGGACACCGCCCTATAGCTTGCAGCAGGGGTTGCAAGCGACAGCGGAGTGGTATCGCGATAGGCATCTATGACCTACATTCCATTTGTAGTTGCTCTCGTCGTTTCGACGGGGGTGATTACCTTCATTCTGCAAAGCAGATTCAGCCAATCAATCCAAGATGTTCCGAATGAGCGTTCCTTGCACAACAAGATCGTTCCTCGGACGGGCGGGATGGGCTTGATGAGTGGTGTGCTGGTGGGGTGGGCATTGATATCTGAGGCATTGGTCTGGTGGCTCATTGTCCCCTTGTTGGGCATGTTCGTCGTGTCGATATTGGACGATGTCTATAACCTCTCCGTAAAGAAACGCCTGTTCGCACATTTAATGGCTGCTGCAATATTCGTGATCGGCTCTGGCGTTGTAGGTCAGCAAGGTGCTGTGATCGCTATCCTGATGTTCTTCTTTGTGGTGTGGATGACGAACCTCTATAACTTCATGGATGGTTCTGACGGTTTGGCGGGTGGGATGGCCGTATTTGGTTTTGGCAGTTACGGCCTGTGTGCATGGTTCGCGCAGGATGCAGTACTGATGAGCCTCTGTGTGGTTGTCGCTGCCGCTGCTTTGGGTTTCTTACTGTTCAATTTTCATCCGGCCAAGATATTCATGGGCGATGCCGGATCAATTCCGTTGGGATTCCTTGCAGCGGCGCTTGGAATATGGGGATGGCAACGGGGTGACTGGCCATATTGGCTGCCATTGCTTGTGTTTTCGCCGTTCATCGTCGATGCCACGGTGACGCTGGCCAAACGTAGTTGGCGAGGTGTGAAGATCACCGAGGCGCACCGCGAGCATTATTACCAACGCGCCATTCAGATGGGTGTCAGCCATCGACGCGTGGCGCTCTTTGAGTATGGTTTTATGCTACTGGTCGGAACATTGGCAATTTGGACTCGAACACAAATTTTTCCTTGGACAGTTTTGTTGGGATGTTCGGTGGCCTATGCCATCATCATGCTTCAAATAGATTCGCGGTGGGCAAAATTGAAACGAGAATCCGCATGATCAAGTCACAGATCAATCTAGGCATCGCAATGTTGCATGACGTGGTAGCCGCTATCGCCGCATGGTGGATTGCGTATCTATTGCGATTCAATTTCGAGCTACCGCCCGATTTTCGCGATGAGCTACTGCAGACGATGGTTTGGGTGGTGCCTTTGCAAGCATTCGTCTTCTGGGCATTCAGTTTGTATCGTGGTATCTGGCGCTTCGCCAGCGTGGCGGATTTACGTCGCATCTTGTTTGCCGTGCTTGTTGCAACCGCGCTGATACCTTTGGTACTGGGATTGTTCCGTATACATTCCGTGGTGCCGCGATCAGTATTGGTAATGGATCCGCTGCTATTGCTTTTGATGATGGGTGGCAGTCGCCTTTTGTATCGTTTGTGGAAGGAGAATCTCTTATACGGCGATTTCAAATTCCATGGCGAACCGGTAATGGTGGTTGGTGCGGGCGGCGCAGGGATTGGTCTGTCGAAGGAATTGTCACGCAGTAATCAGTGGCATCAAGTGGGCTTTCTGGATGACGACAAGCAAAAACAAGGACGCACACTGAACGGTATAAAAGTAATCGGTAATCTTGACAGTTTGCCGATTTGGGCTGAGAAACTGGGCGTCAGACAAATCATCATTGCCATGCCGTCGGCGAGCCACCAGGCACGCAAGCATGTCATCGAACTGGCGAATCTGAATGGAATAAAAGCGCTGACAGTACCGGCATTCGAGGACTTGTTGAGCGGGCGAGTTGCCATTTCGCAACTGCGTGCTGTGGAACTGGATGATTTGCTCGGGCGTGATCCGGTGCAGTTGGACGAAGTGGGACTTCACCGGCAACTAACCGGCCAAGTCGTGCTGGTCACCGGGGCGGGCGGATCGATCGGTTCTGAACTGTGTCGACAAATCGCCCAGTTTGCGCCGAAAAAATTGGTACTGTTCGAGTCCAGCGAATTTGCGCTGTACAACATCGAACAGGAGCTAAACGGGAACTTTCCCCAACTCGAAATTATTTATCTGGCCGGTGATGTGCGCGATTGGCTGCGGCTGAGTCACGTGTTCAGTGAATACCAGCCCAGAGTAGTATTTCATGCTGCCGCGTACAAGCACGTCCCGCTGATGGAGCGGAACAATGCATGGCAAGCCGTGCGCAACAATGTGTTTGGCACTTGGCAGGTAGCCAAATGCGCACAACAACATGGTTCGGAAAAATTTGTATTGATCTCCACCGACAAGGCTGTCAACCCGACCAATGTGATGGGTACCACAAAACGTTTGGCCGAAATCGTGTGTCAGGGTTTGCAACAACCCCAAGGTACACATTTCGTCATCGTGCGCTTTGGCAACGTGCTGGGGAGCAACGGCAGCGTGATCCCAAAATTCCGTGAGCAAATAGCCAGTGGCGGCCCCATCACGGTGACCCATCCCGAGATTACCCGCTACTTCATGTCCATCCCCGAGGCTGCGCAACTGGTGATGCAGGCCGGTTACATGGGGCAGGGTGGTGAAATATTTGTACTGTATATGGGAGAGCCGGTAAAAATTGTCGATCTTGCGAAAGACCTGATTCGTCTCTCCGGATTAGGTGAGGGTGATATCAAGATCGAATTTACCGGTTTGCGACCCGGTGAAAAATTATATGAAGAATTGCTGGCGGACAATGAAAACACGCTGCCAACACCGCACCAAAAACTGCGCATCGCGCAAGCTCGCTCGGTGAAAAATGACGAACTGAATGCCTTGCTTGAGTGGGTGTCGGCAGATGCTGTCCTGCCGGATGAAGTGGTGCGCCAGGGAATGCAACAGTGGGTACCAGAATACACACCGACACTGAATGGGCGCTAATCTAATGATGCCCACGCTGTCGGTGATCGTCATCACAAAAAATGAAGCTGACAATATTCGAGGTTGTTTGCAGTCCGTCTTGTGGGCAGACGAAATCATCGTGCTGGACTCGGGGAGCGACGACGACACAATTAGCATAGCTAGAGAAATGGGTGCGCAAGTCTATGTGCAGGGCGACTGGCCGGGATTTGGTCCACAGAAGAATTGCGCGTTGTCTTACGCCAGTAAAGATTGGGTGTTTTCCATTGATGCGGATGAGCGCGTCACTCCCGAGTTACGCAGCGAGATCGAACTGGCAATGGACCAAGCCAAAGCAGACGGGTATTTCTGTCCGCGCTTGTCGCAGTTTTGCGGTAAGTTTATTCACCATTCCGGCTGGACTCCCGACTATGTGTTACGCCTGTTCAAACGCGAAGCCGGAAAATTTTCCGATAGTCTCGTACATGAGAGCGTCCTACTCACCGGTGCCAGCGCCAAATTGAAAACTCCGCTCCTGCACTACAGCTACCTTACGCGAGACGATGTAGAACGAAAAGTGGATCAATACTCAACGGCAGCTGCGCAGCAGATGTTCAGATCGGGGAAACGAGCCGGTCGGGGAAGAGCGGTGTTAAGCGCCACCTGGGCTTTTATCCGCACGTACATTGTGCGTTTGGGCGTATTGGATGGCGCTCCAGGATTCCAGATCGCGTTGATGAATATGCGCACGACTTATCTAAAATATCGGAAACTGGCTGTGCTGAACACCAACCCACATCGCCTTTGATTTTGTCATTCCAGACCACTCGGGAATGACAAAGGCGGATTATCCCAGTGCTCGCTTCAAACGACTACGCAGCAATTCCCAGCGTAATTCGCGCGTATTTTCGGGCTCTTCCAGCCGCGATCCAAGTGCAGTGTGACCGCGACGCAAGTAATAGTGATCGAACACCGATTGGCGCATCCCCCACTTGTTCAAGAATTGCCTGCCTCCATCGTTCTTGACGACTTTGCCCGTCGATTTGCACTGGAAGTGATAAACCAGCGAATCCCCCACGCCCAGAAAGACTCGACATCCGGCATGCCACAATTTCATCGAGAAATCATTGTCACTGCTCATGCCGGGAGAGAATTCGCTGCTATAGCCGCCCACTTTGAACCACCAGCGCCTGCTAACCAGAGTGGGAGGCCAAGTGGCGCCAAGCCAATCCGATTTTTTGTGCTGCGCTAGTTCATGCAGTAATCCCGGCTCATCAAAATTGTGTGCATCGCTTCCGTAATCGCGGACAACTACGCACGGGTTATTAGTGTTGCGCGGTTCGATCATGGTGCCGGATAACATGAACAGATCGCTGTCCAATGACTGGAGTTTATTGACCAGTGCGGTATCCCACCCCGGGCAGCAATACATATCGTCGTTCAGATAAAGGATGTAATCCTGCGTTGCGTGCATCGCTGATTCGTTCACGGCAAGACAAATACCGATGTTTTCAGGGGAAGCGGTGTACGTGATGCCTTGTTGACGCACCCATTCAAGAGAACCGTCACTGCCATCATTGACATGCACAATAATCTGGTGAGGGTAGGCGGAATTTTGCCGGATGCTACGTATGCACAGTTGTAGCAATGCAAGGTTGTTCCAAGTAGGAATGATGATTGAGAACATAAGGTATCCGGTTAAAGTTTTGGTTTGTATGCGCGGATCAGCACATTTTGTCCGGTGTGTGGGCGCCTGTCTTGAGCGCGGAATTCTTGCAACTCTTTGCGATAACTCCAAACCAAAAAGCCAAACTCTTCCAGCCAAGTTAACTTTCTAGATAGCAGGTTGGCGCGGCTGACACGGTAAACGACAGCTGATCCGGCAGAATAAGTGAGTGCTTCAGGGACTTCGAATCCGGCTCTTTGCACCAGTCTTTTTAGGGAATTCACTGTGAATAGATGCAGATGCCTTGGGGCCTCCCAGCCACGCCAAAATGAACCGAATTCATTTGCGCCCATGCTTTCTGCATTGGGCGTAGTCAAGATCAACAAGCCACCCGGTTTGAGGATACGCAAGCATTCGTGCAAAGTAGTATTCGGGATGTACAGATGTTCGATTGTTTGGCTCATGGTGATGACATCGAAATTGTCAGCCGGCAACTTGCAATGGGACAGATCACCAACGTGGGTTTTGATGGCATATTTGTGAGTGACTTTTCTGGCCGCCTGTTCATCGAAATCACTTCCTTCCACCTTCCAGCCGCGTTTCTGCATTCTGTTCAGAAAACGACCGCCACCGCAACCGACATCCAGCAACTTACCAATTGGCTCATGAGCTAAAGTCATATAGCGAAGTATTTTTGCCTCACGTTGCAAGCCCGTGAGCAACCACAACGGCAGGAACCACAATTTTATAAAACGATGGGCCAAGCTGAGCGTGCTCTGGGCGAGGGGGTTGGACGATTTACGCGTGTGTGTATGGTAAGTTGCGTAGGCTTTCCACAATTCGTCAGGAGGGGGTGCGGGATCCAGCCAGTACACACCACAGTCTGGATTAGTACACCGTTGGAAACTCCAGCTTCCCGCCAGATTACCATCCGGATCTGTCACGCCGTTTTGTGCCAGCTCACCTTGGGATCCGCACAGGTCGCATAAAGGGCGCGGTTCGCTTGATATACTATCCATGTTTTTTAGGTCAGATGAGTCAACAGCCGCATTCTATAACGGCGCTCTAGCAATGACGACATTCCAGACAGGGGCGGCATGAAAATTATTCACATCGTAAGACGATATGGCCCAGTGGGCGGCATGGAGCGCTACGTGTGGGAGACAACCCTCGAACTCGCGAAACAAGGCCATCAGCTACAAGTGTTGTGCGAGAGCTGTGTGGCCGAAAAGCCCCGTGGAATTGAGGTACATGAGCTCGGGGGGAAATTCTATCGCCCGCGTTGGTTGTATTACTGGCGTTTCGGCCGTCGCGTCGAAAAATGGTTGCGTACCAACCCGCAACCGGGTTGGTTGATACATAGTCACGAGCGCGTAGGCGTTCACGATGTCACCACCTTTCATGGGCCTCCGTTCGCCACGGTGCGTGACAAGCCTTGGTGGAAAAAGATTTCGCTGCGCGTCATGATGCAACTCTCTATGGAACGAAGAGAATTGCGGGTAGCAAAGCAAATCATTCCAAACTCCGCAGTTATAGCGCACCAATTGGCAGACTACTATCCCGAATATGCGCACAAACTAACCCAGCCGATTGTGCCTGGCGTGTTACCGGGAGTGGTGCGTTCGCACCGCTCAGTCGACGTGGATGGCGGCATCATCGGGTTTGTCGGCAGGGAATGGCAGCGCAAGGGTTTGCCGCTCGCAGTACAAGTTGCTGCGCAGTTGCGACAATCGCGTCCTTTACTTGAGCTATGGGTGATCGGACCCGAGGAGAAAGAAGTCCGGCACTTGTTCCGGGATTGGCAGGGCGGTTATCGGTTGTTCGGCTGGCGCAGTGATTCTTTACACTTCCGCGAGATTGACGTGCTCCTCCATCCGGCAAAGGCTGAGCCGTACGGCATGGTCATCAGCGAAGCGATGGCGGCATGTGTGCCGGTAGTAGTCTCGGATGCTTGTGGTGCCGCCGCGCAGGTGTCTGTTCTGGCAGGCGAGGTGATCGGGCTTGATGTTTCGCTGGAACATTGGGCGAGAGCCGTTGAACGGCAACTGGCACGTGCCGCCGCCCCGCCCAGGTTTGTACGCGGATGGGATGTGGTCGCGCAGGAATTCGAGGACGTCTATAGCAAACTAGAACGAGAGGGCGCGAATGGATAAAGTGCAATCGAGCTACAAAACAGTGGTCGAAATGCTCGTGGCCGTGTTGCTTTTGATCTATCCAACTGCAATGCTGATTCTAAAAGGCGGCATGAATGGAGCATTCATCCTCATGCTGGTGTTCGCCTTGCTGATTTTGGCTGCACGTCCAAGCGACATGAGAGCAGTGGTGTGGCGACGCGAATGGACACCCTATGCGCTTGCGATGTTTGCCATGACGATCGCAATCTTTGTCAGCCAAAGCTGGTTTCAAAATTACGATGCCCATCCCTACGATGCGGCTTCACGCTATTGGTTGGCCATCCCGGTCTTTTTGCTATTGCAACGTCTCGGTTTGAAGGTGTTCGTCCCCCTGCAGTATGCGTTTCCGATAGCTGCTATTACAGGCTTATTGATGGCTCAGAACATCGGCGATGGCCGATCGGGTATCAGTACGCTAGACCTGATTCACTTCGGTGATTTTGAACTGACTTTGGGCGTGCTTTCAGTGTTGAGCATTGATTGGTTCGGCAAAGACAAGTTGGCTTTGCGTTTATTGAAAATGGCCGGTTTGGTGGCGGGCGTGTTGGCATCCATTGCATCGGGCTCGCGCGGTGGCTGGCTGGCGATACCTGTTTTTATAGCGATCATTGCGTATTTCAGATGGGGAAGGATGTCGGGCAAGACGTTGGCGGGAGGGGGCGCGGCGATATTGCTGATCTTTGCTCTCCTCTACAGCACGAATGCCACCATTCATCAGCGCGTGGCAGGCATCGGTCGCGACGTGGCGGACTTCAGTCAAGGCAAGCGCGATACCTCGATAGGTATACGTTGGCAGTTATACAAAGCTGCGGTGGATGTGTTCGTGCGCAATCCCGTGTTTGGGGTTGGGCCAGAGGGATTCGCAAGCGAGATGAGACCGATGGAAGAGCAGGGTAGGCTGACGAAGGAAGCAGCCCACCTAGGCAGAGGAGAGGTTCATAACGACATCTTGTCCAAAGCGGCGGGGATGGGCATCTTTGGTCTGCTGGCGATCTTGGCTGTGTATTACTTCCCCATGCATATGTTTTGGCGTGCAACAAAATCAAGTAACGGCCAGATTAAACGCGGAGGGATGTTGGGTTTCACATTTGTCTGCGGTTTTGTCGTGTATGGACTCACGGTAGAATTCTTGAATCTGACCATGGCAACTGCATTCTATAGTTTCACCGTCGCTGTTTTGCTGGCGGTCTGTTACAACATCCATCACGGCGAACCTAACGCCGCGCATCCATCAGAGTAAGGATCATCGCCATGTTCAGCATCGTCATTCCCAGTTGGAATAATCTCGCCCATTTGAAGCTGTGTGTTGAAAGTATCCAACGCCATTCCAGTGCGGAGCACGAGATCATCGTGCATCTGAATGAAGGGTCGGACGGCTCGTTGGAATGGGTCAAAGCACAGGGGATACGTTATACGCATACCGAGAAGAACGTCGGAGTGTGTATGTCGGTGAATCACCTGATGGCACAGGCCAGCCACGATTGGGTGTTGTATATGAACGACGACATGGTGGCCGCGCCGGGATGGGACACTGCATTCGTCCACGCGCTGCACACCTGCGACACTGACCTTGCGCTGTTCTTTGGCACCCTCATCCAACCGGAGACGGGCGGTCATCCAGACATCATCAAACGCAATTTCGGCGAGACGCCTGCCAATTTCGATGAGACCGCATTCCTGCGGGATTATCTGCAAGACAAGCGAGGCGACAAGGAAGGCATGGCGATGCAGCCCACGCTGGTGCATAAGAAATGGTGGGCGATATTGGGTGGCTACAGCTTGGAGTTCTCACCCGGCATGAGTAGTGATGATGACCTGTTGATGAAGTTCTGGGTGGTGGGATGCCGCAATTTCCGCATGGTCGGCGCAAGTCGTTTCTATCACTTTGGCAGCATGAGTACGGGGCGCATCACTCACAATCAGGGCGGTCGCATGTTCGTGATGAAATGGGGCATTACCCAATTGGAGTTCTATCGTTACTATCTACCCTCGTTGCGCAAACCCGATTCTGGGAACACTGAAAGCAATCCGTATAATTTGGTACGTCCAACTTGGTTGGGCAAACTTCGCCGTGTGCGTTACGCCTTGCGTTACAACTATCCCCTGGAAGGCATTGCGGCATGGGATCCCGTTCCGGGTAAGGGCAAGTGGGAGCAGGGCAATTAGCGGAGGTCAGCATCTTGGTGCTGTTCCTGTTGCATCGCTTTGTAAATCTCTTGTCCTACCATTAAATATCCGGTTGGGGAGAAGTGCGTGTTGTTCGCGGGGTAAAGATCGACAATCTTTTCCTTGATGGCTTGCTGTGTCATGCGTAAAAGATTGGGCGCTCCAAAGCGCTGCTCAGCTTCGTTCCAGAAATGTTTATCCGGATATAAATAGGTAGTGGATTTGTTGGGCACAAAAGCCCAGATTACGCTAATTCCGTACAGTCGCGCCTCTAGCGTTTTGATGTGGTCAAGGTTCACTTGATCCAAGTCTTCTGGCCGGTCTTCTCCCAAGAACAAGGAGTCTTCACAACCGGTGTGGCTGAACAATTGACATCCATTGGGTACGCGCGCGACCTTTACCCCGTTCGGCAGGTTTGCGATTTTGTACCCCGCTGTGCTAGAAAGGCGTTCATATTTCCTGTAATTCAACGCCGTTTGTATGCCGACCGAGAAGCGGCCACTCCAGTCTTGGAGGTCGGCATCGAAGGAGTCAGGCGGTGGATTGCGTGGTGTGTCGACATTCACGCTGGAATGTGTCTGCATCGTCTGACATGCGACGGATTTCCCAAGTCCATCTGCGATGTTTCGTTCGATGATCTCCAGCACCAGATACCTGCCCCGAAAGCCTTGTGCCTTCAGCCAGGGCATGAAATCGACACAGATGTTACGGATACTGTCCCAAGGTTCGGTGCGTACCTTGAGGCCGCGTTTTACCAGTTCGGTCTGCCACACGCGGGGATCGGAGAAGCTGTCGCCGATGACCAGCACATCGGCTTCCTGCATGCTGCTTTGCGTAAACCACCTCACATCGATAGCAGGCTGCGCTTTGCGCCAACCGAAGGTCTTCTCCGGTACAAGACCCATGCGCGTTAGCTCGCCCTGAAAGGTCGCCAACGGCAGAAAATAGAATCCGATCGCACCGTAGGCGAGGAGCAGTACGAACACGAGAATAGTGAAAAGTTTGGCGTGTCTCATGTCAGAACTGGAAGTAGAGGAAGGGACTGTAGTTGCCGAACTGGTCGATCACGACGTACATCAAATAGAGTACCAGCACAGCCTGCAGCAAAGCCAGCAACACGCTGCCCTTGATGAAGCGGATGCGGGCCGAATTCGGCAACAACCATACCCACAATAAGCCGGGTGCGAGCAGTCGTAGCAAGTCTCGACCGGACATGTCAGTGAGCAACAGCAGGTTGCCATGAGCGACCGCATCGATTTCGATTGGACGGTAGGCGACGCCGAACATCGCTTTCAGCAGATACATGGCCTGTTCGATGTTGTTGGCGCGGAACACCACCCACGCTGCGACCACCGCGATGAAGGTGAGGGCGCAACCCGCGAGCATGCCTATCCAATCAGGAACCCAGCGCAGAAATCTTTCTGAGATCATTTCGCGCCACAGGTGGTTGATGGTGAGGTATGCGCCGTGCAAAGCGCCCCATACAACAAAGGTCCAGCCAGCTCCATGCCACAAGCCACCCAGCAACATCGTCGCAATCAGGTTGCCATAGCGCCGTAGTTTGCCGTGACGGTTGCCGCCCAAGGGGATGTATAGATAGTCGCGCAGGAAGGTCGAAAGCGTGATGTGCCAGCGCCGCCAGAACTCGATGATGCTAGACGATTTGTAGGGCGAATTGAAATTGATCGGCAGGCGGATGTTGAACATCAATGCGATGCCCAGCGCCATATCGGTGTAGCCGGAGAAATCAAAGTAGATCTGCAGGGTGTAAGCCAAAGCACCTGACCAAGCTTCATAGATGGTGGGCAGGACACTAAGGGTCATACCGTGTTGCGCACCGTCAAAGATGGCTGTGGCGTATGGCGCGAGCGAATCCGCCCATAACACTTTTTTGCACAGTCCCAGCGTGAACAGCAACAGCCCTGTCGCCACATTGTCCCAGTTGATGTGATAAGTGGAAGCCTGGGCGAACTGCGGCATCATGTCTTTGTGATGCAACACTGGACCTGCGATCAGATGGGGGAAGTAGGTCACGAACAACACGTAGTGCACGAAGTTGTATTCTTTCACCTTGCCTTGATAGGTATCCACCAGGAAAGCGATCTGGGTGAAGGTGAAGAAGGAGATACCGAGCGGCAGGATAATATCACCCAAGCTGAGTTGCGATCCAGCCAGACTGTTCGCACTGGACAGGAAGAAATTGGCGTATTTGTAATACCCCAGCAACAACAGATTGACGGCGATGGCGAAGATGAGCACGCGTTTCTTGCGTGTTGTCGCATGTTGCACACCCGCCTTGGCAATCCACAAGCCGAAGGCATAATTACATACGATGGAACCGAGTAACAACCCGACGTAAGCCGGATTCCAGTAGCCGTAAAAGAACATCGAGGAAATTGCCAACCATGCAGCCGCATAAGTATGGCTATAGCGCGCGAGTCTGAAAAAGCCCAGCAAAACGATAGGCAGAAACAGGAAAATGAAGCCGTAGGAGTTGAAAAGCATCGGAGTGACGACGAATTCTGATACGCTATTTTACAAGAAAATCACATAGGGACTGGTATGGCGACGTATGCCATTGGCGACATTCAAGGCTGCCTTTTTGAATTCCAGAGATTGCTGGAATCCTTCCATTTCGACCCCGCTCAAGACCGGCTGTGGCTGGTGGGTGATCTGGTCAACCGTGGGCCGGATTCATTGCAGGTTTTGCGTCTCGTAAAGTCACTTGGAAAAAGCGCTATCACGGTACTCGGCAATCATGACTTGCATTTGCTGGCTGTGGCAGCAGGCGTGGCGCAATTGCACCGCAGCGACACGCTGGATGAAATTTTGATGGCACCCGACCGTGATGACTTGCTCAACTGGTTACGCCACCAGAGGCTGATGTTTGCGGAAGGTGATTTTTTGTTGGTACATGCCGGGCTGTTGCCGCAATGGAATGTCAAGCAGGCGCTCGGTCTTGCACAAGAAGTAGAACACGCGCTGCGCAGTGATGACTACGTATCCTTTCTCTCTATGATGTACGGAAATACCCCGGCCGTATGGGACGCCAATCTCAAGGGTTTTGAGCGATTGCGCGTCATCGTCAATGCCTGTACACGGTTGCGCGTATGCACCGCACAAGGCGAAATGGAATTCAAGTTCAAGGGCGAGTTGGAGAAAATGCCTAAAGATTACCAGCCATGGTTCGATGTACCCCAGCGCAAAAGCCGTGATGCGATGGTGATCTTTGGGCACTGGTCGGCATTGGGTTTAAAGATCACCCAAAATATTGCCGCCCTGGATACGGGCTGTTTATGGGGTGGTTCGATGACCGCTATGCGATTGGAAGACCGAAAAGTCTTCCAGGTGGCTTGTCACAATTCGGTGGCGAAGGACTGGTAGCTGAAAAATCCAGCAGGCTGCTGTATCGCGGGCTTGATCAGTACCGTTTACGCTGGGGAGAAAACGTAGCCGGTCCGCGTACATCGAGGTGGCGGAAAGTGATGCGACCCTTGCTCAGGTCGTAGGGTGAAAGCTCCAGCGAAACCTTGTCGCCCGCGATGATGCGAATGTGGTTCTTCTTCATCTTGCCCGCGCTGTATGCGATAAGTTTGTGGCCGTTTTCCAGCGTCACGCGAAAACGCGAATCGGGTAACACTTCGTCCACCACGCCATTCATTTCAAGCAGTTCTTCTTTGGCCATGTTGTTGCACCTATTTAAATTTGGAAAAGAAAAAGCCCGGCTGTTGCCGAGCTATTTCATTTGGAAAAAGTACAGGGCAAACACCCCGCACTTCTGTCCGATTACTCCGCTGCGCGGATGTTCGATGCTTGCTGACCTTTAGGGCCGGCAGTGATGTCGAAGCTGACTTGCTGACCTTCTGTCAGAGTCTTGAAACCCGAGCTTTGGATCGCCGAGAAGTGAGCGAACAGATCATCGCCGCCGTTGGACGGGGTGATGAAACCGAAACCCTTGGAGTCGTTGAACCATTTAACTGTACCAGTTGCCATTTTGAATCTCCTAAATAAACACATAACGGGGACTAGCCCCAAACTAGGGCGAAGGTCAAGACGGCAAAGTGATGAAGGGAGAAATACCGAACAAAAGCGGGTACAGAACCAGACAGCAACGA
>CAZRZH010000034.1:0-21531 GCA_964604485.1 uncultured Sideroxydans sp.
AGGCGGAGCAGGGGATGAATGTGGCACGTATTTCGTTGCTGCTGGCGGGTATTCCCAACACGGTGCCGGGCATGACCATCAACCGTTTCTGTTCTTCCGGGGTGCAGGCGGTGGCGCTGGCGGCGGACCGTATCCGTCTGGGCGAGGCCGAGGTGATGATTGCGGCAGGGGTGGAGAGCATGAGTATGGTGCCGATGATGGGCAACAAAATCGCCTTCAATCCGGCCATCTTCGAGAATAACGAACATCTGGGAATTGCCTACGGCATGGGTCTGACGGCGGAGAAGGTAGCAGAGCGTTGGAAGGTGTCGCGCGAAGCGCAGGATGCCTTTGCTTTGCAAAGCCATCAGCGCGCGATTGCCGCCTTCAACAATGGCGAATTCAAAGAAGAGATCTCGCCCTATCACATCACCGACCATGTGCCGGACATGAATACACGCGAAGTGAAGATCAAGGCGCGCGATGTAACACAGGACGAAGGACCGCGTGGGGATACGACCATTGAAGCGTTGGGTAAACTGAAAACCGTGTTCGCGCAAAAAGGTTCGGTGACGGCGGGCAACAGCTCGCAAATGTCAGATGGCGCGGGCGCGGTGTTGCTGTGCAGCGAGTCGGCGTTGAAGCGTTATAACTTGACGCCTATTGGCAAGTTCCTCGGATTCTCGGTGGCGGGTGTGCCGCCGGAGATCATGGGCATCGGGCCGAAAGAAGCCATTCCGCGTGTGTTGAAACAGGTGGGTTTGAGTTTGCAGGATATGGGATGGATCGAACTGAATGAAGCCTTTGCCGCGCAGTCGCTTGCCGTCATTGGCGACCTTGGCCTTGATCCGGCTCTCGTGAATCCTTTGGGTGGCGCGATCGCCTTGGGCCATCCGCTCGGTGCGACCGGGGCGATCCGCACTGCCACACTGCTGCATGGTTTGCGTAGGCGCAAACAGAAATACGGCATGGTGACGATGTGTATCGGTACGGGGATGGGTGCGGCGGGAATTTTTGAAGCTCTTTAAACGAAAGGACGAAAATGAAAAAAATACTATTGCTGGTGTGCGGTGTCTTGCTCAGTTTGCATGTGCATGCACGTGATGTGGCGGATGTGAGGGTCGCCGAAACGGTGCAGCTGGGTGGCACGAATCTGCAACTGAATGGAGCGGGTACGCGCACCCGAGTGATCATCGACGTTTATGTGGCGGCACTTTATCTGGGGGCGAAGACGGATAAAGCGGACGCCGTGATGGCCGATCCCGGCAACAAACGTGTGGCGTTGCACATGCTTTATGGAATGAAATCTTCCAAACTGTTGGATGCGTTCAAAGTTGCGATTGAAAACAATCACAGTGCGGCTGAATTGCTTCCACTGGACGCGAGGTTGAAAAAATTCTACGCGATCTTCGAAGCAGTTTCCGGGGTAAGCCCGGGCGATGTAATCCTGCTCGATTATCTGCCCGCCACCGGAACCAAGGTCTCCATCAACGGTGTCGAGCGCGGCGTGATCGAAGGTGCCGATATCCATCGCGCCCTGTTGAAAATCTGGCTGGGCGCCAAACCGGTTGAGGAAAGCCTGAAGTTGGATTTGCTCGGAGTGAAACATTGATGGGTTGTTGTTCGCCGAGTCAGCGTCAATCGCAAAAGGAACTCACGGGTGCCGAGTGACGCTGCGGGCAACACAAGTCTGCGTGATTTTCCCGTGATGCCCGCCGAAATAGATCGCGCCGCTTTGATGTCCGCGCTGGAAAAACAAGGGCGGGCATTTTCGGAATCATTGACGCCGCAACACCAGAATCTGTTTTCGGACGCAGTTGTAGAAGTGTCTGACGCACATCTTGCGCAAATGCGGGCGGTGATCGCGGCCGTGGAAGAGGTGGTAAAGCTGCCTGCATTTAAAAATGACGCCCCGCATAACATTCTCAATTTCGCCAAGGGGGTTTTCTACGGCTACGATTTCCATCTCAATGCGCAAGGCGCCCATCTCATCGAGATCAATACCAATGCGGGCGGCGCCTTTCTGAATGTTTTGCTGATCGGGAGTCAACGCGAAAGTGTCACTCATGGCGCGACCGTGCTTGAAGCTGATCCGCATCAATCTTTCATCGGCATGTTCCAAAACGAATGGCGACTGGAGCGCGGCGATGCACCGCTTAAAACCCTTGTGATTCTGGACGGGCAACCCGAATCACAGTTCCTGTATCCCGAATTTATTCTGGCGAAGAAACTCTTCGAACAGGCAGGTTTCACGGCGCTGATCGCTGATCCGGCGGACTTGCAAATGAGTAACGCGGGTGTGTTCTGTCATGGCTTGCCCGTCGACCTGATCTACAACCGGCTCACCGATTTTGAACTGACACACCAGCCGCATCTGCGCGCCGCTTGGGAAAAACATCAAGTCGTCTTAACACCCAATCCGGCGCACTACCGGCGTTATGCGGATAAGCGTCTGTTGGCGCAGTTCACGGACGGGCATGGGTTACGTTCTGCGGGTGTTTCGCAAACCAGTATCGACGCGCTGCTTCAAGGCATACCCGAAACGCGCATCGTGTTTGCGGGGGATGCCGAGACATGGTGGTCAGAACGCAAGCAATGGTTCTTCAAGCCGGTGAGCGGATACGGCAGCAAAGGCGCGTATCGCGGCGACAAACTGACCAAGCGCGTATTTGAAGAAATCGTGCAGTCGGACTATGTGGCTCAAAAGCTGGCGACACCCGGCGAACAACAAATTCGTGTCGAAGGCGGTGATATTCAATCGCTGAAATACGATGTGCGCTGCTACGTATATGACGGCACGATCCAACTCATTGCCGCGCGGCTGTATCAGGGCCAAACCACCAATTTCAGAACGCCGGGCGGCGGTTTCGCTCTGGTTCGTTTGTCCGGTTGAACCACATAGCTCTATAGGAATTTCTAATAATTCGTCATTCCCGCCCTTCGACAAGCTCAGTATAAACTGGCTTGAGAATCCAGCTTGTTGATTTGACTGGGCTCCCGCCTACGCGGGAGCGACGTGAAATGGATTTTTTGAGGTGGTCTATACCTTTTGCCAAAAGTATATAGACCTAGATATAGACCTTTTGGCATATTGTGGATAGCGGATCGGCATAGCAAAATTCTCCCCGTCACGCATGAGGGATTCAGCTTATGAATCCGCTTGAGGTCACCAATAAGGGGAAAACAATGGCTACTTGTCTGGGCGCAAATCAAAACATTTCATCCGGGGCTAAACTGTTCAACGGCATCTTTGCCATACAGGAACATCTCGATCAACGCACGCGGATTGAGGAATACGTGGAAACGCATTCGCGTCAGCCACTCAATTTCCCCACGGCCTGTCATGCCGATTGTTCGCTGGGCAAGTGGTTGCTCAGTGATACCGCAATGCAAGGTGCCGATGTCGGTCTGTTGGATCAACTGTGTCAGAGCTGTGAAGAGTTCCAAGAGGCGGCGGCGCAAGTGATTTTGCTGGTGAACATGGGCAAGACCGAATTGGCCAAAACCGCGTTGCGGGAAGACGCGTTATTTTCTCAAGCCTCGGAAAGGTTCCAGGAATATTTGGCCCAACTGCACGTCTTGCATTTGATGCAAGCCAAATGAATGGGTTGAAATACATGCGAATATCAACAACACTCTGTTTGGGAAAATAGATCGCATGGCAGGGTGGTTAAGCGTTATTTCTGGAGATGGACTTTGTGATAATGGCGATTAAACGTGTGGGGTGGGTTATTGGGTGTCTGTCCCTGATTGTTTAATTTTATTTACGAGCACTAAATAATTGGGTCTCAGAATTATTTTTTCCTTATTTAAAAGGTGGAAATTATGATGCCAAAAAATAAATTATTTGTTCTGCTGGTGGCACTTGTAGTTGTATTAGCGGGTTATGGATGTGCCACCCCTCAATCCAAAAGAGCTTACTCAACAGGAACCATCATCAAAGTGACGGAAATTGAGGTGACTGAGCGAGTGCAAGGATCAGGGAATAGCTTGGAGGGGGCAATTATTGGTGGTGCGCTGGGGAGTACTGTTGGCAGTGGTGATGGAAAAAAAGCGGCTATTGCTGGTGGTGCTTTATTAGGCGCACTCCTTGCCAGTGGTCCAACCGAAGTTCGTTCGGTGCGAGTTAAAGAGGTGGAAATAGAAGAGGATGGAACAGGTGTTCATTTCAAATCGGTTGTTGATTTAGATTGGGCTTCAGGAATCAGAATTGCGGTGGGCACAAAGTTGAAGTACTACACTGAAAAATGGTGGGCTTACCCGTTGCTAAGTCAAAAAGGTACCAAGTTATTTGAACCCCTAGACTAAAAATCAATTAGCGGACTGAATGGGGTCACCCATTAGCCGGCCTGAGTCAAGCGAGTAAAAAATTTCATGGCGGCACCAGCCGCCAGCTTTTTCAATCCCGAAACTTGGGGGTTAGATTTATAGCTCATCATCTCCCCCTAATGATTTTCCCAACCGTTGTGAAATGAATAAAACAGTTTCTCCTTAATATTTTCATTGGCCTGCAATCCTCACCGGAACCCGCCTTCTGCCAAACTGCCCCGCGAATTTCTCGAAGTGTCCGGCCAGTCTGAGTTCCGCACGTTAAACATTTCCCGCTTTCAGTAACAGCATATTCGCGCAACTGATACCAGTCGCGCACGAAAAACGCTTGTTTTTGCCCAAACCACTTTTCCCCAATTCATCCTGATCGCGTTACTGCAGTCGGGCCTGCCGTGAAACTACTCTAATCTCTCCGCACTTGATCGAACGCTCACACTGGATCATAGGCTTGCAGTTGGGAAGATTTGCTCTGCGTTTTACAAACCTGAAAAATTTGCTGCAAATAATCCAGTCTTTGGGTTTGTGCGAATATCGGGCATAATCCCATACGTCCAGCATCCGCTTCCAGATGCGCGATTTAGCGAATTTAGCCTGCAGCCGCAGGTATTTTTTAGCTTGCGGCCTTAAACCACTGTGCTGAATAAGGAGAAGGAAGCCAGACTTCCATAACATCATGTTTTCATTCGGGCGTTCTGTCGCAATTGGGGAAGAGGAAAGCCGTTTCCGGGCGCGGCATGCGCAGCGGTCGGTTCCGTTTATCCGCGTTTCCCTTCCGCTCGCCGCCACGCTTTATCTGCTTTTCCTCGGCTGGGATTATTACGTCGACCCGCATTCCCTTGTGAGTACGCTTGCCGTTCGCCTGCCTTTCAGCCTATTCGCGATCATTGTAGTCAGCATGACCTACATGGAGTCGTTCGAACGCTGGGCGCAAACATTACTATCTATTACCGTTGCGCTAGGAACGGTCGGAATCGTATTTGTTTTGGCCATCCTTCCGGAAGGTTTTAGCTTTGGAACGCCGGGCATTCTGCTTGTCATTATGTACGCATGTGGCGCCACCCGGCTGCTTACCGGTGCGGCGATAATTTCCTGTGTGGTGATCATCGCACTCACCAACGGGATGCTGCTATTCATCGAGGCAAGCACTTTCCAATTTATCAACACAAACTTTTTTCTTGTTGCTGCGTCATTGATAGGACTGGTTTATACCCGGCTGCTGGAGTCGATGGAGCGGCTGACCTTCAAGTTGGAGGAAGCACTCAACAAAGACAAAGCCTCCAGCGAAACACTGCTGAGCAACTTTCTGCCGGAGCGCATCATGAAGCGGCTACGCGAAGGTGAGACTACGATTGCTGAAACGGTGGGCGAGGCAACGGTTCTGTTCGCCGATATCTCCGGCTTCACGATGCTGACCAAAAGGCTTGCTCCTGTGCATGTCGTCGAGTTACTGAGTGACGTGTTTACAAAATTCGACGAAATTTCTGACCGCACGGGGGTGGAAAAAGTCAAAACGATCGGTGATTGCTACATGGCTGTGTCGGGTATTCGCACACCTTCACCAAAGAGTGCTGAAGCCATGGCAGAGTTTGCGATAGAGGCACTTGCTTTTGTAAATGCTTACTCCTTGGAAAAAAACATTCCATTACAGGTGCGTATTGGCATCGCAACCGGTTCGGTTGTATCGGGCGTGCTGGGTACTCGGGTACCCATTTTTGATCTTTGGGGTGAGTGTGTAAATCATGCAGCCAGGCTGCAGCAGGATTGTGTTCCGGGCGTAATTCAAATTTCCGAAAGCACCTACTGGCGCCTGCACAATCACTACGAAATTAGGGATATTGGTGTGTTGACGTTGAAACACGGCGAGAAAATCAATGCCTACCAACTCTTGGGTGGCAAGAGTGCGGGGGGCGCTGGCGTAAAGGTTGGGAATACTCCAACCAGGGACTCTTCCCGATGAAGGAGAAAGGAACGCATGAATAACCGGCAAAACTACAGTGTTGAAGAGGCTGAAGAACGATCGAAGGTCGCGTCCACCCGCAGGGTCAGTCCTGAATACCGTGACGTTGTTGATGCCACGGTCGAGTTGCTTAGGGAGAGTAGAGTTCGCATAAACTCGCAAACCCCACAGAATCCGGCAGAATCGACAGAAGGTCAGATTCTTAAGTTCAGCCAAAAACTTTGGGAAAACTGGAGTGCAATCTGGGCTGATTCTGTGGACTGTCTGCTTGAGATTACGAGCAATCCGGATTATCTAAAAGAGGCCAAACATTACACTGAGGCATTACTAACTCGCGAGTTGTTGGACGGCCCTATATGGTGGCAAGCTTACACAAAACCGAAAGGTTATCCGGGCGACTACCTGGTAATGGATCATATCTACGCTGGCAGCCCCCGTGGGGACACGCCTTACGCTCAGGTCGTCCATACATTGGGAATCCAAGTTGGTCAATTTATCGAAAAGCGCAAGGAATTCGTGCGGCAAGCCATTACCGAGATGGAAGCGCAATGTGAAAATTCTTCCATGCTCATCGCAAGCTTGGGTTGTGGCCCGGCTAAGGAGGTTGCGGAATTCTCGCAGGCACATCTCACCGGCACAAAGCCACTGACATTCGTCCTGGTAGATCAGGACAGCGATGCGTTACGACATGCTGGTAGTTCCATTTCCGGGGCGCTTAGGGCACGCCAGGACGGCTCTCCAATAAACATCCAGTTGCGACATCAATCTGTCATGCGCCTAATGCGGGAAATCAGTCCATCCGAGATGATTATGCAACCCGACATGATCTACAGCGCCGGCCTATTTGACTACTTTGGCGACCGGACTTGTCGTGTGCTTTCCAAGCGACTCTATGATGCGTTGCGCCCGGGCGGCCTGTTGCTTTTGGGAAACATGAAAGCGAATACGAATATGGTATGGCCGCTAGAACTGATTGCGGACTGGCCGCTTACATATCGCACGGCAGAAAACGTACTGTCATGGACTGACGGCCTGAACGGGGCGGAAATATCGCTGCGCACCGATGCCACGGGATACGATTATTTGTTGAGTGTGCGCAAACCGTCCTAGTTGTAGCGCCCCGCACTTAACGATGCCTTTCTGATTTCCATTTAACCACCCAGTAGAATAAGCAGAAAGCAAATTAGGCTTCCATCACATCATGTTTTCATTCGGACGTTTTGAAGCAATTGGGGAAGAGGAAAACCGTTTCCGGGCGCAGCATGCGCAGCGGTCGGTTCCGTTTATCCGCGTTTCCCTTCCACTCACCGCCACGCTTTATCTGCTTTTCCTCGGTTGGGATTATTACATCGACCCGCATTCGCTTGTGAGTACACTTTCGGTACGCCTGCCTATTAGCTTGTTCGCGGTCATTGTCATCGGCATGACTTACATGAAATCGTTTGAACGCTGGGCGCAAACCCTTCTCTCCATTACCGTCGTACTTGGCGCAGTGGGCATCGTACTTGTTTTGGGCATCCTCCCCAACGGTTTTAGTGTTGGAATGTCGGGATTATTGCTTGTCGTTATGTACGCATGTGGCGCAACCCGACTGCTGACCGGCGCAGCGATAATTACCTGTGTGGTAATCATCGCACTCACCAACGGGATGCTGCTATTCATCGAGGCAAGCACCTTCCAATTTATCAACACAAACTTTTTTCTTATTGCTGCGTCAGTGATAGGCCTGGTTTATACCCGGCTGCTGGAGTCGATGGAGCGCCGTTCTTTCAGGCTTGAGGAGGGGCAGCGCAAAAATGATGAGGCCGCAATCTACCAACTTGCCTTTCACGATCCGCTCACTAACTTGCCCAACCGGCGCCTGCTCATGGATCGTTTGCGCCATGTCCTGTCTTCCCGTACCTGCAACACAGTCAATGCTGCCCTGCTGTTCATCGACATCGACAACTTCAAGACGCTCAACGATATTAAGGGCCACAACATCGGCGATATGCTCTTGATCGAAATCGCCCATCGCCTGCATTCCTGTGCCCGGGAGGGGGATACCGTCGCCCGTATAGGCGGTGACGAGTTCGTTGTTATGCTGGAAGGCCTGAGTCCGGAAACAGAGCAGGCTGCCGCGCAGGCGAATGCGGCAGGAGAACAGATCCGCCAGGCACTCCATCGGCCTTACCAGTTAAAGGAGTTTGAATACCTCAGTTCCTGCAGTATCGGCATCAGCATGTTCAGCCAGGGCGTCAGCGCGGAAGATTTGTTCAAGAACGCCGACACGGCCATGCACGAAGCGAAGAAATCCGGGCGCAATACCTTGCGCTTCTTTGACCCCGAGATGCAGGCAAAACTGGAGGCTCGTTCCGAGCTTGAAATCGGCTTGCGTGAGGCCTGGCGCAACCAGGAATTCCGGCTGTATTACCAGATGCAAGTCAACTACGACGGGCGCGTCCTGGGAGCGGAAGTGTTGCTGCGCTGGTTCCATCCTGAGCGTGGCTTGATCTCACCGCTGCAATTCATCCCGCTGGCGGAAGAAACCGGACTCATTCTTCCGATCGGGCAATGGGTACTAGAGACCGCCTGCGCCCAGCTCAAGACTTGGGAGCAAGACGCATCCACCCGCCGCGACCTCGTGCTGGCGGTGAACGTGAGTGCCAAACAATTCCGTCAGGCTGATTTTGTGGCTCAAGTGCAGGCAGTTGTGCGACAGCATGTCATTAATCCCGCGAAACTCAAGCTGGAATTGACCGAGAGTATGTTGCAGGAGAACATCGAAGACACCATTGCAAAAATGAACGACCTGAAAGCGATGGGAGTCCAGTTCTCATTGGATGACTTCGGTACCGGCTATTCGTCGTTAACTTATCTGAAGCGTCTGCCGCTCGATCAAGTCAAGATCGACCAGTCCTTTGTGCGCAACCTGACGACCGACAAGGCTGACGAGGTGATGGTAATGGCGATCGTCGATCTGGGCATGAACTTCGAGGTGGATGTGATCGCCGAAGGGGTGGAGACCGAGGCGCAATTGGAATTGCTGCACCGCCATGGCTGCTTCTGTTTCCAGGGGTATCTGTTCAGCAAGCCGGTACCGGTTGGGCAGTTTGAGGAGCTACTGAAACAGGGTTGATTTTTTGATTCTGCAACAGATAACGCGATGTTGCCTTGGCCGGTATTTCGTGAGACCTCGGGGTGACCTCAGACTCGATATTTGTAACACCGGGTGACAGCGATCGCATGGTCTTAAAGTTGCCTCTAATAATTCATTTCTCGTCGTACCCGCGTAACCCGGTTTCAGATTTTCAATATCCTGTAATTTTTATCGGAACACGCTTTCTGCCAAACTGACCCGTGAATTTTTCGAAGTGTCCGGCCAGTTGAGTTCCGCACGTTAAACATTTCCCGCTTTCAGTAACTGCATAGTCGCGAATCTGATACCAGTCGCGCACGATGAGTGGCGCGTGGCAGTTCGCGCAGAGTGTCGTGCCGCCGGAAAGGTCGTGCACGTTGCCGGTATAGACATGTAGCAATCCGGCGGAGTGCGCGATCTGCCGTGCCTCGGTGAGTTTTGCCGAGGGAGTCGCGGGGATGGCAGTCATCTTGTAATCGGGATGGAAAGCGGTGAAATGCAGCGGACAATCCTCGCCCAATTCTTTGGCGAGCCACTCGCTCATTTTGCCGATTTCATGCGCGCTATCGTTGTAAGCGGGAATCAGTAAAGTCGTGATCTCCACCCACACTTTGGTTTCCTGCCGCAGATATTTCAGCGTGTCCAGCACGGGTTGTAAATGCGCGCCGGTTTGTTTGACATAAAACGCGTCGGTGAACGCTTTCAGATCCACGTTCGCCGCATCCATTTTGCTGTAGAAATCTGCGCGCGGTTGGGCATGTATATAACCGGCGGTCACGGCCACCGTTTTCACTCCGGCATCGTGGCAGGCATCCGCCACATCCATCGCGTATTCGGCGAAAATCACCGGGTCGTTGTAAGTAAACGCCACACTTTTGCAACCCAGCTCGACGGCGCTGTTCGCGATAGCCAGCGGGGTGGCCTGATCGGCGAGTTTGTCGAAGCTGCGCGATTTGGAGATGTCCCAGTTCTGGCAGAACTTGCAGGCGAGATTACAACCCGCCGTGCCGAACGACAGGATGCTGCTGCCGGGATAAAAATGATTGAGCGGTTTTTTCTCGACGGGATCAACACAGAAACCGGAACTGCGGCCATAGGTGGTGAGCACCATCACATCATTGATGCGGCCGCGCACAAAACACGCGCCGCGTTGTCCCTCGTGCAACTTGCAATCGCGCGGACACAGGTCGCATTGGATGCGCCCGTCGTCGAGCACGTGCCAATAGTTGGCCGGGTAACGTTCGGTAAGGCCGATAGGTTCATCCATAAGCTTCACCTTCGCGCCATTTCTGCACGGTGTAATGCGACAGGCGGATATCGGGTGACCAGAAATCCATCGGCAGTCCGGCCTTGTCTTTCAGGCGTGCAATGAAATCGTGCGCATCGGGCAACTGTGCCCACACCTGCGGCAAATAGGTGGCACGTTGTCGTCCGAAAGCCAGTATCACCCCGTCCCTGCCGGGATGAAGTTGTGCCAGTGCCTCTTGTTCACTATTGAAATGGATGGGTTCGGGTTGACTCAACAAAGATACCTCAACTAGAACGTTGGCGAATTCTTCCTTGTTAAGCGGCTCGAAGCGCGGATCGCGAAAAGCCGAGGCCACTGCGTTTTGTTGCACGTCTTCGATGAGCGGACGGTACGCTTCAAGGCTGCCGATACAGCCGCGTAACTGTCCGTGCAAAGTCAGTGTGACGAAAGTCGCGCCGGGTTGTTCCAGCCAGTCGGTTCGCGGAAAATCATTTGAAATAAAACCGAGTTCCTTGGCGATGGCCGCACGCGCCAAGTGCAACAAAGTTTGTCCCTTGTCAGTGTCGAACATGATCTTTCTCCCCGGTGAACGCGAATGCGGCATACCCCACCACCCGGTCGCGCGGACCTGTCGTGTCGCCTGAATTGCGCAGGTCGAGCAGGTGCGGCCGGAGAAAATGTGCGCGCGCTGCAAGGATCAATCCGCTGATGGGTGTGCCGCCACAGGCTTGTTCATGCGTGATGGGTTGGCTGAGTTTCAGAATTTCGGCGGCGGTTTTTGCGTCAAGCCGTTGTGCATCAGCGTAGGGCAGGTAATGCGACAGATCGGAACTGATGACGATCAGCGTTTCGTCGCCCCCCCAAACCGTTTCCAATACTTCGGCCACTTCTTGAGCGGTGGCGTGACCGACAGCAAGCGGTAATAACGTGAAATTTTCCAGCACGGATTGCAGGAACGGCAATTGCACTTCGAGGGAATGTTCTTGCGCGTGTGCGTCACCGCTGATACGTATTTGGGGCAAATGGGAGAGGGTCTGCATGCCTTGAATATCCAGCATCACGTTACCCAGCGGTGTAGCAAAAACCGACGTGTCGGGAAGTGCGAGACCATTCACCGCGACACGGTGTGTGGGGCCAAGCAGGACGACGCGACGGATGCGCGCCGCGATTTGCTTCAGGGTCGAATACGCGCTGGCCGCGATCGCGCCGGAATAGATGTAGCCCGCGTGCGGGACGATCAGAGCTTTGGGTGGTTGCGACTGGGTAAGTGACAAGGCCAGGAAACCCCGCACTTCCCCGGCCAACTCTCGCGGGTCGGCCGGGTAGAACATTCCGGCAACTGCTGCGGGGCGAACGGCGTTCATGACAAGCTCCCATGAAGCGACTCGAAATACACTCGTTTTACCGAGCCGGCACAACCTTCTGTTGCTGTGCTAGCCCAGCAAATGTTTCACCAACTCTCTTTCTCCCAACAGTTCCTGGTAACTATCCATCATGTGTTTGCTGCCTAGGTCGGTGATGGGTAATCCCTGCACGATGGTGTAATGCCCGTTGCGGCAGGTGACCGGGAAGCCGTACATCACTCCTTCCGGGATACCGTAGCTGCCGTCGGACGGCACACTCATGGTGACCCAATCGTTATGGTGTGAACGCAACAGCCAGTCGTGCATGTGCGAAATGGCGGCATTGGCCGCACTTGCAGCGCTGGATAAACCGCGCGCTTCAATGACGGCCGCCCCGCGTTTTTGCACGGTGGGGATGAACGTGTTTTCGATCCAATCTTGGTCTTGCAACACCTCCAACACTTTGCGGCCGCGAATCTCGCAGTGCGAAAGATCCGGATATTGGGTGCCGGAGTGGTTGCCCCAGACCACCATTTTCTTGATGTCCTGGATAGGCTGGAAAAGTTTCAGCGCGACTTGCGCAATCGCGCGGTTATGGTCGAGGCGCATCATGGCGGTGAAATTGCGCGGATCGAGGTCGGGCGCGTTGCGCATGGTGATGAGCGCGTTGGTGTTGGCAGGGTTGCCCACTACCAGCACTTTGACATGACGCGCGGCGACTTCATTCAGGATGCGGCCTTGCTCGGTGAAAATGGCGCCGTTGGCTTCCAGCAAATCTTTGCGCTCCATGCCTTTGCTGCGCGGGCGCGCACCCACCATAAGCACCACTTCGGCATCGCGGAAAGCGACACGCGGATCGTCGGTGGTGATGATTTGTTGCAACATGGGGAATACACAATCTTCCAATTCCATCGCCACGCCGCGCAAAACTTGCTGCGCGGGAGGGATGTCCAGCAGTTGCAGAATGATCGGCTGTTCACGCCCCAACATGTCACCGTTGGCGATGCGGAACAACATGTTGTAACCGATCTGTCCTGCTGCGCCGGTGATCGCTACACGGATGGGTGCTTTCATAACTGTTCTCTCCTAAAGTGATCAGAAATTGAATTGCAGAATTTCTGCCGACATCATAGCCCTTTTGCTTTTCACTCGCCATGCGGAGGTGTAGGATTGCGCCATTCGTTTTTTTGCCCCCGGAAATAAAAAATGATTCGCACCCGACCCAAACATCTCGCGCTGCACAAGATCAAATTACCTCTTCCCGGAATCGTCTCTATCCTGCACCGCATCAGCGGTTTGGCGCTTTTCCTCGCTTTGCCTTTTCTGCTCTTGGTGCTCGACCAAAGTCTGCGCTCCATCGAAACTTACACTAACCTTACGGAATATTTTTCGCATCCGATTTTCAAATTAATCTGCCTGGGATTGCTGTGGGCTTTCCTGCATCATTTCTGTGCCGGGTTACGTTATCTGGCGATCGATTTGCATCTGGCGTCCACACTTTCCGCAGCGCGGACCAGCAGCAAATGGGTGATGGGAATCAGTCTGACGTTGACGATTTTGTTGGGAGCGAAGTTATGGTGAATCGTATCGTGACCGGCGCACATTACGGTCTGCGTGATTGGCTGGTGCAACGCGTCACCGCAGTGGTGATGGTGGTTTTTTCTCTGGTGGTCGTATTCCTGTTGTTGCTGCAACCCGCGTTCGGTTATGACACCTGGTCCGAAATATTTTCCGGCAACCTGATGCGCACTTTTTCGCTCCTGTTCCTGTTGAGTTTGTTCTATCACGCCTGGATCGGTGTGCGCGACATCGTGATGGATTATGTGAAGCCGGCAAGCATTCGTTTGCTGATCCATGTGTTGGTCATACTTGCCCTGATCGTATATGCGATCTGGTCGGTGCAAATCCTTTGGGGACTGTAATGGCAATAACGAAAAGAACATTTGACGTGGTGGTGGTGGGTGCGGGGGGTGCAGGCATGCGTGCCGCGCTGACACTTTCCGAAGCGGGATTAAAAGTGGCCGTGTTGTCCAAGGTATTTCCCACGCGCTCGCATACGGTCGCAGCACAGGGCGGCATCGCGGCTTCGTTGGGAAACGTCAACGAGGACAACTGGCATTGGCATATGTACGACACGGTGAAAGGTTCGGACTATCTGGGCGACCAGGATGCCATTGAATACATGTGCCGCGCGGCACCGGAAGTGGTGTACGAGTTGGAACATTTCGGCATGCCGTTCGACCGCTTGGACAGCGGCAAGATCTATCAGCGTCCGTTCGGCGGACACATGCAGGATTACGGCAAGAACCCGGTGCCGCGCGCCTGTGCAGCCGCCGACCGCACCGGCCATGCGTTGTTGCATACCTTGTATCAACAGAACGTCAAAGCCAACACCAATTTTTTCGTCGAGTGGATGGCGCTCGATCTGATCCGCGACGTGGACGGTGATGTGTTGGGCGTGGTGGCGATGGAGATCGAAACCTCGGAAGTAATGATCCTGCAGGCACGCGCCACCTTGTTTGCAACGGGCGGAGCGGGGCGCATTTTTTCAGCCAGCACCAATGCCTACATCAATACCGGCGACGGTTTGGGGATGGCGGCGCGTGCCGGCATTCCTCTGGAAGATATGGAGTTTTTCCAATTCCACCCGACCGGCGTACACGGTGCCGGGGTGCTCATCACGGAAGGTGTGCGCGGCGAAGGCGGCTATCTGGTGAACAAAGATGGCGAACGTTTCATGCCGCGTTACGCGCCGACCGCCAAGGACCTGGCCAGCCGCGACGTGGTGTCGCGCGCGATGGCGACCGAGATCAAAGAAGGTCGCGGCTGTGGCCCGCATGCCGACCACGTGTTGCTCAAGCTCGATCATCTGGGTGACGAGGTCATTCGCCATCGTTTGCCCGGCATCCGCGACATCGCCCTCAAGTTCGCCCACGTCGATCCGTCCAAAGCGCCCATTCCCGTGGTGCCAACCGCGCATTACATGATGGGTGGTATCCCGACCAACTATCACGGCCAAGTCGTTGCACCGCAAGGCACGGCTCCGGACGTTGTGGTGCAGGGCTTTTATGCGGTGGGTGAATGTGCCTGCGTCTCGGTGCATGGCGCGAACCGGCTGGGCTGTAATTCATTGCTCGATCTGATCGTGTTCGGTCGCTCGGCGGCACGCCAGATTATCGAAGACCTGAAGAACAATCCCAATCCCAAACCCCTGCCTGCCGATGCGGCAGACAGGCCGTTGGCGCGCCTGGCGCGTCTGGAGAATCAGAAGAATGGCGAACGGGTTTCCGAGGTGGGCGATGCGATGCGCAAGACCATGCAGTTGCATTGCGGCGTGTTCCGTTTCCCGGATCTGCTGGCGCAAGGTGTAACCAAGATTCGCGAGGTTGCGCAGCGGGTGCGCCATACCGAGATCACGGACAAGAGCAAAGTATTCAACACGGCCCGAGTAGAAGCGTTGGAATTGGATAACCTGATCGAAGTTGCCCAAGCCACCATGACGGCCGCCGAGGCGCGCAAAGAAAGTCGCGGTGCGCATGCGCGTGAAGATTTTCCGGATCGGGACGACAAGAACTGGCTCAAACATTCCCTGTATTTCAGTGAAGGGTATCGCCTCGATTACAAACCGGTGCGGTTAAAACCGTTGACGGTGGAATCGTTCCCGCTCAAGGCGAGGGTGTATTAGGCGGAAGCGGCCATGCCAAAACTGACCATCGAAAGAAGTGCGTTGGCCAGTCTGGTGCTGACTCTGGCGTTGGTCGGGATTATCGTGTGGATGAACTATGCGGCATGGTTGAAAAACACCAGCAACTCCGAACAGATCGCCCGTGCAAACGAAATTCTGGATGTGATCCACCAGCTTAGGGAACATATACTGGAAGTTGAAACAGGAGAGCGCGGCTACATCATCACAGGGAGTGAGAATTTCCTGGAACACTACAATCATGGCTTGGGCAAGGTCGCCCTGCAGCGCGCCGAACTGGTGAAATTGCTGGATGCGGAACCGTCTGAACAAGTCGGCTTGGCCGAGTTGGAGCGGCGGCTGGATGCCAAGGTTGCGTGGTCGCAGACCAATGTGTTGGCGAGAAAACTAAGTTTCGGTGAAGCGCAAGCGCGCGTATTGTCCGGTGCGGGAAAGCGTGAAATGGATGCGCTGGGGTTGATTCTGGAAGAACTGTCCATCGCACAAAATGATCGCAAGTTGGCGCTGCACCACCAACGCATCGCCGTATTTGATGAAATGAGGAACAACATCGCCCTCGCCGCAGTGTTGTCTGTGGTCATTCTGTTTTACCTGCATCTGAGTCTGATGCGCATGATGAGGTTGATGCATGAATCCGAGCAGAGCCTGCACCATATCGCGTCGCATGATGCGCTGACCGGACTGCCGAACCGGCGTCTGATGATGGAGCATATCGATCAGGCGATGCAGCGATGTAAGCGGTATAAAAAAAGCATGGCGTTGTTGTTCCTGGATCTGAACGGTTTCAAACCGGTTAATGACCAGCACGGACACAAGGCCGGGGATGAGGTGTTGAAGCAGGTCGCGCAACGGTTGTCTGTCGCGATGCGTGCCAGTGACCGGGTGGCGCGTTTCGGCGGTGATGAGTTTGTGGTGCTGGCTGAAGATATTCAGGACAAGGAAGATGTTTGCGGCATCGTGGCTAAAGTGGACGACGCCATATTTCGCCCTTTCACGCTGAGTGAGGGAGTCGGGGTTACGATTTCGACCAGCATCGGCGTGGCGATTTACCCGCGTGACGCCGATGACATGGAGTCCCTGTTGCGGCTTGCCGATACGGCGATGTATGAAGCAAAAAACAGCGCATCGAATTGCTTTTGCAAAGAACAGAAACAGTTGCGCCGCTGTGTGTTGACGTGAGACGGAGAGAAAAAAATGAAGTTTCGACTATACCGCTATAACCCCGATACCGACCAAGCACCCTACATGCAGGACTTCGATCTGCGCCTGGAAGCGGGTGATGCGATGTTGCTGGATGCACTGATGTTGCTGCGGCAGCAGGATGACAGCATTGGTTATCGCAAGTCGTGCCGCGAGGGGGTGTGCGGGTCGGATGCCATGAACATCAACGGCCGCAACGGGCTGGCGTGTATCACGGCCTTGTCCTCACTCAAACAACCGATCGAGATTCGCCCCTTGCCGGGATTGCCGGTCATCCGCGATCTCATCGTGGACATGACCCAGTTCTTCAAACAATATCATTCGATCAAACCCTATCTTGTTAATAACGATCCGCCTCCCGAAACGGAGCGCCTGCAATCACCGAAGGATCGTGCCGAACTGGACGGCTTGTATGAATGCATTCTGTGCGGATGTTGCACCACGTCCTGCCCTTCGTTCTGGTGGAATCCGGACAAATTCGTCGGCCCTGCGGGGTTGTTGCAAGCCTATCGTTTCATCGGTGATACACGCGACCAGGATACAGCGGCGCGTTTGGATAACCTGGAAGATCCCTACCGTTTGTTCCGTTGCCACACCATCATGAACTGCGCCGATGTCTGCCCCAAAGAGCTGAACCCGACCGAGGCGATCGGCAAGATAAAAGATTTGATGGTGAAGCGGATGGTGTGATTTCATCCCCTCGCCCCTTGTGGGAGAGGGGTAGGGAGAGGGGATGAATATATCTCGACTGGAATTTGCGAAGCAGCTCCGCAGCAATATGACAGAGGCAGAGAAGTTGCTTTGGCATTAGCTGCGATCCCATCGTTTGCTTGGTGTGAAGTTTAAGCGTCAGCAACCGTTGGGTAATTACATCGTTGACTTCGTTTCATTCGAGAAAAAATTGGTGATTGAGGTGGACGGTGGGCAGCATTTTGAAAGTGATTCTGATAAAAGACGGGACGAATGGATACAAGGGCAGGGATTTCGGATACTGCGATTTTGGAACAATGAAGTGTTAGGCGAGACGGAATCTGTGTTGGAAAAAATACTTCAAGCGATACCCCCCTCTCCCCCACCCCTCTCCCACGAGGGGAGAGGGGAAAAGTGTCTGGAGCGGGTGCGTTGGCGCTGCCGGCGCGGCTTGCTTGAGTTGGATATCGTGCTGGGACGTTTCATCGAGCAACGTTACCTTCATCTGGACGAGTCGCAACGACTCCAGTTTGACGAATTGTTGGACATGCCGGACAACGATCTGTGGGAGTTGATCACCGGCAAATTGGAGCCGACCCGTGCGCGCCAGCACATGGTGTTGGAATGGCTGAAAGTTGTTTGATCGAGAAGAGGGAATGATGGAAAACAAACGTTTCGCAACACTGACTTTGGATGATGGTCGCAGCGTCGAATTGCCAATCTTGTCCGGTACGCTCGGGCCCGACGTGATCGATATCCATGCCTTGGGTAAATTGGGTTTGTTCACCTATGACCCGGCATTTTTTTCCACCGCGAGTTGTACTTCCGAGATCACTTTCATCGACGGCGATGCGGGCCTGCTGTATTACCGCGGTTATCCCATCGAACAACTGGCACAGAATTCCGATTTCCTCGAAGTCTGCTTCCTGTTGCTGAATGGTGAATTGCCCAGCGCCGACCAGAAAAAGGCATTCGTGAACAACATCACGCATCACACCATGGTGCATGACCAGTTGGCGCGTTTCTTCAACGGCTTCCGCCGCGATGCGCATCCGATGGCCGTGATGGTCGGCGTGGTCGGAGCGCTCTCGGCTTTTTATCACGACTCCCTCGATATCAATAACCCGCAACATCGCGAGATCTCCGCGCAACGCCTGTTGGCCAAAGTGCCGACCATCGCCGCGATGACGCACAAATACAGCGTCGGCGAGCCTTTCATCTATCCCAAAAACAAATTCGGTTTCGTGGAGAATCTGATGTACATGATGTTCGCCACACCGGCGGAAGATTATGTGCCCAACCCGGTGCTGGTGCGCGCGTTGGAACGCATCCTGATTCTGCATGCCGACCATGAGCAAAACGCTTCTACATCGACCGTGCGTTTGGCCGGTTCGAGCGGTGCCAATCCGTTTGCCTGTATCGCCTCGGGTATCGCCGCGTTATGGGGCCCCGCGCACGGCGGTGCGAACGAGGCGGCGCTGAAGATGCTGGAGGAGATCGGCGATGTGTCGCGTGTCGCGGAATATGTGCAGGGCGTGAAAGACAAGAAATACAAACTGATGGGTTTCGGTCACCGCGTTTACAAGAACATGGATCCGCGCGCTTCCGTGATGCGCGAGACCTGTTATGAAGTTTTGAAAGAGTTGGGATTGGAGAACGACCGCTTGTTCAAGCTGGCGATGGAACTTGAAAAGACAGCTTTGCAAGATCCCTACTTTATCGAGCGCAAACTTTATCCGAACGTGGATTTTTATTCCGGCACGGTGTTACGCGCGCTGGGCATTCCGATCAACATGTTCACGGTGATTTTTGCCGTGGCACGCACCATCGGTTGGGTGTCGCAATGGAACGAGATGATCGCCGATTCAGAACACAAAATCGGCCGCCCGCGCCAGTTGTACCAAGGTGCGCCGCGCCGTGATTTTGTGCCGATAACCAAACGCTAGATTTTTCTGGAATGATCATGAATGCACCCGCTGACAGTTATCTTCAAAACATGCAGACAACCTCGCTGTTGTACGGAGGTAACAATGCCTTTGTCGAAAGCTTGTACGAGGATTATCTGCGGGATGTGAATTCTGTGACGCAGGAATGGCGCAGCTATTTTGACAAGCTGCAGGGTGTGAATGCAACGCAGGATGTGGCACACAGCCCGATCCAACGCGGTTTTTTGGAGTTGGGAAAACGCCAGGCTGAGACACCGGTCCATGCCGACGCGACGCGCAAACAGGCTTCAGTGCTGCAACTGATCAATGCCCACCGCTTCCTGGGGGTGCGTATTGCCGACCTCGACCCCTTGCAGCGCCAAGCAAAGCCGGAAGTGGCTGAGCTCACAGCGTCGTATTACGGCCTGAGTGACGCGGACATGGACGCCACTTTTTTTACCGGTTCACTGGTGGGCGGTGCGCGTTTGACGTTGCGCGAGATTTTGCAACGCTTGCGCCGCATCTACTGCCACAGTGTGGGTGCCGAATACATGTACATCAGCAGTGTTGCCCAGAAACGCTGGATCCAAGCGCGACTGGAAGGGGATGCCGGGATGCCGCACTATTCAACCGACGTCAAAAAGCGAGTGCTGGAGCGGCTGACTGCGGCTGAAGGTCTGGAACGTTATCTGCACACGAAATACGTCGGCCAAAAACGTTTCTCGCTGGAAGGAGGGGACACGCTCATTCCATTGTTGGATCATTTGCTGCAACGCGCGGGTGAACAAGGCGTCAAGGAGTCGGTGATTGGTATGGCACACCGGGGGCGCTTGAACGTGTTGATCAACACACTGGGCAAACTCCCCAAAGATCTGTTTGCCGAATTCGAGGGGATTCACAGCGAGCATCTGTCCTCGGGGGACGTGAAATATCACCAGGGGTTTTCATCCGACATCGCCACACCGGGCGGAGCCATGCACCTGACGTTGGCCTTCAACCCTTCGCATCTGGAGATCGTCAATCCGGTGGTGGAAGGGTCGGTGCGTGCGCGTCAGCATCGTCGCCGTGACCTGAAGGGCAAGCAGGTGCTGCCCATCCTGCTGCACGGTGATGCCGCGTTTGCCGGGCAAGGCGTGAACCAGGAAACCTTCAATCTTTCCCAGACACGCGGTTACGGTACGGGCGGCACAGTGCATATCGTGATCAACAATCAGATCGGATTCACCACGTCCGATTTGCGCGATGCACGCTCGTCGTTACATTGCACCGATGTGGCGAAGATGGTCGAGGCGCCCATCTTCCATGTGAATGCCGACGATCCGGAAGCCGTGTTGTTGGTCACCGAGATTGCACTCGATTACCGCATGCAGTTCGGCAAAGACGTGGTGATCGACATGGTGTGTTTCCGCAAACTGGGCCACAACGAACAGGATGAACCGCTGGTCACGCAGCCACTGATGTACCGCAAAGTGAATCAACATCCCGGCACCCGAACCCTGTATGCGAACCGCTTGGTGGAGTTGGGTGTGTTAGCTGCCGAAACACCCGAGAAAATGGTTGCGGCGTACCGTTTCGCCATGGACGAAGGACGTAACCCGATCCAGCCAGTGCTGACCGGTTTCAAGTTGGAATACGCAGTGAGCTGGGCAAAATATAAAGGCGATTCAACTTGGCTATCACCGGCAGTAACCAGCCTTTCGGAAGATCGCTTTCGCCAATTGGCAGAGCGATTGGTCGCGATTCCGGAAGATTTCAAATTGCATTCGCGTGTGGAAAAGATCATCGCCGACCGCACCGCGATGAGCAAAGGTGAGTTGTCTCTGGACTGGGGCATGGCGGAGAATTTGGCTTATGCCAGTTTGGTGGCTGATGGTTATCCGGTGCGTTTGTCCGGCGAAGACTGCGGACGCGGCACGTTCTTCCACCGGCATGCGGTGTTGCACGACCAGAACCGCGAGCATTGGGACAAGGACATTTATATCCCGCTGCAAAACATTTCCCCCGACCAGGCGGATTTTATCGTGATCGATTCCATCCT
>CAZRZH010000035.1:0-21525 GCA_964604485.1 uncultured Sideroxydans sp.
ACAGATCATCGCCGCCATTGGAGGGGGTGATGAAGCCGAAACCCTTGGAATCGTTGAACCACTTAACTGTGCCTGTTGCCATGTTGAATCTCCTAAAAAAACGAAACGGGGACTAGCCCCAAAGTAGGGCGAAGGTCAAGACGGCAAAGTGATGAAGGGAGAAATACCGAACGAAAGCGGGTACAGAACCAGACAGCAACGACAGACTTGAAAATCGCTGGCGCGCACTATGCCCGCTAAACGAAGTAATTGCAAACGAAATAATCAACCGCGGCTGCGCAGTAACTTCTTCATCGTCAGCTCGGCTTGCAACATATATTCACGACCAAACAGATTCCCGTGATTGAGGAGGTGATAAAGATTGTACAAATCGCGGCGTAAGGGATAGCCGTAATCCAGTGGCCAGACAGCGTTGTAGCTTGTGTAGAAGTCCGCAGCGAAACCACCAAAAAGTTCGGTCATCGCAACATCGCATTCGCGGTCGCCAAAATAGTTTGCCGGGTCGAAAAGCACGGGTGTTCCATCTTTAAGGAATGCGCAGTTTCCGTTCCACAGGTCGCCATGCAGTAAAGATGGCTCCGGCGAGTAGTTATCAAAGTACGCGGGCAGCACATCCTGCAGATTTCGCCCCAAACGCTGCAACTCGCTGCCGTATCCGTTCTCTGCGGCAAGATGCAGTTGAAAACCCAAGCGTTGATCGCGCCAAAAAGTGATCCAGTCACTTTTCCACGTGTTGTGTTGAGGTGTCGCGCCTATGAAGTTATCTTGAGAGAATCCGAATTGCTCCGATTTGTAGCGATGCATACGAGCGAGCTGTTCGCCGAACAGTATAGAATCGCCGAGCGGGTGGATATTCAGGAATTCAAGTATCAAAAAACTCTGATCGACCGCGACGCCAAGTGCGATTGGGCGAGGAACGAGCAGGGTTTGAGTCGCCGAGATCGCTTCCAGTCCGGCGACCTCCGCAAGGAACATCGGATGGTATTTCGCAGTATTGAGTTTGAGAAAGTAGCGACGACCGTCGATGCTTTCCAGCCGAAACGCAGAGCTGATACTGCCGCCCGCGACTGGAGTTTTGCTTTTTAGGGTGAAATTGCACCCCGTGGCCTTGCTAATGGCAGTTGCGACGAAGCTCCAGACGGACATGGATCACAGCGTGATACGGGTGCCGAAATGTTGTTTATACAAATCAGCCAGTTCCGCACGGTTGTATTTGTGATTCTGTCCTCCCCTGCTGGAAATCTTGAGCGATCCCATAAGCGAGGCCAACCGGCCGGTGGTTTGCCAATCCCATCCTTGCTGGATTCCGTGCAGCAAACCCGCGCGGTAAGCATCCCCGCAACCCGTTGGATCGACGATGGCGCTAGGTTTCGGAGTCGGTATGGCGATCTCTTTGCCATCGGCATAAATCAACGAACCATCCGGCCCCAGCGTAACGATCAATGCTTTAACCCGTTGCGCGATCTGGGTCAGCGTCTTGCCGGTCTTGTCCTGCAACAACTTGGCTTCGTAATCGTTCACGGTGACGTAGCTGGCCTGGTCGATGAAGCTCAATAATTCTGCCCCGGAGAACATTGGCATACCTTGTCCCGGATCGAATACAAAAGGGATATCCAGATTGGCGAATTCAAGTGCGTGCTGGATCATCCCTTCACGGCCATCCGGCGAGACGATCCCCAAGGAAATCTCCTGCGCCATCGCCACACTGTTAAGGTGTGAGTGACCCATCGCTCCAGGATGGAATGCGGTGATCTGGTTATCATCAAGGTCAGTGGTGATGAATGCCTGCCCGGTGAATTGTCCGGATACCTGGCGCAAATGAGTCTGTGTAATGCCCAACCTTTCCAGACGCGAAGCGTAGGGAGCAAAGTCGTCCCCAACGGTTGCCATGATGAGCGGATGACCGCCCAGCATGTGCAGGTTGTAGGCGATATTACCCGCGCACCCGCCGTATTCACGGCGCATCTCCGGCACTAGGAAAGCGACATTCAGGATATGGATCTGTTCAGGAAGGATGTGTTTCTTAAATTGATCTTTGAACACCATGATGGTGTCGTAGGCCATGGAACCGCAAATGAGTGTCTTCATGATGTGACGGGGGATGTAGGAGTCTGCGCGGATTATAACTGCTGGCTACTTATTTCTTGTCCAGATCCTGAATGTATAAATTGATCAGCTCATCCACTTCATGCGGACTCTGGACGAATCGAAACCCCGCCCGGTTGGCTGTCGAGCCATCGGGTAAAGTGATCAGCCTTACATACCGAACTTCAAGGTCAGCCACGACTGCTTTGGCATTAGGATTAATGATGCGACAGCCTTTCAATATAGTCCCCGGCTCAACCCGGATGTCCGGATCGTAGATGATGCCACCCAATCCATCATGGCTGATGTCGGTAATATGCGATTCGAACGGAATAAATCCCTCCGCATCGGCAATGCAACGCAGGGATAACTCTGCGGGAATGTTGATGCGCGGTTGCTCGCTTCGATGGTAATTGACGAGTGCGGCAGGGATATCGAAGCGCACGACGAGCTGGCCGTCATACTGCGTTTCGGTGGGTGAAGCGACCTCAAATGCGATATGCGATTCGCGATAGCTGGCGGTGAAACTTAAAGAGGGCAATTTGAAGAGTTCGGCGTTGATCGCTTTATTCGCACTGTAGCCCACCAGGAAATATTCTTCCTGCGGGTCGATGAACAAAATGTGCGAGATAAAAAACCGGCTATTCCCCATGCCGCCTGAAATCGTACATTGTTCCGTGCCAAGCGATTGCAGGATGCGGCAGATATCGATCCGGGAACGGTACAGGACGTTCTCCGACGTGGGTTTGGGAAATGGTTTGGACGCTTCACTCATGGCGTTATGAAATTAATCTCAGGCGAACCATACACAAGCCCACACCACGATCACATTGACCATGCTCGTCAAAACGGCCGCCCCGGCAACATCTTTGGCGCGTTTGGCAAAAGGATGTTGGTCCAGTGAAGTGTGATCGACCGCCGCTTCGATGGAAGAATTGACCAATTCAAGAATTAGCACCAGCAGGATGCTGGTGACCATCAACAATTTGCCTGTCTTGTCCGCAGAGGAGAACAACGCGATCGGTATTGCGATGGCAGCGATGTAGATTTCCTGCCGAAACGCATCCTCGTATCGCCAGGCCTCGCGAAAACCATTGAGTGCCGCTTTCAACGCATGCCAGAAATGCATCGGCCCCGGGCGGAACTTGTTCGGACTTTCCATGGCATTACCCCTCGCGGTTCGGGCGCGCCAGCTGCAAAGACTTGAAGAAATACCAGAGGAAATAGAGGCTAATCAAAGTACCCAGGGGGAATGTGAGTAAAGAAAGCAATGCGCAGGGGTGACATACCCAGGATAATTTGCGCAGATTTGCCAACAATACAAAACCGCCAGCGATGAAAAGCAACCCTGCCAATACGCCGCCGACAACGGCAACGTTGATTGCGCTATTCAGTTTAAGCAGCAACAAAGAAAAGATCAGCGTCCCTAAGACGAGCCAGCTGATGCCGATGATTTGACGATGTATCTTGTTCATTTGCCTTTATTGCAGCGATGCCAGGGCCGCTTCGTAGTTCGGCTCATGTTTGATGTCGTCCACCAACTCGGCGTGCAGGATATGGTCCTTCTCATCCAGCACCAACACGGCACGCGCGGTCACGCCGGACAAAACCGTGTCGGCGATCTTCACGCCGTAGTTGCGCATGAAATCACGACCGCGCATCAGCGATAAAGTGACGACGTTCTCCAGACCTTCTGCTACGCAGAAACGGCTCATAGCGAAAGGCAGATCGGCGGAGATCACCAACACCACGGTGTTGGTCAGCTTGCTCGCCGCTTCGTTGAATTTGCGTGTCGAAGTGGCGCACACCGCGGTATCCAAACTTGGCACAATATTCAACACTTTGCGTTTGCCCGAAAAGGATTGCAGTGGAACATCCTTCAGATCTTTATCCACGAGTGTAAAGGCAGGAGCGAGCTGACCGACCTCGGGGAATTTTCCGAACAAAGTGACGGGCGTGCCGCCCAGAGTAGTGCCGGTCTTGTTCTTGATGTCTTTGGTCATATTGGGGCTCCTTAGAGGTACGACGTGATCGGTGGGCAAGAACAAACGAGGTTCTTGTCGCCGTGCACATTATCAACTCTCGCCACGCTAGGCCAGAATTTATTTTCCCTCACCCACGGCAACGGGAAGGCGGCCTGCTCCCGAGAGTAACTGCGAATCCAATTGCTGTTCACCACACATTTTGCAGTGTGCGGCGCATGTTTCAGGATGTTGTCCTTCTTGTCGACTTTGCCAGTGATGACTTCTTCGATCTCCTTGCGGATGGCAATCATCGCGTCGCAGAAACGATCCAATTCGCCTTTCGATTCGCTTTCGGTCGGCTCCACCATCAGTGTGTCCACCACCGGGAAGGAGGTGGTCGGCGCGTGGAAGCCGAAGTCCATCAGGCGTTTGGCGATGTCCGCCACTTCCACACCGTCTTTCTTCCATTCGCGGCAATCGAGGATCATTTCGTGCGCGCAACGGCCGTTGCTGCCGCTGTACAAAGTGGAGTAGTGATCCTTCAGCGATTCCTTGATGTAGTTGGCGTTCAGGATCGCCATCTTGGTCGCCTCGGTGAGTCCCGTGCCGCCCATCATCTTGATGTAAGCGTAGGAAATGAGCAGGATCAGCGCGCTGCCGTAAGGCGCGGCAGATACCGCGTGGATGCCCTGTGCGCCGCCAACCTTGACCACCGGATGTGAGGGCAAGAAGGGTGTGAGGTGTTCCGCTACACCGATTGGGCCTGCGCCCGGTCCGCCGCCGCCGTGCGGGATGGCGAAGGTCTTGTGCAAGTTCAGGTGGCACACGTCCGCGCCGATGTTGCCGGGGCTGGTGAGGCCGACTTGCGCGTTCATGTTGGCACCGTCCATATACACTTGGCCGCCGTTGGCGTGAATGATCGCGGTGATGTCTTTGATGCTCTCCTCGTACACGCCGTGCGTGCTGGGGTAGGTCACCATCAGGCACGACAGGTCTGCCTTGTGCTCTTCCGCTTTTGCGCACAAATCTTCCACGTCGATGTTGCCCTTGGCATCGCACTTCACCACCACGATGTGCATGCCGCACATCGCCGCACTCGCCGGATTGGTGCCGTGCGCGGAGGAAGGGATGAGCACCACGTTGCGCTGGCCTTCGCCGCGCGAACGGTGATAGGCCTGAATGACCAGTAAGCCCGCATATTCACCAGATGCGCCGCTATTCGGCTGGAAGCTCATCTGCGCGAAACCGGTGATCTCGGACAGTGCGGTATCTAGGCCCGCGATGAGCGCTTGGTAACCCTCGGCCTGTTCCATCGGCACGAAAGGATGCAGGTTGGCGAACGCTGGCCAAGTCAGGCCCAACATCTCAGAGGCCGCGTTCAACTTCATGGTGCAGGAGCCGAGCGAGATCATGGAGTGCGTCAACGACAGGTCTTTATTTTCGAGACGCTTGATGTAACGCATCATCTCCGTCTCGGAGTGATAGCTGTTGAACACCGGATGGCTCAGGATGGCGGACTGACGCGGCTTTACGAGCAATGCTTGGGCGGTGACTTGTGCAGCGGTGATAGTCGGCGCCGCTTTGCCAGCGGCTTGTGCGAACACGGCGAGGATGGCGTTGAGATCGTCCACCGACGTGGTCTGATCCAGCGCGATGCCGATACCTTCGGTGCTGTAGCGGAAGTTGATGCGTGCGGCTTCGGCCAGTGCGTGGATCTTCACGTTGTCGGTGTGCGTCAGTTTCAGTGTGTCGAAGAAAGTGTCGTAAGCCAATTTGTAGCCGAGCTTTTTCAATTCATCCGCCAGCACTGCGGCAGATCGATGCACTTGTGCTGCGATACCGCGCAAGCCGTCCGCGCCGTGATACACCGCGTACATCGACGCCATGATGGCCAGCAGCGCCTGCGCGGTACAGATATTGGAAGTCGCCTTCTCGCGGCGGATGTGTTGCTCGCGCGTTTGCAACGCCATGCGTAAGGCGGGGTTGCCATCGGCATCCACAGACACACCGATGATGCGACCCGGCATCGAACGTTTGTGCGCGTCGCGGCAAGCGAAGAATGCGGCGTGCGGCCCGCCGTAACCCATCGGTACGCCGAAACGCTGCGTCGAACCCAGCACCACGTCCGCACCCCATTCGCCCGGCGGAGTGAGCAGCACCAGACTCAAAATATCGGCAGCGACCGCGACGGTCATGCCATGTTCTTTGGCGCGCTTCACGAAATCGGCATAGTCATGCACCACACCGTTGGTCGCCGGATATTGCAGCAAGGCGCCGTACAGCTTGTCGTTCAGCGTGAGCGTCTTGAAATCGCCGATGACCAAGTCGATGCCGAGAGGTTTGGCGCGCGTCTTTAACAGTTCGATGGTCTGCGGGAAACATTCGTGCGACACGAAGAAACTATTTTTGCCTGCCGCGACATCTTCGCGTGAACGCAGACCGTGCAACATCGTCATCGCTTCCGCTGCGGCAGTGGCTTCATCCAACAAAGAGGCGTTGGCGATCTCCATGCCCGTGAGGTCGCACACCATGGTTTGGAAATTCAGCAGCGCTTCCAAACGACCCTGTGCAATCTCGGCCTGATACGGCGTGTACGCGGTGTACCAACCGGGATTCTCCAACACGTTGCGCTGGATGACCGGCGGCAGAATGGTGTCGTAATACCCCAGACCGATGTAACTCTTGAACAGCTTGTTCTTCGCCGCGATGCCGCGCAGATGTTGCAAGAACGCGTATTCGCTCATGCCGTCGGGCAGGTTCAGCGGAGACTGCAAGCGGATGGCAGCAGGGACGGTCTGGTCGATCAGCGCATCCAGTGAGGGCGCGTTGATTTTGTTCAGCATGGCCTGCACGTCGGTTGTGCTCGGGCCGTTGTGACGATTCACGAATTGGTCGGTGTTCATGTTTGGGAGCTTTCAGAGAAATAAAGCGAATTGGGAAGGGGGAAGGGGACGCACCTGCGGTGGTGCTCAAGGGAGAAGGGACAAACCCAAGGCGCGCGTCGCGCGCCACCCTTCCCTCTTCTCCCTTAACCCTTCCCAGTCCTTAATGTGCTTCGCTATCGACAACTGCCTGGTAACCGGCAGCGTCCAGCAAAGCCGCCACATCGGCCGCATTGTCCGGCTTCATCTTGAATATCCATGCGCCATACGGGTCGCCGTTGATGTTCTCCGGCGAACTGTCCAAGTCGCTGTTGGCGGCGGTTACTTCGCCCGACACGGGGGCGTACACGTCGGCGGCAGCTTTCACGGATTCAACCACGGCGCACTCTTCCTTGGCTTTCAGCTTGCGGCCAGCAGTTGGTGCCTCGACGAACACCATGTCGCCCAACAACTCTTGCGCATGTTGGGTGATGCCGATGGTGATCGTGCCGTCGGCTTCGGTTTTAACCCACTCGTGGGAGGCGGTGTATTTCAGGTTGCTTGGATTGCTCATGGTGATCTCCTGTTAGTAAATGATTCAACCGTAGGCCGGGTTTCAACCCGACATGTCGGACTAAAGTCCGACCTACATTTTCAAATTAAGCCTTTGCCATTTCGTGCAAACGGATACTTCACAACTTTTGCAGCCAACATCTTATCGCGGATGGAAACCTGCACGGTGTCGCCGAAAGCGATGCCATTTGGCACACGCGCCAGTGCGATGGACCGCTCCAACGTGGGAGAGAAAGACCCGCTAGTGATCTCGCCTTCGCCAAGGGATGTTTGTACTTTTTGGTGGCCGCGCAATACTCCGCGATCCAGTAATACCAGCCCAACCAGTTTGCTGCAGGGTGGATTTGCGAGAAGATCGGCTTTGCCGATGAAGTCGCGCGCACTCTTCAAGTCGACCGTCCATGCCAGACCGGATTCCAACGGTCCAACGCTCTCGTCCATGTCCTGTCCGTACAAGTTCATGCCGGCTTCCAGCCGCAGTGTGTCGCGCGCGCCCAAACCGATAGGTTTGACGCCGGCCTTGTTCAAGTCATACCAGAACGCTTCAACCTTTTCTTTCGGCAGCATCACCTCGAAACCATCCTCGCCGGTGTAGCCCGTGCGCGCCACGAAATATTCACCGCAGTCGGCAGCCTGAAAATTCACGAGGTCTTCGGTCGCAGTCCGGGTCTGTGGCAGCACTTGCCAGACTTTGGCGCGGGCATTGGGGCCCTGAATGGCGACCATCGCCAGATCATCGCGTGAGGTGATGGCGATCCCCTCTCCCTCCGGGAGATGCCTTTTGAATTCTGCGGCTTGCTCCTTCATCCAGGCGATGTCTTTGTCCGCCGTGCCCGCGTTGACCACGATGCGGAACCACTGCTCGGTCATGAAATAAATGATGAGGTCATCGATCACGCCGCCATTTGGTAACAACATCGCCGAATAGAGCGCACGCCCCGGCATATGCAATTTGTCGGCATTGTTGGCCAACAGGTAACGCAGAAAAGCGCGCACGCCGTCGCCTTTAACATCCACCACACGCATGTGGCACACGTCGAACATGCCCACATCGTTGCGCACCTGATGGTGTTCGTCGATCTGCGAACCGTAGTTCACCGGCATATCCCAGCCGCCGAAATCCACCATCTTTGCACCCATCGCCCGGTGCGCTGCATTGAGTGGCGTTGTCTTGAGAGTTGTCATATTTTCTTTCGAAAGAATAAAAAAGGCGCAGCACGATTTCGTGCTGCGCCCCATCTGTCCTTGTTACCTGAGAGATTACGGCAGGATGTTAAAGCCGTGTGCCCCTTCGGTGGCCGGTTTTGCCGGCACTCTCCAGATTTGCCTGTTCCGATTGGTTCATGAGCCTGAGCGGTTTCGGGTATTGCGCCTTCGGCGGTGCCTGGAATCAGCACGCTCTCCCAGTCGGTTTGAACGGCGGGCGGATTATACCGGAAGTGTTTTATTGGGGGTAAAACAGAAACAGCCGATAGCCGGCCGGTTTGAGATCGCTCGTATCCAAATGCAGGGAGATCTCCAGGTCGCGATTGGCGGCGATACCCTGACTCTTTTCAGCCTCTGTTTTCAGGTAAAACGCCGGATGGAATATTTTTCTGGCAACGGCATTATCTTGCATGTCGGTGAGTGTGAGTTCCAGACTGGGGTAGGCCTGGGCGTAAGCCGCCCGGTTGTGCAACAGAGCGTGCAGGGTGACAACATTTCCCAGCTTTGGGTCTGATTCCAGATCGGATGACTCGATCACCAGTTGTTGAATGTCCTGCGGTAAGCCGATGGAGCATGAGAGCAGGTTGCAGTACTGCGTGAGCAACGGTTTGAATCCGGGCAAACGTGCAGCGATTTCTACACGGAAGAAGTAGGTGGCTTGCGCGACAAGTATCAGGGACAGTAACAATGCCAATAAAACGGATTTCCAGACGCGTCTGCGAGTCGGCTGTTGTGTGACTTCTTCAGTCAGTTCTTCGACAAATTTGATCTGTTCGGCCAGCGACTTGGGCTTTTCCTCCAGTCCCGGCACGTTGAGGATGGGTTTGAGGTCAGGCTGGCCCAGCGCCGAGTTGTTCTCCGGAGTCAATCCAGGAACCTCGGCCAACGGCTCGAACTCGATAGGCAAGCTGAGTTGAGGACTGGGCTCATCAACCGTCGGCTCGTTTGCATGGAACACCACATGGCAACGACCGCAGCGAACCAATCCGTTATGCGCAACAATCTGCGCTTCGGTGATTTTGAAACTGGTACCGCATTCGGGACATTGCGTGACCGCAGTCATTTTTTAACACCGGATACACACGCCCAACCCTCTTCCAAAACACAGGGCGCAAGGTCGAACCATTGCGAATAGATTTGCATCACACCGGATGCTTGTTCAGCGAGGATGCCGGAAAGGACAATGCGGCCACCAGACTTGGTTGCGCCGGCGAGCAACGGGGCAAGTGCACGCAAAGGATTGGTGAGGATATTGGCGACGACAACGTCATATTCTGCGGGAGTCACGGCATCCGGCAGAAAAAATTCCGCGCAAACCTGATTGGCATGCGCATTGTCGCGGCTGGCCTGAACTGCCTGCGCGTCCACATCAACGCCAACAGCCATGCGGGCGCCAAATTTCATTGCGGCGATAGCCAGGATGCCGGAGCCACAGCCGTAATCCAACACCGACTCGCGACCCTTCAGATTGTTATCTAGCCAGCGCAGACACAAGCGCGTAGTGGGGTGACTGCCGGTGCCAAAGGCCAGCCCCGGATCGAGGGCGATATTGATCGCGTTGGGGTCGCTCGGGGTATGCCAAGTCGGTACGATCCACAAGCGGTCTGAGATGCGGATAGGATCGAACTGGGCCTGGGTCAGACGCACCCAATCACTCTCTTCCAGAATTTGGATGCGATGTTCGGGAAGCGGGGTGATACCCAGTGCTTTGCAGCCGGACTGAAGCACGGCTTCTACATCGACATCACTTTCGAACAGCGCATTGACAAGATTGTGTTGCCAAACGGCGGAAGTCGGCTCACCGGGTTCGCCAAAGATCGCCTGCTCATCCGGGGTGTCGGCATCCGCATCCAACATGTCCACCGAAAGCGCACCCCGCTCCAGTAGTGCCTCGCTTAGCGCCTCGGCGTAGTCGGCTTCGGCGCGTACCGACAACGAGAGCCACGACACTTATTTTCCTTTGGCGCGTTCAGCCAGTTTATGTTCCAAATAATGGATGCTGGTGCCGCCGCGAAGAAAGGCTGCGTCCTGCATCAACTCCTGGTGCAGCGGGATATTGGTCTGGATGCCCTCGACCGCCATCTCCGACAAGGCGGTGCGCATGCGGGCGATCGCCTGATCGCGCGTGTCGCCGTATGCGATAAGTTTGCCGATCATCGAATCGTAATGTGGCGGGATGAAATAGTTGGCATATACATGCGAATCCACCCGGATGCCCGGTCCGCCGGGGACATGCCAAGTGGTGATGCGACCCGGTGATGGGACGAATGTGTACGGGTGTTCGGCATTGATACGGCATTCGACCGCATGCCCCCGGAACTGAATATCCCGCTGGCGGAACGGCAGTTTTTCACCCGCAGCGATGCGAATTTGTTGTTGAACGATGTCGATACCGGTGATCATTTCCGAGACGGGATGTTCTACCTGAACGCGCGTGTTCATTTCAATGAAGAAGAACTCACCATTCTCGAACAGGAATTCGAACGTGCCTGCGCCGCGATAGCCGATCTTGCGACAGGCCTCGGCACAACGTTCACCGATCTTGTCGCGCAGTTTGGGGTTGAGCAATGGGGCGGGTGCTTCCTCGATTACCTTCTGGTGACGGCGCTGCATGGAGCAATCACGCTCGCCCAGATACACCGCATTGCCGTGCTGGTCGGCCAAAATCTGAATCTCGATGTGGCGCGGGTTTTCCAGGAACTTCTCCATGTACACCATGGGATTGTTGAAGGCAGCCTGAGCTTCAGTCTTGGTCATGGTCACCGCGTTCAGCAGAGCCGCTTCGGTATGCACCACGCGCATGCCGCGACCGCCACCGCCACCGGAGGCTTTGATGATCACCGGATAGCCGATGCTGCGTGCGATCTTGATGATCTCGGCCGGATCGTCGGGCAGTGCGCCTTCCACGCCGGGCACGCAGGGTACGCCCGCTTTCTTCATGGCGATTTTGGCAGAGACCTTGTCACCCATCAGGCGGATGGTCTCGGCACGCGGGCCGATGAACACAAAACCGGATTTTTCCACGCGTTCGGAGAAGTCCGCATTCTCGGAAAGAAAGCCGTAGCCGGGGTGGATGGCTTGGGCATCGGTCACCTCGGCCGCGCTGATGATGGCCGGAACGTGCAGATAACTTTGGCTGGAAGGGGCGGGTCCGATACACACCGACTCGTCCGCAAGCTTCACATACTTGGCTTCGGCATCCGCCTCCGAATGCACGGCGACGGTTTTAATGCCCATCTCGCGACAGGCACGCTGGATTCGCAGCGCGATCTCGCCGCGATTGGCAATGAGGATCTTTTCAAACATGGTTGGTTTCTCCGGCGGCTCTGCTGTTCTGGGTTTACGTTCGAACATGGCCGCGTTGTGTTAGCCGATGATAAACAGCGGTTGGCCGAATTCGACAGCTTGACCGTTCTCGACCAGGATCGCCTTGATGACGCCGCCTTTGTCTGCTTCGATCTCATTCAATAACTTCATCGCCTCGATAATGCAAATCGTGTCGCCCGCATTCACGGACTGGCCGATATCCACAAAAGACTTGGCGCCCGGGGACGCCGCGCGATAAAAGCTACCGACCATAGGTGATTTAACCACATGACCTTCAGGAGCGGCGGGTGCTGCCGCCACGGCAGCAGGAGCTGTTTGGGGTTGAGCTGCGGGAGCGCCTTGCGGTGCGGCAGCATAATGATGCTGGATCGGGGCGGCTACATAACTGGTGCGTGAGATACGCACATGCTCTTCGCCTTCCGTCAGTTCCAGTTCGGCGATACCCGAGTTTTCTACCAGCTCGATCAATGTTTTTAGTTTGCGTAGATCCATGGTCAGCTCCTTACAGAATGTTGAATTGCGAATTGCAGGGCAAGTTCGTAACCGATTGCGCCCAAGCCACTGATGACTCCGACTGCGATATCGGAGAAATAAGATTCTTTGCGAAAAGCCTCGCGGGCAAACACGTTGGAAAGATGTACTTCCACAAAAGGAATCGCGACAGCGGCCAAAGCATCACGAATCGCGACACTGGTATGGGTAAAGGCAGCGGGATTGATGATGATGAATTCAGTCCCGTCTATCCGTGCTTGCTGAATACGATCCACCAGAGCGGATTCCGAATTGCTTTGAAAGTGCGTCAGTGCTACACCCTTCGTTTGTGCTTGTGTTGCCAATTTGGTGTTAATTTCATTCAATGTGACGCGACCATACACATCCGGCTCACGCATGCCGAGCAGGTTTAGATTGGGTCCGTGCAGCACTAGAATATTTTTCATGGGCGCAGTTTGCCGCAAAATGGGCAGGTTTGTCTATCTGTTCGATGAAAATGAACAGAAACAGGCTTATAGGCCGACATGTTTCAACGATTCTCCGAATTGGACCGCATCTTGATAGCCGACTACTCTGAAATCGGTTAATTCATTCCCTTGGCCGTCAAAAAACAATATGGCTGGAGGGCCGAATAACTGGTAGCGGGATAACAGCATCTTGTCCTCTGCGTTGTTCGCTGTCACGTCGGTTTGTAGCAGGATGGCGTTCTTCAGTCTCACTTGCACGTCGGCATCGCTGAATGTGAAGCGCTCCATTTCTTTGCACGAGACACACCAGTCGGCATAGAAATCCAACATGACTGTCTTGCCTTGAGCCTGGATGATCCGGTTATTCAGTTCCGTCATATTACGGATGCGATCGAAATGCAGGGCTGGTTTGATTTCGGGGGAAGCGCGAACGATGTTGCCGAGCGGATGCAGGATGTCGCGCGCACCCGACAACGCACCAATCAGGTAGGCCGCGCCGAGTAACAGAGACAGGATGGCGACCGCTTTTCTTGCCCTATGCCAGCCTCTCGCGTTTATAGGAAGGGGATCGAAAGCGTGCAGGTAGATCGCTGAGAAGATCAGCAACGCCGACCAAAGCAGCATCTGTACCTCTATCGGGATAACGGGTGTAACGATCCAGATGGCCAAGGCCAGCATCAGCACACCAAAGAAGCGTTTGACCGATTCCATCCAGGCGCCCGCTTTGGGCAACAACACGGCTGCAGAGCTGCCTATTAACAACAGCGGTGCTCCCATACCTAATGCCAGCGCGAATAAAGCTGTGCCGCCCAATAATGAGTCGTGTGTCTGGCTGATATAGAGCAGCGCGCCTGCAAGCGGGGCGGCGACGCACGGGCCCATGATGACTGCCGACAGCGCGCCCATGGCGAACACGCCGGAGAGATGACCGCCATGCAACTTGTTGCTGGTGTCGGAGAGTTTGCTTTGTAGCGAGGTGGGCAGTTGCAATTCGTAGAATCCAAACATGGAGAGTGAAAGCACCACGAACATAGCCGCGAAACTGCCCAGCACCCAGGGAGTTTGCAAGGCGTTTGAAATCAGGTTGCCGGAATACCCTGCAGCTACCCCCGCAAAGGCGTAGGTGATCGCCATGCCCAATACATAAGCCAACGACAGGACAAAAGCGTGTAAATGGGTGATCTTATGGCCGCGACCGACGATGATGCCGGACAGGATGGGAATCATCGGGAATACGCAGGGGGTCAAGGAAAGCAATAACCCCGCTCCAAAAAAGAACGAAACGATGAGCCAAAAACTTCCGCCTTGTAATAGCTTGGCGATCTGCGTGTTTTCATTCTCGATTTTGACAAATGGCACAGCGGGCCCCGCACTGACCACCTGATCGAGGTTTACGTTGAACACTTTTTCGATGGGCGGGTAACACAATCCTTTGTCGCTACATCCCTGATAGCCGGCATGAATTTCCAGGGACTTGCGAGTGTAGTTTGGATCCAACTTGATTTCGGCCTGAAAAGATTGGTGATACACCTCGACGGCGCCAAAATTCGGATCATTTTTGATCTCGCCTTTGGGCAGGTTGATGCCGGTTATCTTGGGCTTGCCGCCGGACACGCTGAAGTTGATCTTGTCACGGTACAGATAATAATCGGGTGTGACTTTGAAACTGGCGAGAAGAGTGTGTGGGTCGAGGGCATGTACTTCCAGAACAAAGGCTTGATCGGCGGGCAGGAAGGCGGGCTTCTTCGCGCCGAACGAAAGTAGATCGGCGTGTGCCAGATTCGGAAGACTCAACAACAGCAATATTGATAGCAGACAACGAAACATCATTTGATCCTTGCTTGGGTCTCTTGCGACACCCAGTTCAAATATTCAGGCAAACCGGCCGTCACGGGTAGCGCAATGATCTCCGGTAATTCGTAAGGATGCAGTTTTCGCAATTCTGCTTCCAGTCGCGAATAAGCCGCGCGCGACGACTTAATCATTAAAGGCACTTCGCTGGCCTGTTCGACCTTGCCCTGCCACCGATACACCGACATACATTCAGCCAATACAGTCACACATGCGGCCACTTGTGCTGTGACAAGGCAGGCCGCGACGCGTTCCGCCGTGGCGCGATCCGGCAGGTTGGTGAAGACCATCAATATTTCACTCATCCGCCACCCACTCTGGCGCAACGCACACCCAGTTGCAGCAACTCATCCCAAACATCTCCCTGACGCAGTCCCTTGATCAGCCTGTCGATCTGGGCAGCTTGCCGCAAAGCTCGCTCCGAGAATGCCGGAGTGAAACGTCGCACCGCGCGTTCCAGCAGTTTTTGTTTTGCGCCCCATACCCGCGCATCGCGCAATGCACCGGCCATGTTTCCGTTCTGTTGCAGGGCGCGCGACACTTTTGCCAAGGCGCGGATATCTTCCGCCAGCGACCACAGGATAAGCACCGTGGCCGTGCCTTCGGCGCGCAAACCGTCGAGCACGCGCACATAACGTTCGGCATCGCCAGCCAGCATCGCTTCGGATAATTTGAACACGTCGTAACGCGCCACATCCATCACCGAATCTTTCACCTGCTCAAAAGTCAGCGGGCCGGCGGGGAACAATAATGCAAGTTTTTGGATCTCTTGAAAAGCCGCGAGCAAGTTGCCTTCCACGCGTTGTGCCAGAAAAGCCAGCGTATCGGCATCCGCAGACTGCCCTTGGCGTTTCAGGCGCGACGCGATCCAGGCAGGCAAGGCGGCAAGCGGCACTTCGTCGGCGCTGATGAGGATGCCGTGTTGTTCCAGCGCGGTGAACCATTTGCTTTTCGTTGCGGTTCCGTCGAGTCGGGGCAGCGAGATCAAGGTGAGCGTGTCGGGATGCAGATTGTCACAAAGGTCTTGCAAGGCCTGCGCGCCTTCGACGCCGGGTTTGCCGGATGGGATACGCAGATCGACCACTTTGCGCGAAGAGAAGAGAGACATACTTTGCGCGCTGTTGCGCAGTTCCGCCCACTTGAAACCCTGCTCGGCGATCAATACCTCGCGTTCGCCGAAGCCCGCGCTGCGGGCGGCGGTTCGTATTGCGTCAGCCGCTTCGATCGCGAGTAACAGCGCCTCGCCGTGAATCACATACAACGAACCCAAACCTTTGGCCAAGTGCTGTGGCAGGCTTTCAGTCGTGAGTCTCATCGCATCAAAGTTGCGGTTTCGCCCGGCTCAAACGGCGCAAAGCCTGGACTACCGCGTCTGAACGCATGTCTTTGTAGAGCAATGTCTCCTCCTGTTCCTTGGCCAGAATTTGGACATCGTCATACGCCAAGATGCGTGTCAGGGTGATCTCGTCAGCCGGTAGCCAATCCGCTTGCTTGCTGTCGTATGCGCGCAGAGCGACACGATAGATAAGCTGGAATTCCTTCACGCGACCGCTGCCGGAGAGCGACAAGATCTGTTTGAGCGTCTGCTCTGAAACAACCTCAAGCACCAACTCGGCCTGATCGGAACTGCCGCTCAGGACCACCTTGTTGGCAAGCAAAACACGTCTCAGTTCCGAGACGAAGGCCGTTTCGGATTGGGCTTTCAGATAAAGCGACTTGAATCTGAACTCGGCTCCGGTGGGGTTGCTGCCGCGCAGATGGAAGCCGCATGCCGTGAGGCACAACATCGTCAACAGCAGCAGAGTTCGGGTCAGGTATGTCATCAGATCACCACATTGACCAAGCGTCCCGGCACGACGATGACCTTCTTGGCACTGGCGCCGGCGAGCTGTTTTTGCACGGCCTCGTGCACCAGCGCAAGCTGTTCGATGACCGTTTTGTCGGCATCTTTGGACACGCGCAAACTGCCGCGCAACTTGCCGTTCACCTGAATCACCAACTCAATCTCGTCCTGCACCAAAGCGGCTTCATCGACTTCAGGCCAAGGTGCGGCGAGGATGTCGTCGCCGTAACCGAGTTCTTTCCACAACGTTTGTGAGAGGTGCGGGGTGATGGGTGAGAGCAACCTCAGTAATATCGAAAATCCTTCCGGAACTATTTTGTCGTCAACGCCTGCAAGCCTATCCAGTGCGTTCAGGATTTTCATTGCCGCCGATGCGACAGTGTTGAATTGATGCTTGTCCAAGTCGTAGTTAGCTTGCTTTAGCACCGAATGTATTTCGAATCGCGTCACACCGAGCAAGTGCGGGGCTATTTCCGGGCCTCCTCCTTGTTTGAGTCGCACACCGAAATTCCAGGCTCGGCGCAGAAAGCGGAACGCACCCTCCACGCCCGCATCCGACCATTCCAGTTGCTGGTCAGGTGGGGCGGCAAACATCATGAACAAGCGCGCGGTATCTGCACCGAACTCGTCGATGATGGCTTGTGGATCGACGCCGTTATTCTTTGACTTGGACATCTTCTCTGTGCCGCCGATGACGACAGGTTGCCCGTCCGCTTTCAGCTTTGCTCCGATGGGACGTCCCTTGGCATCGACTTCCACATCCACGTCGGCGGGGTTGATCCACAACTTCTTGCCGCCTTCCAACTCGCGGTAGAACGTGGGTGCGACCACCATGCCTTGTGTGAGCAGATTCTTGAACGGTTCGTCCAAGGGGTTAAATGCGCGCAGCGCGGCGTTAGTCCCCTCTCCCACCGGGGGAGGGTTAGGGTGGGGGAACACTCGTGGCGTACCACCAAACAAACCTTCATCCCGCATCAGTTTGTGGAAGAAGCGCGCGTACAACAGGTGCAAGATGGCATGTTCGATACCGCCGATGTATTGATCGACGGGCAACCATTTTTGTGCCGCTGCTTTGTCCACCATGCCGGTGTCGCATTGCGGGCTGGCGTAACGTGCGTAGTACCAAGACGATTCCACGAAGGTGTCCATCGTGTCCGTCTCGCGGCGCGCCTTGCCACCGCACGTGGGGCAGGTGCATTCGTAGAATTCCGGCATCTTGGCCAGCGGTGAACCTGCGCCATCCGGCACCACGTTTTCCGGTAATTTCACCGGCAACTGATCGTCCGGAACCGGTACATCGCCGCAAGTCGGGCAATGGATGATGGGAATTGGGCAGCCCCAGTAGCGTTGGCGCGAAATGCCCCAATCGCGCAGGCGGAACTGAACTTTCTTTTCGCCCAAAGATTTTGCCGTGAGGTCGGCAGCGATGGCGTCCACCGCTTGTTCGTAATTCAGTCCGTCGAATTTGCCGGAGTCGACGCACACGCCATTTTCTTTGTCGCCGTACCATTCTTGCCAAGCGGTATCGCTGAAAACTTGTTCTTTGACGGAAATGGATTGTTTGATCGGCAAGTCGTATTTCTTGGCAAAATGAAAATCGCGCTCGTCATGCGCCGGCACGGCCATCACCGCACCTTCGCCATAGCCCATCAACACATAATTGCCGACCCACACGGGCACGAGTTCGCCGGTGAGCGGATGGGTAACTTTGATGCCGGTGTCCATGCCCTTCTTTTCCATGGTGGCGATATCGGCTTCGGCCACGCCACCGCGTTTGCACTCTTCGATGAATTCGGCCAACTTGGCATTGCCCTGTGCGGCGCGTGTCGCCAGCGGGTGCTCAGCCGCGATGGCGACGAAGGTTACGCCCATGAGGGTGTCGGCGCGCGTGGTGTAGACCCAAAGCAGATTGTTTCTGACGGGTGTTCCCCCACCCTCAGTCGGAGGGGGTGGCAGCGTCATTCCCTCTCCCACCGGGGGAGGGTTAGGGAGGGGGTTGTTTTGCGCGGAGATTTCAAACGCGAAACGCACACCGAAACTTTTGCCGATCCAATTGCGCTGCATGGTTTTGACCTGCTCCGGCCAGCCTTCCAGCGTATCCAGGTCTTGCAGCAACGCGTCGGCGTATTGGGTGATGCGGAAGAAATACATCGGGATGTCGCGCTTCTCCACCGGCGCACCGGAACGCCAACCGCGTCCGTCGATGACTTGTTCGTTGGCCAACACCGTGTTGTCCACCGGATCCCAATTCACCACAGCCGTCTTTTTATAAATCACGCCCTTCTTGAACAAGCGGGTGAACAGCCATTGTTCCCAACGGTAATAGTCGGGTTTGCAGGTGGTCACCTCGCGTGACCAATCAACGCCGAGTCCCAGGGCTTTCAGCTGCTGCTTCATATATTCAATGTTGGAATACGTCCACGCGGCGGGGGGCACGTTATTGGCCATCGCGGCATTCTCTGCTGGCAGGCCGAATGCGTCCCAGCCCATCGGCTGCATCACGTTATAGCCTTTCATGCGGTGATAGCGGCTCAGCACATCGCCGATGGTGTAGTTACGCACATGGCCCATGTGCAATTTGCCGGAAGGGTAAGGGAACATCGACAGGCAATAATACTTTGGACGGATGCTGTCTTCACGGGCCAGAAAAGCCTGTGTGTCATTCCACTGCTGTTGCGCGGCGGCTTCGATGTCTTTGGGAGAATAATTGGATTGCATTTAAAATTGAATCGCGACGAAATTTGCGGGTTCGGCATTATAGCGGCAACATGAAGGCCTAGCTCACCGAAGGAGGGATTGGACATGAACAGACTGATCGTTGTACTTTCATTGCTGGTCACGTTATCGGCCCATGCGGCACCGAATGCTCTGGTGCAAGCGGTGCAGATGCCCGCGTGGTTGCATCGAGATGCAAACATTACGCCTTTACGTGTCGGCACGACCTTGCACAACGGCGACAAACTGGTGACCGGAATCAATGCCCGGGTCTATGTGCTGACCGCCGATGGCAGCACGGTGAAATTGGGTGAAAGTGCCGCGTTGACGCTGGACGGATTGTCCACATCGGGCGGAACGGATTCGATATTCAGTGCAGTTTTGAAGGTTGGCAAAGGCGCATTTCGATTCACCACCGGCGCATTGCAAAAACTGAAGGGACGCAATGTGACCGTCAAAGTGGCGAGCGCCACGCTGGGCATTCGCGGCACCGATGTGTGGGGCAAAGACAGCGATGAACAGGGTGTGGTGTGTCTGATCGAAGGCAAAATCGAGGTGACCGGTGCCGACAAGCAGCCGTTCGTCATGGATCAACCGCTGTCTTTTTACAAGATGCCCAAGGGGGCCGAAGCGTTGCCTGTTGCCCCCGTCGATCCCGGGCAACTGATGAAATGGGCAATCGAAACCGACATCGCGCAACCCGCCGCGCGGCTCGGTGGCAAATGGAAAGTCAATCTGCTGACCGCCCGTGACCGGCAAAGTGCGCTCACCGCCTATGACGTATGGCGCGGGGCGGGGTATGACGTGCGCCTGTTGCCGAGCGGACACGCGGGTGATGTGGCTTACACACTGCGCATCGTGCAGATAGCAACTCGGGACGAAGCTGAAAAGCTCGCCAAACTGTTGCAGGGCAGACTGGGTGCTGAAAATCCCGGCGTCTCGCGTTAGGCGCGCATTCTGGGTTAGAATCTGCAACCAAAATTTTTCAATAATCTGTATTAATAATATTTATCAGGAGAGTTCGTTATGTCCGCCAAGTATCCCGTCATTGCAGTAACCGGTTCATCCGGCGCAGGTACCACCACCGTCAAACGCGCGTTTGAGAACATCTTCCGCCGCGAGAGCATCAAGGCTGCCGTAGTCGAAGGCGACAGCTTGCACAGCCTGGACCGTATGGCATTTCGCGCTGCAGCTGCAGAAGCGGCCAAAGCCGGCAACAACACCTTCAGCCACTTCGGCCCGGAAGCCAACCACTTCGACAAGATCGAAGGCATGTTCAAACAATACGGCGAATCAGGCATGTGCCAACGCCGCTACTACGTGCACAGCGATTCAGAGGCTGTCGAACACAACAAACATTTCAACCTGACCAACCTGACCCCAGGAGTGTTCACCCCTTGGGAAGATATTGAAGCCGGTTCCGATTTGTTGTTCTACGAAGGTTTGCACGGTTTGGCACAAGACGAAGCCAAGGGTGTCGATGCGCGCCGCTATGTGGACTTGGGTATCGGCGTGGTGCCGGTGGTCAACTTGGAGTGGATCCAAAAGATCCATCGCGACAAGGCTGAGCGCGGTTATTCCGCCGAAGCGACTGTCGACACCATCATGCGTCGTATGCCCGACTACATCAAATACATCACCCCGCAGTTCACTTACACCGACATCAACTTCCAGCGCGTGGCGACCGTGGACACATCGAACCCGTTCATCGCGCGTGATATCCCGACCCCGGATGAAAGCTTCGTGGTGATTCGTTTCCGCAATCCAAAAGGGGTGGACTTCCCTTACTACCTGAGCATGATCCCGAACTCGTTCATGTCCCGTGCCAACACCATGGTGGTGCCCGGCGGCAAGATGAGCCACGCGATGGAGATCATTCTGTCGCCGATCATGCACGACATGATCCAGAACAAGAAGAAGTAAGACTTAAAGCAATCACAGAACGGGGAATCAGGCACTGCTTGATTCCCCGTTTTCATTTTGAGACCGGCCTTGCAATAATTCACCTGCATCCACTATCGACCCCCATTACACAATGTTCGAACAAACCTTCAGAAACATCGACGACGTATTGCGCAAAGAAGCCGGCTGCGCCAGCGAACTCGACTACACCGAACAATCCTCTTGGCTGCTGTTCCTCA
>CAZRZH010000036.1:0-21438 GCA_964604485.1 uncultured Sideroxydans sp.
CTCCAGATCGATCAGATTGGCCGCGTCTTGCAGTCCTTTGACGGTCTTGCCGTTACTTTCGATCGCCTTGTAGGAATAGAGGGCCACGCGGCAATTCTCCTATGAGCGATCAGTAAGGTCGACCACGCGCGAAACCTCCGAGACGGAGGTCACGCCTTGCAGGATGCGCCGGATACCGTCTTGCGCCAACGGCCGGAAGCCGCGTTCAAGTGCGGCATGTTTGATGTCGCGAATGCTGGCGCGGCGCGCGATCAAGTCATCCAGGTCCGAGTCAATTTTGAGAATCTCCATGATGGCCTGGCGCCCGCTATAACCCTGGTGGTGACACATGTCGCATCCGGCGGCGCGATAGAGCGTTACATCTTCGTGCGGGCTTAGTCCAAGCAACTTGCGTTCACTGGAATCCGGCTGGTAGGAGTATTTGCAATGTTTGCACAAGATTCGGATCAGCCGTTGCGCCACGATGCCGATGATATTTCCCGCCAGAATATCGGGCAGGATACCGATATCCAACAAGCGTGGAATCGCGCCCACCGAGGAATTGGTGTGCAGCGTCGAATATACCTGGTGGCCTGTCATGGCAGCACGAAATGCCATCTCGGCAGTGGGATGGTCGCGGATCTCACCGACCAGAATAATGTCCGGGTCTTGCCGCATCAAGGAACGGATACCGCTGGCGAAGTCGAGCTTGGCCGCTTCGTTCACTGAACTTTGGCGGATCAGCGGAATGGGATACTCCACCGGATCTTCCAACGTCATGATGTTCACCGATTCGGTGTTGACGTGATTCAGAATCGAATACAGGGTCGTCGTTTTACCGCTACCGGTCGGGCCGGTGACCAACACGATGCCTTCCGGCTTGGCGATGATGTTCAGCAAGATCGTCAAGGCGGCATCGTCGAGGCCGATTTGGTTAATCGGTACCAGACCTTTTTGCCGATCCAGGATACGCAGCACCAGATTCTCGCCGTAGGTGGTGGGATGCGAAGCCACACGAAAGTCGATGGGACGTCCGGACAAACGCAACGAGATACGACCGTCCTGCGGGGCGCGTGTCTCGGCGATGTTCATGCCGCTCATGACCTTCATACGCACCACCATCGCCGGCCAGAAACTCTTGTGCAAACTGCGCACCTGGCGCAACACCCCGTCGACGCGGTAACGGATGCGCAGGAAGCTGTTTTCCGGTTCGAAGTGGATATCCGATGCGTTCTGCTGCACAGCCTCGGTGAGTAGCGCATCAATCAGTCGCACAACGGGCTGGCTGAATTCATTGACGCCTTGTTGCAGACCCTGATGTTCCAACTCGCCCGGCTCGATTTCGTGCAGGATGCCGTCGATGGAAAGCTCAAAACCGTAATACTGGTCGATGGCGCGCAGGATGTCGGATTCGCTGGCGAGCAGGGTGATCAGGCGGTATTCGTCGCGCAACAAGGCGCGCACCTGGTCGAGTGCGATGATGTTGTCCGGATCGGCGACTGCCAGCGTGAGGTTCTTGTTGTTCAGATCGACTGACAACGGCACCAGCAGATAACGCCGTGCCACTTCCTTGGGCACCATGGTGATCGCGGCGGAATCGACGATCACATTGGAAAGATCGACGCTCTCCTGCCCCAGATTTTCGGATAAGACATCACGGATGGTGGCTTCGGAGAGGAAGCCCAAGCGCACCAACAAACGCCCCAACGGTTGGGGCGATTTACTTTGTTCCTGTGTGGCGATGCGCAACTGGTCTTCGCTGATCACACCTTTGGAGATGAGCAACTGGCCGATTGGCTGCTGGATCTGTTGCGGCTGTACTGCCATGTTTATCCTCAGCGGCTGGGTGGTGTTAATTCATTCAGGCGTTGCTGGGCGCTTGCGTGGTCGAATCCCGAGTTGTTGCCGGAATCGAGTTGTAAAGCCTGTTGATAATACTGTGCTGCGGCTTTGCTTTGTCCAAGGTGATCCAAGCTGACCGCCAGATTGTATTTGTATTGTGCGTTGGATTGATCCAGCGTATGCGCGTTGAAATAGGCTTGCTGTGCTTCCGCCCAGCGCGACTGTTCTGAATACAGATTGCCCAGCGCATAGTTCAATGCGGCCGAGCGCGGGTGCTCCGACAGGCGCTGTTTGATCTGACTTTCGGTATCCACACCAATGTTGGTGCTGTAGGCAAACATGGCGCCTTGTGCAACCGGGTCGCGCGGGTCGAGTAGCAACACCTGGCGATAATAATATTGGGCAGATTCATTCTGACCTTGTTGTTGCGCGATCGCGCCCAATCCGAGCAACGCATCACGGTTGTGCGCGTCCTGGCTCAACACGTTACGGTATCCTTGGGTGGCAGAGACATAGTCATTGCGTTGGTACGCCTGGTAGGCATCCAGCAACGCGGGAGTGATGGAATCTCTTTCCTGACTGCGCACGATGGTCATGGCTGCGGGCGGTTTGGGAGCAATCTGCTTTGGGCTGTTTTCGGCACGTGGCTTCGCTTGCTTGTCGCTGTTTTTGGAAGAATCCGCTGAGGAAGTTTTAGAAACAGTTGGTGCGAAGGGTTTTGCTTTCGGAGAGGCAAAATCCTGTTCGACCACTACCGACTGCGGAACTTCAAGTCCGGGTTGGGGAGCGAGTGTGGCAACAAGTTGGGGTTGTGGCGTAGGCGCGGCAACGGGTGTCGGGGGGGGCGTTGGATTGGAACGTTGCACAAAAGCCTGTGGAGTGGGAGTGATCTCAAGGTAGACGTAATAGCCGTATCCCGAGCCTATGACGCTGCAAATTAACAGCGTCGTGGGAACCAGCCCCAGGTTCCAGCGGAATCGCGGCGCTTCTTTTTTGCGTTTGGCGGCGAAGATGTTTTCTCCCGCTGCACGGGAGGAAGACGTCACGGCCTCCGGCAGCGGTGGGGTGCGCATTTTTTCCACCGGATGTTCTTCCAGTGACAGATTCGAGAGCCCGGATTTCTGCGAGTCCTGTTCCGTTTTTTTCATCGCATCAAGTAGCAGGCTCATGGTCTGGCCTTTTCATTTTCCGGTTTCAGAAAATTCTCATCGGGCAAGTTGCTGCGGTAGGCACTGAAATCGCCGTCGATGCTGGCATCCTTGATGACTACCGGGCGCAGGAAGATTACCAATTCGGTTTTGATCTTGTTGTCGGTACGATTTTTGAAAGCATTACCGGCGAACGGGATGTTATTTAACAACGGAATGCCATCTGACTGATTGTTGATTTCATCCTGCATCAGTCCGCCCAAGATTGCAATCTGATTATTCTCAATCTTCAATACAGATTCCATCTCGCGGGTAGAGACTTGCGGGATCTTGTTGGTGACTGTGAGTCCCGGCGTGGGGTCGGTTGCCGGTGTCAGCAGTCGGGTAATGGTGGGGCGCACATTCAGCAGAACGGTATCGTTATCGTTAATCTGCGGCGTGATACTCATGGAGAAACCCACCGGCACGGTGTTGACGGTCGTGGTGTACGTGGTGATAGGGCCGCTCAATGTAGTGGCCGGTGTGGTGGTCGAACTGACGATGAAATACACATTGTTATCCACCACGCGCAACATCGCCGTCTGGTTATTCAGCACGCTAAGTTTGGGGCTGGAAAGCACTTTCACATCACCAAACGTTTCCAACAACGAAACGCTACCACTCAGATTGCCGATCGCGGCGGTCGGGTTGGTATAGTTCAGCACCAATGCGCCGACGGTGGCCGTTGCTGAATTGGGCATTAACGGAGTACCTGCCTGGCCGATCGAAAGCGCTTTGGAGCCAGCCAGCTTGGACCAGTTGATCCCCTGCTGGTAATTGCTATTCAACCGAACTTCCGCGATGGTTGCTTCGATCAGCACCTGACGGCGTGCATTGCGCATGACCTGTGTGACGAACTCTTGAATCTTCTCGTGTTGCTTGCCGGTCGCGCGAACCGTAATGATGCCGGACTCGGGATTGGCGATCACCGACGCGGCTTCGCGGAAGGTGTTGCGCCGGGTGACCGTCGTTCCTTCGCCTTCGATGGTGGCTGCATCGGGGCTGTTTTCAAGGGCGGACTTGGAACTGTTCTGCTTCTTTGAACCGGAAGTTTGTTGCCCTGTCCCGGTCGTGCTGTTCGTGTTGTTCTGTTGCACCACAGTTTCGCTCGATCCCTCCGGCAAAATCTTGTCGGTCTCGCGCAGGATATCGGTGATGTTCTTCACCAGCGTGTCCCAGAAGTGATTCTTCGACGTGTTGGTGATCGAGAGTTTCGAATTGTTGCCGGAACTTGTGGTGGTCGTTCCAGTGCCGCCGCCGACTTGACTGGTGTTCGAGATGCCGCCCTCGGAGTCGCGCGACATGTTTACATAGTCGATCTTGTAGCTCTTCAGGAAGGGTGTGTCCGGCATCACGATCAGATTGCCATTGTTGAGCTCGTAACGGATATCAACTTGATTGGCGATGCGATCGAGTATCTGCGGCAGTGTCTGGTTGATGGCATTAATCGTGACTTCGCCCTGGATGCCGGGGTGGATGTCGATGTTGATCTTGGCGTCGCGGGCCAATGCGAACAGGATATCTTGTGCGGGCAGGTTGGTGACGACGACGGTATAAGTCTCGACTTTTACAGCGGGTTTTGGAAGGGGGAGAACAACAGAACTCTTGCTGGTTGGAGGTATGGAACCGCTGCTGCGAGTGGCTTCGCCGGGGGCTTGCTGGATGTGTTTGTCAGAGGGCTTGATCGCCTTCGTCCCGCAGGCGGCAATCAAGATACAACTTGAACAAAGTAATACGTGACTTAGCCTCATTCCCCGACTCCCGATTGATTTGGGCGGAAGGTAACACTAAATAGCCGACTCAGGCAATATCCAAATTGGGCTATATATTTTTAGTTTCATTAAGTTAAGGCAGATTCTGCGAGTTGTCTAGCAAGTGCAAAGTGGGCGCGAAAGCATCCAAGTAGCGTTTTGGCAATTTTTCCATTCCGGTGCGCGCATCTTCGCTGCTTGCGTAGACGCCGTACAACACCCGATACGCATCGTGTCCCCTGAGTTTGATGGGCAGAACATAGATGTCGTCGAGATTCTTGAATTTCTTGGCGCGTAGCAGGAAAGCTTCCATGCGCTCTTGCGCCCCTCCATCGGTGTAGAACAATTGGATGCTGGCGCTTCCTTTTGTGGCTGAAGCCAACATGGCGCGTGTCGCTTCCAGTCTGGAATTGAGCAAGTTTGGCGCGGGAGAGGCGGGCGCGACTTTTAACTTGGCGGGCAACTCTACTCGGGTATGTTCTTTTGTTGCAGCGGAGGTTTTGTCCGGCTGCTCTGCGGTCACGTGTTCATTGGGTAACGAAGCTGTTGCAGTCACCGAGCTTGCTGCTGCGACGCCGCTGCTGGCAGCCGCATTATTTTCAGATGCCGAGACAGATGAGACAGCGACCGGGGCGGAAGTTGGATTAGCCACCAAGGTTGGCACAACAGCTGAAGCCGGCAGTGTTGAAGCGATTACGGCGACGTGATTGGCGGGGGAAGCCGGTTCGAGCTCCCTTTGCAGGAACCACACCGCCACAGCCGCGCAACAGACCAGCAATCCGACACCCCCCAAGATATGGGTACTCCTGCGTTTTAGCCAATGGTGCATGGGCGTCATCTCGCTGTCGCGGATGGCCGCCTGCACATGACGGATATCGATCTTGTGGGTGTTCTCCACGAATGCCGCAAGCAACGATTTGTCCGCCAGGATATTGACGCGGCGCATCAATCCCTGTGAGGCCTTGCCGATCATCTTTTCGGCATCGGGGGTGAAGATGTCCGGCCCTTTGTAGCCTGCAGCACGCATGCGGAACATCAGATACGCGTGAATGATCTGCGGCGACAAGGGCAGAATGGTGAAATGGTGCACGATGCGATCCTTCAATTGGCGCATGTTGATCTGTGCCAGTTTCGAATCCAACTCGGGTTGACCGAACAATACGATCTGCAACAGTTTGTGTTTGCCGACTTGCAGGTTGTACAGCAAGCGCAACTCTTCCAGCGTCTCCAGCGGCATGGCGTGCGCCTCGTCCACCAGAACGACACAACGCTCACCGCGCGCATGTTTTTGTTCCAGATCGTTTTGCAGATTTTGCAGAATCACATTGACCCGCTGTCCTTCCAGATCAAGTCCCAGGCGGTCGGCGATGGCATACAGCAATTCGTCGCGTGACAGACTCGGATTGGCCAGATAGATGGCGATAATATTGGTGGGCAGTTTGTCCAGCAGCATGCGGCACAACATGGTCTTGCCGCTGCCCACTTCGCCGCTGATTTTGACAATGCCTTCACCGTCGGTGATGGCGTACACCAGCGCATCCAGAATCTCGCCGCGATTGGCTCCGGAAAAAAAGAAATCGGTGACCGGCGTAACCTTGAAAGGTTGCTCATTGAGACCGAAATGTTCCAGATACATCTGATTCCCCTTAATTGTTACTGTTGTGATTTATGCTTTTGCGCGGCATCCATACGGCTGTACAGTGTGGTCCGCGCGATGCCCAGCAACTTGGCCGCTTCACTCACGTTGCCCTGCGAAAGATCCATTGCTGTGTCGATATATTTTTGCGCCACACCCATCAACACGTCATCCAAATTGAAGCCACCCTGTTGCAGAACACGACGTATATCATTTGCCGATGCCGGATTTAAATCATCCGTGTGGGTCAGATTTTTATCCATCTCGGCATCCAGTTGCGCGGTCGAGACGGATTGCCCGGGATATTTGGTGATCAGGCGAATCACGATATTGCGCAACTCGCGCGTGTTGCCGGGGAACGGGTAGGACTTCCATGCGGCTTTGGCGTCCGCGCCAAGCTGGAAAGGCGGGCGTTGCATCTGTCTGGAATAAAAATCACGGAAGTGATCGAGCAACAGCAGCTTGTCGTCGCCCAGTGTATCGAGCGAAGGCACGTTGATAGTGAATACGCTCAAGCGATGAAAAAGATCCGCGCGAAAATTCCCGTTACGCACTTCCTGGGCCAAGTCGCGGTTGGTGGCGGCGATGATGCGGGCCGTACTTTTGCGGGTTGAAGTTTCGCCGACCCGTTGATATTCGCCGTTCTCCAATACGCGCAGTAATTTTGCCTGAAGTTCCGGCGGTACCTCGCCGATTTCATCCAGGAATAACGTGCCTTTTTCGGCCTTCTCGAAGAAACCGGCTTGGGCGATTGTTGCCCCGGTGAAGGCACCTTTGGCGTGGCCGAACAGGGTGGATTCAAGCAAGTTGACGGCAATCGCGGCACAGTTGAGGACGACAAACGGGGCAGCCGGGTCGCTACTCAAACTCTGCACAGCCGAGGCAACCAACTCTTTGCCGCTTCCCGATGCGCCCTGGATCAACACGGGATAAGGGGTTCCGGCAAACATCGTGATCTGGCTGCGTAATACTTGTATCGGCTGACAGTTGCCGATGATCCCAAGGTTCGAACTTCTTTCCGACTTGTCGCGCAGCTCACTTTGAAAAGCATTCAGTGCCGAGCGCAACTCATTGCGGATGGCATCCGGACGGCAGGGTTTCGCAACGAATTCGAAAGCGCCCAATGTTCGCGCGTGGCGCGCATTGCTCTCTTCGTTCTGGCCGGAAAGCGCCACGATCTTGATACGCGGGAAATGCGCCAATAATTCGGAGATAAGGCGGAACCCTTCCTGCGGACGATGCGGTGTGGGCGGCAGACCCAGATCGACCAAAGCCAGTTGTGGCGGGGATTGTAGGTCGCGCACCAGGCGGATGGCCTGTTCGCGATCCTGCGCCAGCAGAATATCGAACTCATCCGACAGAATCAGGCGCAGAGAATCACGGATGAGCGGGTCATCATCCACGATGAGTAAGCTGGGAAGGGCGACTTGGATCAAGTTGTTCCATGCGGGATAAATAAAGACGCGCGCAGGATAGCCAGTAATCACAACAATCTCAAGGGCGCACGTGTCACAAAATGCAAGGATTGGACACTTGGGAGGCGCGCGCGTCCGACGTTAGAGTTGACAGGGTGTGATGATAGAATGCGCACCTCGCAAACAGGCAATAAGGTCGAACGTGCCTCAGCAACCGCTGGTAGAAATAAAAGACGTCAATTTTTCCTACGACAAACGTGCCATTTTGAACGGCATCAATATGTCATTTGGAAAAGGCAAAGTGATCGCCGTGATGGGCGGCAGCGGCTGTGGCAAGACCACTTTGTTCCGGCTGATCGGCGGTGCGCTCAAACCCACGCGGGGGGAAGTGCGTATCGATGGGCAAGTCATTCACGAATTGGATCAGGACGCGCTGTACAAAATGCGGCGCAAGATGGGTGTGTTATTCCAGTTCGGCGCGTTGTTCACCGACATGTCGGTCTTCGATAATGTGGCGTTCCAAATGCGCGAACATACCGATTTGCCGGAAGCGATTATTCACGATCTGGTCATGATGAAGTTGCATGCGGTCGGTTTGCGCGGCACGCACAACTTGATGCCGGCCGAACTTTCCGGCGGGATGGCGCGCAGGGTTGCATTGGCGCGCACCGTGGCACTCGACCCGATGCTGATTTTGTACGACGAGCCGTTTGCCGGTCTCGATCCGATTTCGCTTTCCGTGGTGGGGCAATTGATTCGAAAACTAAATGACGCACTGGGTGCCACTTCGGTGGTGGTCACGCACGATGTGCAGGAATCGCTGAAGATCGTGGACTACGCCTATTTCATCAACGACGGTGTGATCAGGGCCGAAGGAACGCCGGACGAAATACGCGCATCGGACATGCCTTTTGTGCACCAATTCGTGCATGGCGAGATGGACGGCCCGATCCCGTTTCATTATCCGGCGGCGACCGGATACGCACAGGACTTGGGAGTGGATACCTGATGCCGATTAACAGAAGTTTGCGGGCTGTCGGCAATCGCGCCGTCAACACGGTTTGGCGTATCGGCTATGCCACGCGCTTCCTGACTTTGACCTTGCTACATTCCGGGACCGGCTTTCGGCGGTTTCACCTGATTGTGAAGGAAATGTTCGCCAGCGGCGTGATGTCGCTGGTGATCATCGGCGTGGCGGGCATGTTCGTCGGCATGGTGCTGGGTTTGCAGGGCTACGAAACACTCAAACGTTACGGTTCGGAATCGGCACTGGGTTCGCTGGTAGCACTGAGTCTGGTGCGCGAGTTGGGGCCGGTATTGGCGGCACTGTTGTTCGCCAGCCGTGCCGGATCGGCGATGACGGCGGAGATTGGTTTGATGAAAGCCACCGAGCAGATCGCCGCGATGGAAATGATGGCGGTAGATCCCATTGCGCGCGTGGTCGCGCCGCGCTTCTGGGCAGGGGTGATTTCGATGCCGCTACTGGCCGCGATATTTTCCGCGATGGGTGTGTTCGGCGGTTATGTGGTCGGTGTGGTGATGATCGGTGTGGACGAAGGATCGTTCTGGTCACAGATGCAATCGACGGTCGATTTTCAACATGACGTGATGAACGGCGTTATCAAGAGTTTCGTGTTCGGCTTGGCGGTCACCGCCATCGCATTGTTCGAAGGGTACGATGCGCCGCCCACGGCGGAAGGTGTGTCGGGCGCAACAACGAGGACGGTGGTGCAGTCGTCACTGGCGATCCTGATGCTGGACTTTATTTTGACCGCATTTATGTTTCAGGGAGCATAAGCATATGGAACGTACGACGTTGGATTTATGGGTGGGGGCTTTTGTGGTGGCGGGAATAGCTGCGCTGGTCGTGCTGGCGTTGAAGGTGGGTAACTTGAGCACCTACAATGTGTCGGAGACGTATCAACTGCAGGCGCATTTCATCAACGTGGGCGGCCTGAAACCGTCAGCCTCGGTCAGAAGTGCGGGGGTGTTGGTCGGTCGCGTAACCAGTATTGTGCTGGACACCGAACGTTACGAAGCCAAAGTGACCATGAGTATCGACAAACGTTACCAGTTTCCACAGGACACTTTCGCCAACATTCTCACTTCGGGATTGTTGGGGGAGCAATACATCGGATTGATGCCAGGGGGCGACACCGAACTGCTCAAGGCCGGCGAGGAATTCAAGAAGACCCAGTCCGCCATCGTGCTGGAAGAAATGGTGGGTAAATTCCTATTCAGTAAAGCGGACGAATCAAAATAACCCTGATCAGAAATGCCGGAGCCATGAAAAAAATAGCCTTATTGTTGTTTTGTGTGCAACTGCTCGCTTTGCCCGTGTCGGCACGGTCTGAAGTGCCCCCGCCGGATGTGTTGATCAAAGACACGGTGCATGAGGTGATGGAGGTCGTTAATAATGACCGCCGCATCGTCTCCAACCAGAAGCGCCTGCTGGAATTGGTGGACGCGAAGATCCTGCCGCACTTTGATTTCCAGCGGATGACGCAACTGGCCGTGGGGCGCGGATGGCGCACTACGACCGAGCAGCAGAAGCAGGCCCTTGTTGCAGAATTCCGTACCATGCTGGTGCGTACGTATACCAAGGTGTTCAGCACCTACCCCGATCCAAAAGTCGAGGTCAAACCGGTCAGGATGGACGCCGGCGCGGTCGAGACGACGGTGAATACATTGATTCGCATCAGCAGCGGCAGAACCGTCGTGGTGGATTACGAAATGAAGTTGACCGAAACCGGTTGGAAAGCCTTCGATGTGACCGTGGAAGGCGTGAGTCTGGTCACCAGTTATCGCGGTTCGTTTGCCGATCAGATCCAGCAAACAGGTATTGACGGATTGATCAAGGCATTGGCAGCAAAGAACCTCTCCGCAAGCAATGGCGCGGCCTACACGAAAGCGCAAACCAATTGATCCGGCGTGAGCGTGATCGCATCCGCATATCCGGGCCGTTGACTCTGGACACCGCACGCGAGATGTCCGGCGCGCTGTTCGGTGTCGACGTGCGGCAGGATGGCCAACAAGAGATGCTGGTCGATCTGGCTCAAGTTGAAGCCGTGGACTCGTCGGCCGTGAGCGTGTTGTTGCAGTGGTCAAGACAAGCACGTCTCAACAACGTTAAAATCGCGTTCATCAATCTTCCGCCCAACTTGCAAAGCCTCGCCAAACTTTACGATGTGGCCACGGTGCTGCCGCTCGCTTGAGCGGTCGTTCATTACTAACGGAAACTTTCATTCATGCAAAAATTAGCAATACAAGGCGGCATCCCATTGCGCGGAGACGTGCGCATCTCGGGCGCCAAGAACGCCGCGTTGCCCATCATGTGCGCCAGCCTGCTCACCGCAGACAGCTTGCACCTGACTAACCTGCCCGATCTGCACGACGTCGGCACCATGCGCAAACTGCTGCAGCAGATGGGCATCGTGGCGCAGGCCGCCGCCGGCGAGATCACTTTCAAGGGTGACAAAGTGGACAAGTGGGAAGCACCGTATGACATGGTCAAGACCATGCGCGCGGCGATCCTGGTGCTGGGGCCGCTGGTGGCGCGCTTCGGCGATGCGCGCGTCTCGCTGCCCGGCGGTTGTGCCATCGGCTCGCGCCCGGTTGATCTGCACATCAAAGGCCTGCAAGCGATGGGCGCCGAGATCGCCATCGAACACGGCTATATTCACGCCAAAGCAAAACGTCTTAAAGGCGCGCGCATCTTCTTCGATATCGTCAGTGTCACCGGTACCGAAAACCTGATGATGGCGGCCACACTGGCAGACGGCGTGACCGTTCTGGAGAACGCGGCACGCGAACCGGAAGTGGTGGATCTGGCGAATTGCCTGCGTGCGATGGGTGCCAAGATCAGCGGCGATGGCACGGATGCGATCACCATCACCGGTGTGGAAGCGTTGCACGGTGCGACGCACCCTATCATGCCGGACCGTATCGAGAGCGGCACATTCCTGGTGGCAGCCGCAGCGACCGGTGGCAGCATCACCCTGCACGGGACGCGCGCGGATATTCTTGAGACCGTACTGGAAAAACTCACCGAGGCCGGGGCGAAGATCACGGTCTCCGGCGACACTATCCACCTTGAAATGAACGGACGCCCGAAAGCGGTAAACGTGCGCACCGCGCCGCATCCGGCATTCCCCACCGACATGCAGGCGCAATTTATGGCGCTCAATTGCATCGCCGAAGGCAGCGCGATGGTGATCGAAACCATCTTTGAAAATCGCTTCATGCACGTGCAGGAATTGCGCCGCCTCGGCGCGATGATCGACGTGGAAGGCAACACTTCGGTGGTGCGCGGCGTCAATCATCTGGAAGGTGCGACGGTGATGGCCACCGATCTGCGCGCCTCGGCCTGTCTGGTGATTGCCGGACTGGTGGCGCAAGGCGAGACGGTCATCGACCGCATCTACCATCTGGATCGCGGCTACGAACACATTGAAAGCAAATTGTCGCAACTGGGCGCTAACATTCGCCGCCTCAAATAGGAACCGAACATGATTACGATCGCCCTCTCCAAAGGTCGCATCTACGAAGAAACACTGCCGCTGCTTGCTGCGGCCGGTATCACACCGCTGGAAGACCCGGAGACCTCGCGCAAACTCATCCTGCCGACCAACCGCGACGATGTGCGCCTGATCATCGTGCGCGCCTCCGACGTGCCAACTTATGTGCAATACGGTGCAGCCGATCTGGGCGTGGCGGGTAAAGATGTGCTGAACGAGCATGGCGGTGATGGTTTGTACCAGCCGCTCGACCTGAACATCGCCAAGTGCCGCATGATGGTCGCGGTGCGCAACGATTTTGATTACGCCTCGGCGGTGAAGCAGGGCGCGCGTCTGCGCGTGGCGACCAAATATGTGAAGACCGCGCGCGAACATTTCGCCTCGAAAGGTGTACACGTCGATCTCATCAAACTGTACGGCTCGATGGAGCTGGCACCGTTGGTCGGCCTGTCCGATGCCATCGTCGATCTGGTGAGCAGCGGTGCCACGCTGAAGGCCAACAACCTGGTTGCGGTGGAAGAGATCGTGCAGATTTCTTCCCGGCTGGTCGTCAATCAAGCCTCGTTGAAACTCAAACGTGTCACCCTGCAGCCGATGTTGGATGCGTTTGCCGGAGCCGTAAAATAAAGAGCACTGCCCATGAACATCACCCGCCTTTCGACCCAACAACCCGACTTCGATGCCAAGCTGAACACGCTGTTGGCCTTTGAAGAAACCGCCGATGAAAAACTGGAAGCGACCGTCGCAAACATCCTCGCCGATGTGAAGAAACGCGGCGACGAAGCCGTGCTCGACTACACCCGCAAGTTCGACCGTCTGCCGCTGGACAACGCCGCCGCGATGGAATTGCCGCGCGCCGAACTTGCGGCTGCTTTCAAAGGTCTGCCGGACGATCAACGCAGCGCCTTGGAGCACGCCGCACAGCGCGTTACCGACTACCACCAGAAGCAGGTGCAAACTTCATGGAGCTACACCGAGGCGGACGGCACCCTGCTCGGGCAACAAATCACCGCGCTGGATCGGGTCGGGCTGTATGTGCCGGGAGGCAAGGCAGCGTATCCCTCCTCCGTATTGATGAACGCATTGCCCGCGAAAGTCGCCGGTGTTGCCGAACTCATCATGGTGGTGCCCACGCCGGATGGCGTAAAAAATCAGCTGGTGCTGGCGGCGGCGTATTTGTCCGGAGTGGATCGCGTGTTCACCATCGGCGGTGCGCAAGCTGTGGCGGCACTGGCGTATGGCACGGCAAGTATTCCCAAGGTGGACAAGATCGTCGGTCCCGGCAACGCCTATGTCGCCTCGGCCAAACGCCGCGTATTTGGCGTGTGCGGCATCGACATGATCGCGGGGCCGTCCGAGATATTGGTTATCTGCGACGGGCAAACCGATTCGGATTGGGTGGCGATGGATTTATTTTCGCAGGCCGAACACGACGAGCTGGCGCAGGCCATCCTGCTGTCGCCGGATGCCGACTTTATCGAACGTGTGGCGGCGAGTGCGGAACGGCTGCTGCAACAGATGCCGCGCAAAGACATCATCCGCACCGCGCTGGAGAATCGCGGCGCGTTGATACATGTCGCCGATTTGGACGAAGCTTGCCGGATCAGCAACCGCATCGCGCCCGAGCACCTGGAGCTTTCCATTTCCGAACCGCAAGCCTGGCTGCCCAAAATCAAACATGCCGGTGCCATCTTTATGGGCCGTTACACCTCCGAATCTCTGGGCGATTATTGTGCGGGGCCGAATCACGTGTTGCCCACCTCGGGTACGGCGCGTTTCTCGTCGCCGCTGGGCGTGTATGACTTCCAGAAGCGCAGCAGCCTGATTCAGGTTTCCGCATTGGGTGCACAGAAGCTGGGCGAGATCGCATCCACCCTGGCTTTTGGCGAGGGTTTGCAGGCGCATGCCCAATCGGCGTTGTACCGAAAAGGCCGCTGAAACTTTCGGTTGTGTATTTTTCAGGGTTTGGGGTAGAATCCGCGCCTCATTTTTGCAACTGGTCTGGAGTTAGTCATGGCACGCGTCTGTCAAGTAACGGGGAAAGCCCCGATGGTTGGGAACAACATCTCCCACGCGAATAACAAAACCAAGCGTCGCTTCTTGCCGAATCTGCAACGTCGCCGCTTGTGGGTGGAGTCTGAAAATCGTTGGGTGTCTTTGCGCCTGACCAATGCTGCGCTGCGTACCATCGACAAAAACGGCATCGAAGCCGTGCTGTTCGAGATGCGCGCCCGTGGCGAGAAGGTATAAAGGAGAACGACTGTGGCAAAAGGCGCACGCGAAAAAATCAAACTGGAATCCTCTGCGGGTACGGGGCATTTCTACACCACCAACAAGAACAAACGCACCACCCCGCAAAAACTTGAATTCATGAAGTTTGACCCGGTGGCACGCAAGCACGTGACCTACAAGGAAACCAAGCTGAAGTAATTTGGTGACGTTTTCGAGTATTCATAAAAAACCCGCGCAAGCGGGTTTTTTATTTGGGTGATTTGTAGGATGTCGGTGATGGTCGCGCGGATGCCGGGGGCGAGGCTGGACAAGGGGGGGGTGAAGTCGTTGGCATTCACAGTGCGCCGATTCGATTATTCCATAACCTGTCCGTAAGACTAACTGTGTGTGAATTTTGGAACGCGGGTGTCTTGCGGTAGAATGCGCGCTCCAAAAAAAACGCAGCGCATATCATGATTACTGGCAGCATCGTCGCGATCGTCACCCCCATGTTGGAAGACGAAAGTCTGGACTGGGAAGCGTTTCGCGCATTGATCGATTTTCATATTGCCGAAGGGTCGGACGCCATCGTGGTGGTCGGTACCACAGGTGAATCCCCCACCGTGGATGTGGAAGAACATGAGCAACTGATCCAGGTCGCGGTTGAGCACGCGGCCGGACGTATTCCCATCATCGCGGGGACCGGTGCCAATTCCACCAAGGAAGCCATCGAACTTGCGGCGTTCTCGAAAAGGGCGGGAGCGGCCGCTTCGCTGACCGTTGTGCCGTATTACAACAAGCCGACGCAAGAGGGACTTTATCTGCACTTTAAAGCCATCGCCGAGGCGGTGGATATGCCGCACATTTTGTACAACGTGCCGGGACGTACCGGTGCCGATATGAGCAACGACACCGTGCTGCGATTGGCACAGATTCCCAATATCGTTGGCATCAAGGACGCGACCGGCGGCATCGAACGCGGCAGCGATCTGTTGCAACGCGCCCCGGCAGACTTTGCCATTTACAGCGGCGACGATGCCAGCACACTTGCTTTGATGTTGCTTGGCGCACACGGCACCATCTCGGTGACGGCCAATGTTGCACCGAGGCTGATGCACGAGATGTGTGCTGCTGCGCTGCAGGGGGATGTCGCAAGGGCGCGGGAGATCAATTTCCGCCTGCTCGGATTGCACCGTAATCTGTTCGTTGAAGCCAATCCGATCCCGGTGAAATGGGCGGTGTCACGAATGGGCAAGATGAAGAATATTTTGCGCCTGCCGCTCACCCCGCTGACTGCGGGTTCACAAGTCGTGGTGGAAACCGCGATGCGTCAGGCCGGGATCATTTAAATAGGAACGATTATGAAAACCAGCAACATCATTTTAATTTTGGCCGCTCTATCTCTCACGACAGGGTGTTGTGTTTTCGAGCGCAAGCAGCTGGATTACAAGGCCGGTGCGGTACAAGCCCCCGCGCTTGAGGTGCCGCCCGACTTGATCAAGCCAGCAACGGAACAACGTTTTGCGATACCGGCTGCCGATGGCACGCAGGTGGCAAAATATTCGGATTATTCGCGCGCCAAACCCGATGAGCAAACAACTGCGATTCCCGCCAGTCCTGTAGTTGTGCCGACGGTGAGCGTTGCAACAGCCAAACTGCTGGAAGTGGGCGGGGTACGTTTTATTCTGATCAACGAGCCTTTCGATCGTGTCTGGCGTAAAGCAGGGCAAGCTTTGGAACGTGCGGGAATTCCCGTTGCTGATGTGGACAGGAGCAAGGGAATTTATTTCCTGCGCAACAAAGACCAGAAATCTGCCGACCTGCAAGTGTCGGTACATGAATCCAACGGTTCAACCGACGTGACCGTCAAGGAAGGCGCCGATCTGAATGGCAAGGAAGCCGTGCGGATTCTCGATGCGCTGTTCCAGAATCTGGAAAAATAACCCGCAGTAAAATAGATTCCACAAATGCGTTTTGCCCTTCTCGGCAGTGGCAGCGAAGGCAACGCACTGGTGGTGCAAGCCGGTGCCACCGTTGTAATGATGGATTGCGGGTTTTCCGGTAGCGAAACGATTTCCCGCCTCGCACGACTCGGTCTGCAAGCCGAACATCTCAGCGGTATTCTGGTTACGCATGAACACGGCGACCACATCAAAGGCGTTGCCGCGTTGGCGCGCCGGTTTACCCTTCCAGTATGGATGACGCATGGAACTCTGCGTACTCAGCGGGACGTGTTCAGCACAGTCAGCGTGACAGAAGTCAATCCGCATTATTCATTCTCCATTGGAGACCTTGAGGTGCAACCTTATCTGGTTCCCCACGACGCAGCCGAACCGGTGCAATACGTGTTCGGCGACGGTGCGACCCGGTTGGGCGTGTTGACCGACACCGGGCACGTAACTCCTCACATCGAGCAAGTACTTACCGCCTGCGAGGCGCTCGTGCTGGAATGCAACCACGATGAAGAAATGCTAAGGCTAGGCCGTTATCCGGTGAGCCTGAAACAACGGGTGGGCGGACGATTCGGCCATCTCAACAATCAACAAGCCGCTGCACTTTTGCAACGATTGGACAGCAGTCGCCTGCAACACATCGTGGCGGCGCACCTGAGCCAGCAGAACAACCTGCCGCAATTGGCGGTCAGTGCTTTAAGTCAGGCTTTGAACTGTGAGGAAAGTTGGATCGGAGTGGCGGATCAACAACTGGGACTGGATTGGCGCGAGATCAGATGAAATGAAGAAAATCGCGGCAAATAAAAAAGCCGACTTGCGTCGGCTTTTTTAACGAGCTTGCTAAGTAAATTACTTGGCAGCTGGAGCGGCAACAGGTGCAGCAACTGCAGGTGCGGAAGCAGCTTCAGCAGCAACTGGAGCGGAAGCAGCAACAGCAGCGTCAGCAGCAACTGCTGGAGCAGCAGTTTCAGTTTTGCCACAAGCGGCCAAAGACAGAGCAAACAGAACAGCGATCAGAGCGGAGAATTTCATTTTATTTCCTATGGAGAGAGTTTAAGTTAACGACCGAATACAGTTGCATCAATTACCATCGCGGCAATCACCTTGCTGCAAAGGGCGCGGCATTCTACCAATTTCCATGGAAAAAGCTAGCGTGTTTCAGAGAAATCTGTCAGGAGGGGTGTTTGGTGGGGACTTTTGATTGCGGCGCTACCACGCCTTTGTTTCATTTCTGCAAAAGCCAACAACCCAGATGAATTTATAGGCCCAATTTGGTTGGGGTAGCCCCGGAGTGCGAAGCCACCCACATCTCGTTGAAGCGAGAGTTGAGTTGGCGCGCACCCGCAGCGTCATTCTTGGCCAACAGTCCGCGGGTATCGTCAAAGTGATAGCGGCGCACGAAGTGCGCATTGTCGGCAACAGCGAAAGCCTCGGTGTAAGTTTTCATGTGTGATGGCGTTTGATAGATCGCCATGCTGTGATTGAATTCACGCAGCAACATCATCATGCGCGGGCAGAAGCGGATCAGATGTTGCGGGTCGTGAGCCAGCAATTGCAGGCGACTGGTCGAACTGCTGACCAAAAAATGGCGCAAAGTATCGTAACGTGACTCTGCGTTGAAGCCGATGTCGGCAAAATTATTCTCGAAGATGTTCAGGGTGCGTTGCGCCATCCCGCACACATTGTCCAGTGCGGCGATGTAGTCGGCCACGCCATCGAAGGTGGTGTGCTGTTGTGAGTCGTCGTTCAAGAACGTTTTCCCCTGTTTGAGGCTGGCGCGAGATAACCATCCAGATACCACTCGTACAGCAGCGCAATGACAACCGGCGGCACCTTGTCACTGGCTGGCATCCCCCGTGAATCCGCCAATTCCCGCAAACTGCGATAAGCCGCTTTGCTCACCGGATGCGACTCTCCGTTGATGAACACGGTGCTACCGTGGCATTGCATCTGAGTCTTGCGATCCAGTGCCACGCCGCGTGTATTCAAGGCTTGGACGAAGCGGGATTCGGACAACGGTTTTGCCGGTGCGTCAAAAAAGATGTGCGGTTTGGGTTCGCTCAAATAACAGCCGAGAAAATTGGCGACATCTTCGTCGTCCCAACGCACCTGTTTGATCGCGTCAGAAACTTGTTGCAGCATTTCAGGCCCGATTTCGGCGGGGTGTTTTTGCAGTTTAAGGTTGGGGTCGGCATACATGCCTTCGATACTTATTCTGTCTTGCAAATAGACCAGAAACTGTTCCGCCAACTCCTGATAGGCCGGGGTGCGGAAGCCGATGGAATAAGTCATGCAATCGTCTTCGGCGATGCCGTTATGCGCGCAATGCGGTGGCAGGTACAACATGTCGCCCGCTTCCAGCACCCATTCCTGTTCCACCTTGAAATCTTTCAATACTCGAAGCGGCGCACCCTCGATCAGCGTCTTGTCGGCTTGGGTGGAGATCTGCCAGTGCCGATGTCCCAGTCCCTGCAACAGAAACACATCGTAAGGATCGAAGTGCGGGCCGACACCTCCTCCCTTGGGCGCATAACTCACCATCAAGTCGTCCAGTCGCGCATGCGGGATAAAAGCGAATTGCTTGAGCAATTCTGTTGCGGAGGGCAGAAAGTGATTCACGCCCTGCACCAGCACGGACCAATGGGTTTTGCCGAAACTTCCGAAGTCCTGCGCTGTGAAAGGAGAATATTGCAGGCCGAACTTGCCCCGTTGTTGGGTCACGATGCGCGCTTGTACATCTTCTTCGCAGGCCAAATCGATCAGTTGCTGCGGATCCAGCAGCCCCTTGAAACCGGGAACGGCCTGGCGGATCAGCAGGGGTTTTTTCTGCCAATAGTCACGCAGGAATTGTTGCGGGGTCATCCCGCCCAGGAGAGTATTTTTCATGCGCGGATTATAGCCCTGCCGGTCCTATTGAAAAGCCGGACACATAAAAAATCTGGCGTGCGGGATTTCGAAAATTGGATAGAATGCCGACTCGGGAGGAAGCCATGCCATCACACGCTGTAACACTGCAAGTTGGAATGGAGGCGCCGCATTTCGAGTTGCCGGATGCGGATATGGACTCGTACAAGCTGACTTCCCAGCAAGGCAAACGCAACGTCGTTCTGTATTTTTATCCCAAAGATGACACTCCGGGCTGCACCATGGAGGCGAACGAATTCACCGATCTGGACGGTGAGTTCGCCAAGCTGGATACACAGGTGGTCGGGATCAGCCGGGACGATTGCATCAGTCACGCATCGTTTCGCGACAAATACGGACTTTCGGTATTATTGCTCGCCGATCCCGAAGCGCGAGTCTGTAAAAAATATGGCGTGTTGTACGAGAAAGAAGTGGATGGACAAAAGAAGCTCGCCATCCAACGCTCCACTTTCGTCATCGACAAAAAGGGCAAGCTGCGCCACGTGCTCTACGCTGTGCATGCACATGGACATGCGCAGGAAATTTTAAAATTGTTAAAGGAAATGAAATGAAAATTGCAAAGAACTCCGTTGTCTCACTGACCTATGAATTGACCGATACCAGCGGGGCGTTGCTCGAAAAAGCCGGAGAACCCATCAGCTACCTGCATGGTGGGTACGACGGAATTTTCCCCGCCGTTGAAGAAGTCTTGCACGGCAAGGCAGTGGGCGACAAATTCTCGGTCAGCATGGAACCGGACGATGCCTTTGGCGAATACGAACACGAACTTGTGCACGCCGAACCGCGCAGCATGTTCCCCAAAGAAGTCGCGGTAGGCATGCAATTCGAAGGGGGTGCGGAAGACGATGAGGATGAAGACTACATGCTCTACACCGTAACCGAAGTCACCGACGACGAAGTCACGGTGGATGGCAACCATCCCCTGGCCGGCAAATCGCTAATCTTTTCCGGCATCGTCACCGGCTTGCGTGCAGCCACTGAAGAAGAGCTCACACACGGGCATGTTCATGGTGAAGGTGGACATCACCACTGATTCAAATCACATCAGTTTTGCATGAGCCAGGCCCGCTAACGTGGGCTTGGCTTTTTTGTGTCCGACGCAATAGAACTTTCTGCCCGAGTAAATTTGTTTTGCGCACCTGAGAAAGAATCTTTACGCGGGATAAACGCCCTGGAAGGTAAGCGGCCGTTCTCTTGCTAAACCGCGCGGAGCGCGACGCTTAAATGACGCCCCCCTTGCGGGGCTTCATTTAAGTGTTTCAATCCTCGCCCCCTCTCGCGAGAGGGCGCTACACCTAATAACCTTTGGGCTATTACTACACTTAGTGTTTCAATCCTCGCCCCCTCTCGCGAGAGGGCGCTACTCCAATGATTTTTGCCACTGAGTCGTTTTCGACGCTGTTTCAATCCTCGCCCCCTCTCGCGAGAGGGCGCTACGTAAGACTTCAACCACTCAACCCCCTCCTCTAATGTTTCAATCCTCGCCCCCTCTCGCGAGAGGGCGCTACTCAAGTCAAATTCTGAGAATGGCGTATCAACGCAAGTTTCAATCCTCGCCCCCTCTCGCGAGAGGGCGCTACCAATAAATACGGGAATAGGTCGCGTGTTATTTCAGTTTCAATCCTCGCCCCCTCTCGCGAGAGGGCGCTACGTGGCGTTGAATGATTGGACTCCTGCTACACCAAAGTTTCAATCCTCGCCCCCTCTCGCGAGAGGGCGCTACAGGGTGAAGGCTGGCCCAAGTTACGCAACGATGAGTTTCAATCCTCGCCCCCTCTCGCGAGAGGGCGCTACAAATACTACGTCACTTCCGGCTGTGCCGAAAGCTGTTTCAATCCTCGCCCCCTCTCGCGAGAGGGCGCTACACAGATAATGGCTAACGCTCTTCAGCGGTTGCAGGTTTCAATCCTCGCCCCCTCTCGCGAGAGGGCGCTACGAACCTGCGCTTGGTCTGAGCGAGCGTCTATCTGGAGTACAGTGGACCCATCCGTCAAGACAGAAATCAGTCTAGTTTAAGCTGGTG
>CAZRZH010000037.1:0-14512 GCA_964604485.1 uncultured Sideroxydans sp.
ACGGCGGCGATTTCCTAAAACGCGTCGCCGACGAGACCGGACTCGATCTGGTCCTGATCCCGGCGGAGGAAGAAGCGCGCCTGACGTTGATGGGCTGCGACGCGCTGCTCGATCCCGCGTTCCCGCGCGCCTTGGTCTTCGACATCGGCGGCGGCTCGACCGAACTGATGTGGGTCGCCACGGGGCAAGACGCCCCGCCCCGCCTGCTCGGTTTTGATTCGCTCGCTGATATCGCGCTTGGCGGATACAATATCCACCACTTTATTTTCGTCGTTCAGAGTGGCGCGAACCCTCGATTCGACCCACACATAACTGCCATTTTTGTGCCTCAAGCGGTAACAGGCTGTGAACGTTTCGTTCGGATTTTCAAGTATTTTCCGGTGTATCAGCTGTATGCCGGGCACATCGTCCGCATGAAAAAATTCGTAGCAGGAATGCCCCAGCAATTCATCCTCCCTGAAACCTTGCAAGGTTTGGCATGCAGGAGTCACAAACAGGTAATTTCCTTCAAGGTCGTGGCGGCAGATCAAGTCGCTGATGTTGGCCGTGAGTAATTGTAATTGCGCCCCGATCTCGCGAATTTCAGTGACGTCGTAAAACCAGCCGAGAATGGCCGGCTCATTTTCATATTCAATATTCAGGTAAGTGGACAGAGTCCAGACCGTGCCTGAACCGGGAATGGACAATTCAACCAGTTTATCCCTGACTGTTTTACCCCGGCCGAGTTGTTCAAGTGTGTCTTCATAACTTTGCGCATTGGCGTAATACTGCCTGGGGTCGACCCCGAGCACACGCTCCGGAGCTGAATTGATTAAGTGGGCATAGCGTTTGTTTGCATAGATCACCTTGCGCCCGCCCAAGGTGGCGATACGCGCTGCGATCGGGCTATTCTCCAGCATGGAAAGAATGAGTATTTGATTGCGCTGCAAGAGGGTGTCCTGGCGCTTATGCTCGGCCAGCTCCCGCATCAACTGCAAGGTATTGGTGGAAAGGCTTTCGTAGATGGAAAGAATGATGTCAATCAGGGCGCGCGTCGAACCGCTCATCTTTTCTTTGGCGTGGCGCTTGGCGGACTCCAGCGGCAAACCCGACTGCATCGCTTGTACCACCATAGCCATATGCCGGTCATTTTCTAGGATATGCGAGGCTAACCAGCGGGTCAGGAATGCCAACACTTCCTCGATTACTTTGTCGGTCGACTTGGAACTTTCTGCGTTTTTGAGCTTGAGGACTTGTGTGACAAAACTATCGTGTACCGCTTTATGACTGGACTCCGAAGGATCATCGGGAAGATATTCATGCCAGATTTCTTCCTCGGTCTGGAAGTGGTAAACCGCATAGTCTGCGAGCTCCTCAAAGATGATGTTCAGCGCGGGAATATCCGAATGGAATGCCACATGACTGGCCAGCATATTCAGTAATTGAACCAGCTTTCGGTGCTGTTCATCGATCTTGGAAATGCCCGTGTTGAAATTGTCATTCCACGGAAATATATCTATCGACTTCATGATTTCCACGCCCGGCAAACTCCAAGTATCTGCTCGTTATAAGAATTCAGCGTTGATGCATTTTGCTGAATTTGCCCCAATCCAGGGAGTTCAGACTACTCCAACACGAGCGGAATTTCATCCAATGAACAGGGTGGTTTATGCGCAACTCACGACTGACTAAAAAAAGTCAGGCGTCTTGCAACACCCCATCCACCAGTCGCATCTGTCGCTGCATCTTGCTTGCCAGTTCAAGGTCGTGGGTGACGATGATGAAGCTGGTGTTGAGTTGGGCGTTGAGGGTTTGCATCAGGTCGAACAGCGCAAGCGCGCTGGCGCGATCCAGATTGCCAGTGGGTTCATCGGCCAGTACGCAGGCGGGTTGGGTGACCAGCGCGCGCGCCACGGCGACACGTTGGCGTTCGCCTCCGGAGAGTTCGGCAGGCAAGTGGGACACACGCTGCGCCAAACCAACCTGCTCCAGCATCGCGGCGGCTTGCGGATGTGCATCGGCGGGTTTCATGCCGCGTATCAACAGTGGCATGGCGACGTTTTCCAGCGCGGTGAATTCCGGTAACAGGTGGTGGAACTGATACACGAAGCCGAGTGACTTATTGCGCAGTTCACCGCGCTGCGTTTCGTTCATTTTCGCCACGTCTTGGCCGAGGATATTCACGCTGCCACCTGAAATTGCGTCAAGCCCGCCCAACAGATGGAGCAACGTGCTTTTGCCGGAGCCGGATGCGCCGACGATGGCGATACGCTCGCCTTGAGACACCTCAAGATTTACACCTTTCAACACAGTGACGCTTAAGTTACCTTGCGAGTATGTCTTATTCAAATCACGGCAGGAAATAACCGACTCAATCATCAATCAGTGCTCCTGATTTTGTTTCGATACGCTCGCTGTTCAAGGAGTGTTCCCCCACCCCCCGCCCTCCCCCGTTGGGAGAGGGAGCCATAATGGCGGCGCCCTGGGGGTAGCCCCTCTCCCGCCGGGGGAGGGGTTGGGGTGGGGGAACATTTTCAATCCAATTACTCATATCTGAGCGCCTCCGCCGGTTGCACCTTGGACGCGCGCCAGCTTGGGTAAAGCGTGGCGAAAAGACTTATCAAAAAGGACATTCCCGCCACTACGTACACATCACTTTTATGCAGATCAGAGGGTAGTTCGCTGATGTAGTAGAACTCTTTGGAGAGGAATTGCACGCCGAACAGATGTTCGATGAAGGGCACGAGGGTGCCGATGTTGAGCGCCAGCAACACGCCACCGAAAACACCGAGTCCCATACCGATCAGACCGATCAACATCCCTTGCACCATGAAGATCAACATGATGCTTTTGGGCGAGGCACCCAGCGTGCGCAGGATGGCGATGTCGGCCTGTTTGTCGGTAACCGCCATCACCAGCGTGGAGACAATGTTGAACGCGGCGACCAGCACGATCAGCGACAGAATGATGAACATCATTTTCTTCTCCATCGCCACGACGCTGAAATAGTTGGCGTTTTGCCGCGTCCAGTCGGTGGAATAGGTGTCCCGTGGCAACTTCCTCTCCAATTCGTTGGCCACCTGCGGCGCAAGATCGAGGTTGTTCAAACTGCCGCTGATCCCGCTCACCGTGTTGCCCATGCGATAGAGTTTTTGCGCGTCTTCCAGATGGATCAAGGCCAGCGCGTTGTCATACGGCGCCATGCCGATTTCGAAAATTCCGGCCACATGAAACTGTTTCAAGCGAGGCAACATGCCCGCCGGGGTAATCTGTCCTTGCGGTGAAATGAGCAACACGCTGTCGCCGACATGCGCGCCCAGCGAACGCGCCAGATCGACGCCGAGAATCACGTTGAACTCACCCGGACGCAGATCGTTTAATGCACCGCGTTTCATCTTGTCACCCAGCGCGGTGAGGCGCTGTTCCGCGTCGGGCAGAATGCCGCGCACCATTACGCCTTGCACACTTTCGTCCATCGACACCATGCCCTGACCGTTGACATACGGCGCGGCGGCACGTACCTCGGGATGTGCGGCGACAATGTCCAACACCTGTTGCCACTCGCCCAGTTGTCCGCCGTCACTGATGATCTGCAAATGCGGCGTGACACCCAAAATACGCGCGCGGATTTCTTTCTGGAAGCCGTTCATCACCGAAAGCACCACGATCAGCGCCATCACCCCCAGCCCGATACCCAGCATGGAAATGAGCGATATAAACGAGATGAAATGGTTGCGGCGTTTGGCGCGGGTGTAACGCAGGCCGATGAAAAGTTCGTAGGGTTGCAAGGCGATATGGATTGGATTTGGAAACGGGCGCTAGTTTGCCACAACAAGTCGAATTATGTCCTGCCCAGACTTGCGCGATTGCTGAGGTTCATTTGTCATCCCTACCGCGATGCGGTTCGCAAGCTCACCACCTCATACGTATCTATTATTGTTGGGCTATTGTTGGGCGAAAAAATGAGATTTACTTGTTCTACTGGTTCATCTGCATGAAAGGCGACAAGATCGACCGCACATTGTCGACAATGTCCGAATTGCGTCGCGTTCAGTTGCACAACATCCCTGTCTTGGTGATGGGCATACGCAAGGTAAATGCCGTACCTGTATGGGCAGAATCCCAGCTCACGCTAGCCCCTATCGCTTCGGCGCGCCGCTGTTGATTGGATAAGCCTTTGCCCGCTTTTTGCCGAACTTCAGCCAGATTAAAGCCTGCGCCATTATCAGACACGATCACCTGCGTGTGTTGCGCGTCGGTGTGGGTGGCAACGCAAATTTCGGTAGCGTGGGTGTGCTTGATGATATTGGTGAATGCCTCTTGCAGGATGCGCAAAATATGCAACGCGTTGCGCTGGTCCAGCCATGCCAAGGCAGGTACGGTTTGAACCCGCCAGTGGAGCTTGATGCCTACGCTTTTTAAGCGCGGTTCGAGGCGAAAGCGCAGCGTGGCGAGCAACAGCAACAGGTCGGCATCCACCACCTCCATCGAATCAATCGCCAGCTTGAGATCGTCGATACACGTTTTTAATACGTGTGCCACTTCGGCCTCATCCAGCTTGCCGTGCTCCACCACGCGCAGGGCGCTCACCAGCGACGAACCCAAACCGTCGTGCATATCCTGCACCATACGCTGGCGTTCCTCGGCGATGGTTTGTTGATATTCAATGGCGCGCAGTTTTTGATGGCTTTGTTCTAATTCAAATCCGATTTCGATGTGTTCCCGGGCTGCGCGTGAATTATTGGCAGCCTGCGCGATCAGGGTGAACGCGTAGAGCACACACATTACAGCCAGTGCTTGGTAAGCGGGGTCGTTCATCAGCCAGGATTTAATGGCGACCAAGCCGAGCATGGGGGCGACATAGGCAACCAAGGCGGGTAGCACGGGTGACAGGGTAGAGACCGCACCGCCTGCCATGCCTGCGATGACTGCATAAATCAACACATCTCCCGCCATACTCGACGTGCCGAGTGCGAACCACGGCAAACAGCTCCACAGCAGCGCATCTAGAGCACGCCACGCGACCGACAGCAAAGCCGTACGCCGTGTATAGGCAGGCGGCCGCCGATGAGCGTGCGTCAGATATTGCTTACCATGCCAATAAATTACCAGCGAGAGCAACATTTCGCTGCCGCACCACAATTGCATGAACAGCGCATTTTGCGGGTTGTTCAGTGCCAAATACAACAAGCCAATCATCAACAACAATTGAGGAATGGCGGCGTTGTAATGCCGGATGAGCAAGTGCAACTGCCGATTCAGCGTGTCGTGACGCTCTGTCAAATGCAAGGGTTGAATGAGGTGGCTTTGGACAAGTTGCATGAAGTGCCGAATCATTGAATAAATCCTTTTTGGCGTGCGGCATTAATGGCATGGGTTTTGGAAGTTACGCCGAGCTTGGTGTAAATGCGACGGATAAACGTCAGCACGGTATGCCGCGACACATTGAGTGTTGTGGCAATTTCATCGGCACTAAAACCGTGCGCGGTGAGTTGCAGTACTTGTTGTTCCCGTGCCGATAATTGCGCGACTGATTTGCTTGGGCCGGATTCCGACTGGGGCGATTTTTTCTCCTCGTCTTTGCGAAAGCGCAGCAATATTTGGCGTGCGATGAGCGGGCTAATCGGGCTGCCGCCGCCGTACAGGCTGCGGATTTCCGCCAACAATTCGGTCGAGCTGCTGTCTTTGAGCAGATACCCCGCCGCGCCCGCTTCCAGCGAACGCATCACATGCGACTCATCGCCGAACGTGGTGCACACCATCACGTTGCAATCCGGCCAATGTGCATGGGTGGCGCGTATCACCTCAATGCCGGTGCCATCGGGCAACCCCAAGTCCACCAATAACACGTCCGCAGCCGGTTGCTGCAACATCGCCAAACCTTGGTCCTGCGTAGTTGCCACATAACTTAATTGCATATCAGGCGCAGACCTAAGCGCCGCGCGCAATTCATTCTGAAAATTCACATCGTCTTCCACCACGGCAACGCGGATGATTGAGCTTGGGGCAGGAGAGGGCATCACAATCTTTCTAAAAATATTTATTTGTTGAGCTGCCCGTGAAAAATTCACAGACCCAAGAAAGTAACCCACCCGGTGTATTTATCAGACCCGTCATTTCCGTCTTTCCATAAATTTCCGGAAAGGCTGTCGCGGACAGTTGCGAATTCCAGTCATAGCAGCAAACTTGATCCCCGCAGCAACCTGTTCCCGAAGGGTTTTCGGGGAGTAATTAAAACAGTGTTTCCTCTATTTAGCCAAGGGCATATTTGTAACTAGTTCTGGGGACATACAAGCTGAAACCATCTCTCTAAGATGCGCCCCGTAGCACAGCCGACGTCGAAATATCCACAGCCACGTTGTTACCTGCTGCGAAATATCAACTCAAGGAGAAACATTCATGAATATTGCATTAGGAACAACCTTGCGCAACAGATTAGGAAATACGCTATTAGTCTTATCTCTCGCCGCATGCGGCGGCGGCACAACTACAACAGCAACACCTTCCGACACCACCGCGCCGACTGTCTCAAGCACCAGTCCGGCAAACATCGCAGCCGGTGTGGCAATCAACGCGGCGCTTACAGCTACCGCCAGCGAAACCTTGATGGCTTCCACGCTCACCTCGGCCAACTTCACCCTGGCGAATGCGGCTGGAACGGCCGTGACCGGCACAGTGACGTACAGCGGCACCACCGCCACCTTCACTCCTTCAGCTGACCTTGCTTATTCGACCACATACACCGCCACCCTTACCACCGGCGTGAAAGATGCGGCGGGCATTGCGATCGCGAGTAATCATGTGTGGACGTTCACCACAGTGGCTGCGCCTACCTTTAACATTGGTGGCACTTTGAGCGGGATAGTTGCATCGCTCACCCTGCGCAATAACGGCGCAGACCCGCTGGCACTCAACGCGGACGGCGCATTCACCTTCAGCACCCCAACCAGTGCGTATGACGTTACCGTTGATTCCACGCAAAACTGCGCGGTCATGTCGGGTGGCAAGGGAACGGCTACGGCTAACGTGAGCAACATCGCCGTCGCTTGCGGACCGGGTACGTTCACCGCTGCGGGCACGTTGACCAATGCACGCGTTGCTCCGACCGCCACCTTGCTGGGCAACGGCAAAGTGTTGGTGAGCGGCGGAAGCAACGCTGGAAGTCCGATTGCGGATGCCGAACTATACGACCCCGCTACCAATGCGACGACGGTAACCGCTGCGTTGATCACGCCACGCTTCAGTCACACCGCCACAGCGTTGAGCAATGGCGGCGCCCTAGTCGTCGGCGGAGTTATTGGGGGTTCAAGCACGATTGCACAAGCCGAGCGCTACGATTCCGCCACGAGTTTGTGGACGGCAGCAGGCACGCTGGCCACTGCACGTGGCCAGCACACACAGACGCTTTTGGCTAACGGTAAAGTGTTGGTCACCGGTGGATTTGATGCGGCGCTGAGTAAACTGGCGAGTGCCGAACTGTACGACCCCGTCGCTAATACGTGGACGACTGTATCCCCGTTGGCCACTGCACGCAGCGGACACGCCGCCGTGCTGCTGGCCGACGGCAATGTGCTGGTCACCGGGGGATTCTCTCCAACGGGTTTACTGACGAGTGCCGAGCTATACGACCCTGCCGCCAATACGTGGACGACAGTTGGCTCGATGGCCGCCGGACGCAGCGGGCACACCGCCACGCTGCTCGCCAATGGCAAAGTGTTGGTGAGATCGGAGGGGTTTGGCATCGTTACAACTGCCGAGCTATACGACCCTGTTGCCAAGACGTGGTCGGCTACCGGTGCGGTGGTGAGCAAGCGCTACAGCTTCACCGCCACACTACTCGCCAACGGCAAAGTGTTGGTGAGCGGCGGGGGGGCGGTGGCATCGGGGGCTTTTACCGCGAGTGCAGAGCTTTATGATCCTGTCACCAATATGTGGACATCCACAAACGGGATGAATGTTGCAACTATGAATCAAGCAGCCACGCGCCTAGCCAACGGAAAAGTGTTCGTCGTCGGTGGGAATGATGCGTTCGGAGGGGCGATTGGGAATGCCGAGCTGTATTGGTAACGCGTTATTAGCAGGACAAAAAAACCGAAGCAATTCGGTTTTTTTGTGGACGCGATGCCGTTGAGTAACTACGGGGGAAAGGCGTGATTGATCTGCCGCCTCCAGCCACACTCCAAATTCAAATAAAGGAAAACTTCATGTTTAGCAGATTCCGAATTTCTCGTTTAGGCCATGCACTATTGGTCTGTACTGCCTTATCCCTCGCCGCTTGCGGTGGAGGTGGCACAACTTCAACCAGTGGGGGCTCGTCTACAACAACCCCCTCCGACTCGAACTTACCCACGAATCTGGTGGCTTCGATTAACACAGATGCGGCCAATACCAGCGCAACGACAGTGATGCTGAATATTTCGGGGGCAGACACTGTCGGTGTAACGGCCTATTTCATTTCTGAAAATGCAACCACACCTGCCGCAACTGATGCGGGCTGGGTGACGATTCCCCAAACAACCAATTACAGCGGAACGGTGAACTTTACGTTGAGCGCAGGGGTTGTGGGGAATAACACCAAGACGGTGTATGTCTGGTTCAAGGATGTGGCAGGAAATGTGTCGGCACCGACGAGTGATTCCATCACACTGGTTGTCAGTGATACCGACGCGCCAACCAGTCCCGTGGTTTCAATTGACACAGGCGCAGCCACCACCAATTCGACGACTGTCTCGTTGGCTATTTCAGCAACCGACAACGCGGGTGTCACGGCCTATTTCGCCACTGAAAACGCAGCCACACCTGCGGCAAATGATGCGGGATGGACAGCGGTCACCCCGGCAACGAATTTCTCCGGCAATGTGAACTTCACTTTGAGCGCGGGTGTGATGGGGAATAACGCCAGGACAGTGTATGTCTGGTTCAGGGATGCGGCGGGGAATATGTCGGTATCGGCAAACGATGCCATCACCTTGGTCGTGAGTGATACCACTGCGCCAACATGGCCCTTCGTTGTAATCAATTCGCATGCACCCACCACGACTTCGACGAGCGTCACTTTGTTTACCTCTGCAGCAGATGACGTTGCGGTCACCGACTTTTTTGTCTCGGAAAATTCAAGCACTCCCGCCGCAAATGATGCGGGATGGATTGCCGCCACCCCCAACGCAGACTTTGCCAACAACCCGATCTTCACGTTGAGCCCAGGGGTTGTGGGGAACAATACCAAGACGGTGTATGTCTGGTTCAAAGATGCGGCAGGAAATGTGTCGGCGCCAGCAAGCGATGCCATCACCTTGGTGGTAGCCGCCCCAACTTACTCGATAGGCGGAACATTGACCGGTTTGGTAGGCGGCAACACTGTCACCCTCCACAACAATGGTGCAGACCCGCTGGCTCTCACCGCCAATGGCGCGTTCATCTTTAGTGCGCCGACCAGTGCCTATAACGTAACCGTCGCCAGCACCACGCAAAAATGCGCTGTCGCGGCAGGTGGCGTGGGTACGGCCAGCGCCAACGTGACCAGCGTCGCGGTCGATTGCGGGTTGAATACCTTTGCTGCTGCCGCCGCGATGGGGAATGTACGGAGTATGCACAGCGCCACCGTGTTGGCCGACGGTAAAGTGCTGGTCATCGGAGGCATGAATTCGGTGGGCGCTGCCATTGCGAGCGCCGAACTGTACGACCCCGTCATGAATGTTTGGGCGGCGGCGGGCACAATGCTTCTCCCACGCATGAACCACAAAGCTACCTTGTTAGCCAACGGCAAAGTGCTGGTAACGGGAGGAACGGGGTCGAATTATGTAGCCATTGCGAGCGCCGAGTTGTATGACCCTGTTGGCAATACATGGTCGTCAGTGGCTTCGATGGTAAGCCCACATGCTTATCACACCGCCACGCTGATGCCCAATGGCACAGTACTGGTGGTTGGGGGGACGGGTGCGGGGGGCGGTGCGGTTGCAAACACCGAGCTGTACAACCCCACCGCCAACACTTGGACGGCAACGTCGATGCCGTTGATGTTCGCGCGATACGGCCACACTGCCACGCTGATGCCCAATGGCACAGTGCTGGTGATAGGCGGGAGTGATGTAACGAGTACGGCTATTGCAAGCGTCGAGGTGTTCAATTCCGCCTTTAACATTCCGGGTTTTAGCCCTTGGTCAGCGACCACTTCGATGATTCGCTTACGCCAGAATCACACCGCCACCCTATTAGGCAACGGCAAAGTGCTGGTGAGCGGCGGATACAATCAACTGTTCACTGCGCTGGCGACCGCCGAGCTATACGACTCTGGCACTACCGCGTGGACGTTGACACCTGGAATGCCCAGCGCGCAGGTGTATCACACCGCTACGAAGCTGACTGATGGTAAGGTGCTGGTGACGGGGGGACATACCTTTGCCGCTGTTGCGACCACTCATCTGTACGACCCCGTTGCGAATACTTGGACAAGTGGGGCTGCGTTGACCAGCACACGTGAGTCGCATACCGCCACGCTACTGGGTAATGGCAAAGTACTGATTTGTGGGGGAGGCAACACAGCCATGCTAGCGACCACGGAGCTGTATTGGTAAGGCGTTTTATGGTTTAGAAGCAGGACAAAAAGCCGGAGAAATCCGGCTTTTTTGCGTGCGCGGTTCGGTTGGATTTTTTGATAGTGGTCGGGGAATGAGGCAGCCAGGCAGGTTGTGGTGAGGCACGAACCGCATCGTTCGTGTGAGTTTGAACGGTGGAAGATGCAGATCGTAAAATTACCCAAACAGCGATGCGGTTCGTGCCTCACCACATCCTACGTATCTATTTTGTTGAAAAAATGCGTTTTATTTGATCAGTTGATTCATCGAAATGATCGGCATCAGAATCGCCAGCACGATGACGAGCACTACCGCACCCATGATGAGAATCAGGATCGGTTCGAGCAGTGAGGTCAACACACTGACAAAACCGCTGACTTCTTGTTCTTGTTGTTTGGCGACGCGGTTAAGCATGACGTCGAGCTTGCCGCTTTTTTCGCCGCTGGCGATGAGGTGGATGAGCACGGGCGGAAACAAGCCGGAAACGGCGAGGGCGCGGCTCAAGCTCACGCCTTCGCGCACTTTGCTTGCGGCTGCATCTAATGCGTAGCGCATGGGCAGATTGCCCACCACACCCGAGGCGGCCGACAACGCGGTGAGCAGGGGCACGCCGCTGCCGAACAGGATGGATAAGGTGCTTGCCATACGCGCGGTGTTCACGCCTTGGATGAGTTTGCCCAGCACGGGCAGACGTAGCATTTTGCGGTGTAGTTCCGCGCGCACACTTTCCTGTTTCAACAGTTGTCTGGCGCCAAACACACCTGCAATTAACAACACGAGCAGATAAGGCCAGGCGGCGGCAAGTGTATCGGTAACCCAGATGAGACTGCGCGTGAGCAGCGGCAATTGCTGGTGCGATTGTTCGAACACGGAAATGACTTGCGGCACGACATAAAACAACAAGCCACCCACGATGAGCAAAGCAACTGCCGTGACGATGGCGGGATACACAAAAGCGAGCCCCACCTTTTGCTGCAGGGCGTGTTGGTTTTCGCTGTAGGTGGCGAGTTGTTCCATCACCGTGTCGAGTTCGCCCGAGGCTTCACCCGCCTTGATCAGCGCGCGGTGCAATTCGGGGAAGTCGTTCGGGTGTTGTGCCACCGCCTGTGCCAGGGTTTGACCCGCCAATACGTCCGCGCGTATCGCCGCCAGCAAACCGTGTTGATAAGGCTGGGTGCTTTGTTCAATGAGCACGGAGAGCGATTGCTCCAGCGGCAATCCCGCTTCAAGCAAGGTGGCAAGCTGGCGTAACAACAAACTCAAATCGGCCAGTGAAAGTTTGCGCCGTGAAAAGCTGAATCCTGCTTTCTTCGTCTGTTCGCTGGTGGTTTCGACCTCCATGACGAACAGGCCGGAGTCGCGCAACTGGTTGCGCGCGTTGCGCGCCGAGTCGGCTTCAATGATGCCGCTTTGCTGTTTTCCCGAGGTGTCCAGGGCTTGGTAGTGGAAGGCGGGCATCAGGTGTGTCTTCCATTAGAGGGGGTGATGCGGAAAGAGTGTTCCCCCTCCCTAATCCCTCCCCCGGTGGGAGAGGGACTAAACCCAGAGTACCGCAGTCCAAGCTCCCTCTCCCCTCGGGGGAGGGCTGGGGAGGGGGAAACACTTTCAACAGAGACAGGTTTCAAAATTCTCCCCCCAACATCGCGTCAATCACGCGTCACCCGAATCACTTCTTCCAATGACGTATCGCCGCTGACAACCCAACGCAAGCCGTCATCGCGCAGATTTAACATGCCGTTGCGTTGCGCGTATTCGCGCAGTTGCTGGTCGCTGTTATGGGCGTGGATCATGCCGCGCAATCCGTCAGTCACGGTCAGCAGTTCGTAGATACCGGTACGTCCGCGATAGCCGATGTTGCCGCATATTACGCAGCCTTTGGGGCGATACAGTTGTGCGGGTTTACCGGCTTTGGCCAACACGGCCAACTCGTTTGCATCCGGTGTGTAGGCTTCTTTGCAACCGGGACATAAGCGGCGCACCAGGCGTTGCGCCAACACGCCGATCAAACTGGAAGAGAGCAGGAACGGCTCGACGCCCATGTCGGTGAGGCGGGTGATGCTGCTTGCCGTGTCGTTGGTGTGTAATGTCGCGAGCACGAGGTGGCCGGTGAGGCTGGATTGCACGGCGATTTGTGCGGTTTCTAAATCCCGAATTTCGCCGATCATGATGACGTCCGGGTCCTGGCGCAGGATGGCACGCAACGCGCGCGCGAAATCCATTTCGATACGCGCATTAACCTGCGTTTGGCTGATGCCGTCGAGGTCGTATTCGACCGGGTCTTCCACCGTCATCACATTGGTCACGCTGGCGTCGACGCAGGACAACGCGGCGTACAGCGTGGTGGTTTTGCCGGAGCCGGTGGGGCCGGTCACCAGCAGGATGCCGTGCGGCTGAGACACCAGATTTTGGATGGCGGCCAGTGTGCCCGGACTCATGCCGAGTTTGGCCAGATTGAGGCGACCCGCTTCTTTGTCCAGCAAGCGCAACACCACACGTTCGCCGTGTGCGGTGGGCAGGGTGGAAACGCGCACATCCACCGGACGCCCCGCAAGGCGCAAGGCGATACGTCCGTCTTGCGGCAAACGTTTCTCCGCGATGTCCAACTCCGCCATCACCTTGATGCGCGACACCAGCGCCGCATGTAAGGCGCGGTGCGGTTCCACCACATCTTTCAAGGTGCCATCGACGCGGAAGCGCACGACGGAACGGGTCTCAAACGGTTCGATGTGGATGTCGGAGGCGTTATCGCGTACCGCTTGCGAAAGCAAAGCGTTGATCATGCGGATGACAGGCGCGTCGTTCTCGGATTCCAGCAGGTCTGTGGTCTTGGGCAAATCGTGGATGAGGGCGGTCAGGTCCATGTCCTGTTCCGCATCGTCCACCAGCATCGCGGCCGATTCGTCGGACTGTGCATACGCATCGGCCAGCACACGTTCAAATTCGTCGGCAGAAACCAGCTGGGTTTCCGTTGGCAAGGCGAGAAAACGCGTTACCTCGGCCAATGCTTCGGGCCGTGCATCGTGGCGTGCCACCACGCTGGCCAGTTGCGCGGTGCAATCCAACAGCACCACGCCGCGTGATTTGGCAAACGTGTAAGGCAGCTTGCGCGCAATGCGGCGGTTGATATTCAGGCTCACTTGGCTTTCTCGGGCTGGGCTGGGGTGGCGGGATTTTCTGTGGCCATTGCACCGTCGATCTTGAGCGAGGGTTTGAGTTCGGGCAGTTGCGGCCCGCCTTCAATTGGCAACAGGAAATTGGACGAGAGTTTGGCTTCACCCTCTTTGTCGCGCATTTGGTTGTAACGCTCGTTGGCGATGCCCTCGTAAGCAGCCTGATTGCGCATCACGTAGGGGCGGATGAACACCATCAGGTTGGTCTTGCTGCGTTGCCGCGTCTCGTAACGAAACAATCCCCCCAGAAAAGGAATATCGCCGAGTATCGGGATCTGATTCTTCACATCGTTGACGGAATCCTGAATCAGGCCGCCGAGCACCACGATTTGATCCTTGTCCACCAAAATATTGGATTCAATCGAACGTTTGTTGGTGGTGACACCGGCCGTGTTGGCCGCGCCGGTGGCCACGCTGGAAACCTCCTGATACACCTGCAAACGCACCGAGCCGCCCTCAAGTATCTGCGGTTTGATGCGCAGGGTCAGACCAACATCCTTGCGCTCGATAGTTTGGAACGGCGTGGCGGTGGTGGACGAACCGGTCTGCGCATATTGGCCGGTAACGAAGGGTACGTTTTGGCCGACTACAATCTTGGCTTCTTCGTTGTCCAGTGTGAGCAGGTTGGGCGAGGAGAGGATGTTGGCGTTGCTGTCGGTTTCCTCTTCTTCTTCGTCGTCGTCCAGATCAACTGCAATTGCAGAGCCATCGCCAGACTGCATAGCTTTCATCGCTTCCTTCAGCTTCTTGATCTTTTCCTTCAGATCTTGAACTTTCTTTGACTCGACT
>CAZRZH010000037.1:14522-21187 GCA_964604485.1 uncultured Sideroxydans sp.
CGCCAACATGCCCAGGTTCAGCACAGTGGTTCCGTTGGGCAACGTTGTCATGCCCTTGGCCAAACCGAGGTTCAATCCCTGCCCAATCGTGGTGATGTCTTTGGAAGCGCCGATGATGTTGGTTGTGCCGAAATTGCTGCCGCCGACAACATGCGTTCCGCCGCCGGTGATGTTGCCCAGGTTCTGCCATTGCACACCGAATTCAGCTGCTTTGTCGGCGGTGACTTCCACGATCAGTGCTTCGACGAACACCTGTGGACGGCGCACATCCAGACGTTCGATCACAGCACGCAGGTTGTTATAGATAGGTTCGGCAGCGGTGATGATGAGTGAATTCGAGGCGGCATCGGCCTGCACCACACCGGCCCCGGTCGGTGTGCCGGGTGAACCTTGGGCAGCCGGGGCGGAGAGATCGCCGCTCATCACGGCGCGCAGAGTTTGCGCGAGTTTGGTCGCATCGCCATTCTTTAACGTGACCACGTGGATGTTGCCCGGCGTGCCGGAATCGTTGTCGAGTTTGGCGACCAGCTCGCGCACCCGTGCGATGCGTCCGGGATTGTCGGCACGCAGTAGCAGGCTGTTGCTGCGCGTGTCGCCGAGCAACACAAAACGCTGGTTGCCATCGCCGGTTGCTGCCGCCTGTGCCGCTTCCGGCAACAGTTTGTTGATGGTGTTCGCCAGATCCAGCGCGGAGGCGTGTTTCACCGGAATGATGATGGGCGCATCCGCACTCGGCAGGTCGATGGCGCGAATAACTTGTTCGATACGTTTCAGATTGCCCGCGTAGTCGGTGATGACCAGCGCGTTGCTGGCAGGGTGTGCGACGACGATGTTGTTGGGTGCGATCATCGGACGCACCACACTCACCATCTGGGTGGCCGATTCGTTTTTCAGCACGAACACTTTGGTGATCATTTTGTCGCCTTGGCCGGCGGGTCTGCCCACCGCATCGACATACAGTTTGGCGTCCGCCTCGGGGATGATCTTGGTAACGCCGTCGGCATCGACCGCCGCATAACCTTGCAAACGCAGCGCAGAAAGCAGGATGTCATACGCCAGATCGGCACTGACCGGTTTGGCGGAGACAATATTGATCGAACCTTTCACGCGCTGATCGACCAGAAAATTCTTTTTGGAGATTTGCGAGATCGCCTTGATGACTTCCTGAATATCGGCGTTGACAAAATTCAACGAGACTTTGTCTTCCGTTGCCGCGCAGGCCGGCAATGCGAGAGCGAACAAAATCGCGCCCGCAGCAAAAATATGTTTCCAATATGATGAGATCAACGTGTTCTCCTGAAGTGTTCCAATTCCTGTTTCACCGCCGCGCGCTGCTCGGGTGCAAGTTGTTGCAATTGAGTCATAACTTCCGCCTGTCCCGGTGCGTCGTCAGCACCTGACGGTACTTTGGTAATACCTGCGGCGACTTTGCCTGCCATCAGTTCGACTTTCAATTTCACACCGTTGCGCTCTATTGTTACCGAATCCGCATGCGTTGCCAGCAGGCGCGCGCCCGGCGCAATTTCTTCGCCCAGTCCCGCGCCCACCTGCTTGCCATCGACCACCAGCACCGCGAATCCACGGGTTGGATGCGCAAACACACCCACCAATTGAATGTTACCCAAATTACTCGCCTGCGCGGAAACAGCGGGTACATCCCCAAACAGATGTTCGGTATGGGTGGATTGTTTCCACGCACGGGTGTTGGGCAGCGAACTCGGTTTGGGTGCAACGAACACCCATGTCCACTTGGCCAGCAAAACGGCCGTGATCACAATCGCCAACAAACGCCAGGAAAAAACAGCGCCCAACAAACCGTTTGCGGATTTGTTGGGCGGTAAATGTTGCGTCGCGTGTGCGGAGAAAAGACTCATAAAGTGCGAGTTGAATTTGTCGCGGGAGTATAGCAGAGCAAATTCAGTTGGCCGCTGTAGGGTGGGTAAACGGGTTCATCGTTTGCCCGCGCGGTGATGTGTCGGATAACGGGTGTTGCCGCGTGTGCTCAGAGGTGAATCCACGCATTGACTAACACAAGCTGAAAAATTCGGCAACGAGAAAGAATATATAGGCCTTTTTTCTGGTTGACGAAGTGGCGGGGGGGGGGTAGCTTGCACAACCGATTATTATCAACACTCACTTAAAGGGGAAGTAAAGCATAAAACTGAAAACTGGATTTCGTCACTTAACTGCAGCATATATCTCAAAGGGGAAAAGTTCATGAAACTCAAGCCAAGTATTCGAAAATCATTAGAACTAGGTATATTTCTTAGCTTAACAGCGACGTTAGTCTTATCAGGTTGTGGCGGTGGTGGTTCAAGTAGCAACGCGCCTGCAGCGCCACCAGTTGCTACGTCCACGGTCACTGGTGTTGCGGCTGCTGGGTTGATCAGTCATGCCAAAGCATCAATTTTCAAGAGCACTGATGTAGTAACGCCGCTCAAATCTATGACAACTGGTGCAAACGGTGTGTACAGTTTTGATGTGCCCAGCAACACTGGCGCCATCATTGTAAAGATTGAGCCTATTGCCGCCGCTTCTGGTGTTGTTGGTTCTACGATGTTGGATGAGCGAACTGGCCTTTCTTCTCCATTTACGAAGACGATGCGAACTGCACTACCGGCTTTGGTTGCAGGCACAAATCAAGCACATGCAACCCCATTTACTGAAGCCATGGTCAAATCTGTGGAGGCAGACCCAACGCCTGCAAAATTGATTGCCGCTAAACAAAGCATCATGACTATCACAGGAGCAGATCCCGTGATTACCCCACCCGTTCATGTGGTAGGTGCTAGTACAACAGAGTTGGCACAAACTGCCGTTATGGTAGATAAATTGGCTCGATTCAATGACGCGGCAGAGAATGATGCAACATGCGGAATTGTTGCTATTGCAACGGCCACTTTGGGGGATAGGGTAGATTGCTTGGCAACTAAAATGGGTACTGCGATGGTTGTCAGTGGAAGCTCCATCACTCCCAACAGCACAACGTTGGGGCCAATTTTGACGAATATGAACAATGCGGTGCTTCCACCCACACTGTTCGCAAAAAAAGTTGAGTTGAGCGCTGCGTCGAATGCGCCTGCACCTGTGGATGCGCCAGCATTGACAGTTTCGGAAAAAGCCACAGTTACAATCTCGATTACTCAACTTGGCACAGTTACTAATCAAGCCAATTCCCCTAGCGGGCTTGCATCAGTGACAGCGCCGACAAATACAGCAATCGCTGGCGTAGCAACTGCAAAGGCTTTCTTCAAAAACTTGCGCACTTCGTTGAATTTGTATTCAAACAGCACGAATACAGGTTTGTTGGATAAGCAAGCGACACGTATCTCTAACGACCTCAATGCTTTGATTGTGCCTGACGTACAAGCAATCAATGACGTTGCCTTGGCGATCTCGCACGGTCAACAACTCTATCAAGAGGTGGTTGAAGGGACGTGGGAATCAAACTTCCAAAATAAACTTGGAAAACCGGACTTTGCTGTGGATGGGATTACACCGACTCAAGTGCGTGTAGTGAAGAATGTTGTGCAATACGGACCGTTTGGCCCCATCAACACCTTTACTTGCAAAACAAGTCGATACAAAGGCAGCACTGCAGCAGACGTTACTCCTGCAAATCTAGGAACGCTGGCGACAAGTTCACCAGCAGGCGATTCTGGAACTTGGACTCCAGTGGTTTATGATCCTTTGACTGGTGCTTACATCTCTGGTGGAGATTTCACATCTTCGACTTCTGTTCCCGTTGTGAATTGGGAAGCGTTCTCTGCAGGATTGGTGGTGAGATGCGATGGCCCATCTCGTTCGACGTACAACTATTTGGATGGCAGTTCTGTAACGGATTATGTTCAAATCACATTGATCCCTGCGACTAATTGGTCTGCAATCAATCCAAGCTTCACGTACAAAGCGGATAAGTGGCAAATGATTGGTTATGCAGATGGTTCTGGGTCTGACACATCAGTTTCAAGCGCACCCTATATGTCTGGAGCTATCACTGCGAACTCGAATGGAACTGCGACTGTGGCAGCTACCAACATGAGTGTGACGGTGGCGGGTGACTTCCCAAGCTTGACACCCGGCGCTTTCAAAGAACATGTGGCAATTAACTTCGCTTATGTTGAGCCTACAGCCACGACCAGTCGAGTTGATTTCAGTGGTTCGTTTGCGAGTTATAACCAAGCAAATGCTCTGCTGTCCTCTATTGGAATTGGTCAAGGTAGTTACGTCACTCAAGTGACGACAACCTATGCTTGGGGTAAAACTCAGGATGCTACTGACATGCATCTCGTACTCGAAGCGAGCGGACCAGCTACAAAATTCACTGGAACATTGGATGCAAGTGCATTTATGAATGATGCCACTGGTTATGGCCGTAGCCCGACAGTTGCTTCATTTACTGGAACTATTAGTGATACTAGTACAGGTGGCGCGGGCGTGTTCTTGACAGGTAAATTGGATAGCAATATTACTGGATACAGTTCTTATAATCCTTGGCTGGCTCCTTCGGCCACAAACTATAAGAAGCAATCTGTCACCTTTACTGGAACCACTTCCTTCGCTGGTCAATCACCATTGGTGATCGTATTTGGAAATACTCAAACAGGGCCAAATTCATTTACCAGCGACGTAAGTTTGACCTACGCTTCTGGAAAGGTCATTTCGGGTAAATTGACAAATACGAACGGAGTGGATGCGGCAACTTCGTTGACTGATACAGGGGGGGTTAGTGTTGCAATTCCATCTGGCAATCTGAACATTACCAATGATATTAAGGTTGGCAATGAGGTCGTTGGCTCTATAACTAATGGAATAATCAGTTACAGGGATTTGACGGTTGAATCGCTGAACTAATTTTACCGAGGCCTATCTTTAAACCCGGTGAGATTCACCGGGTTTTTTTATTATGAATTCCACTATGCGCAAGATATTTTTTCAGTTTTCACTGGCAATCGTAATTTTGGGGATGTTGAATCAAGTGTGGGCAGAGGGCTTGTTTAATTTGGTGAACCCTGCGGAGCAAACTGTTATATCAGAGCATTATGTTGGAATTACTGCGAGCAGCTTGGATGCAAACAATTTCACTTCTGTGAAACATTTCAGCGAGAGATGGCGAGCGCCGTATACACCGCGAGAAGGCGATAATTTGGCGATTTCATTCGCCCGTGCAGATGTTACGTATGCATACAAGCATTGGACTGTAAGCATCTTCCATCGCCAAGAGATATTTATTGCTAGCAGCAAAGGACTGACCGACATGTATTACAACAATTGGAATCGCATTCAACCCGCGGTGGGAAGCACATACGATATCAGTCTTGAGGCAGATGGCTTTGCAGCACAGGGTGTGGGTTTGGGCAGAAAATTTGCATGGGAGTTGGGGGATTCTGTGAGGATGGCTGTCGGTATAGGGGCGTCCGTGCTAAAGGGCAAGCGCACAAGGATGGGGCGGGCGAATGGTGGTGCATATTCAGTTTTGAATGGTTATAACTATTCGGTCAATTTATACGATGCGGATTCAAGTAAAACATTTTTGTATATGCCGCAAGGGGAAACGATCGGGCAAGGTTATGCCATTGATTGTGGGCTGACGCTAAAATGGCAAGATGGTAAGCAGTTAGATGTGGTCATTAATGATGTGATGGGCGAGATCGTTTGGCGCGATTTACCTGCAAGTCGAATTTGGGTGAGCAGTGCAACCGCGAGTCGTGATGCCGATGGCTATACGATATTTGATCCGACGCTCATGGGTGTAAATTCAAGGGGGAAAATTATCCAGAAGCTAAATCCCAAAGTGAGAATTCAATATGGCGCTCCTATTACTGCTAACGTTACCGCTACAATAAGTTCGGAATGGATGCGCGGTTATTTTTTTCCTCGATTAGGAATGAGTTATCGTTCTTCACCTTTGTTGGGGCTAACGTTGGATTTCGATTCACGTTTTAAGTCGATAGGATTTGGCACGCGTTGGAGAGATATCTACTTGAATGCTCGCACGCAAAGTTTGAATTTTGATCAATCTCGTGCACGTGGTGTTGAGCTAGGATGGCGATTTGTGTTTTGAATTTCCCAGTTATTTATTGGGGAGTGTGTTGTTGGTTTGTATTGTTTTGTTAGGCTGGATTTTTTTAAGGGTGACTTTCAAATGATATTTGTTCAGAAATATTCTGTCGTACAAAAAGGCTTCACGCTGATCGAGGTGATGGTGGTGATCATTATCATCGGGGTGCTGGCAGCGTTGATTGTGCCCAAGGTGATGAGTCGTCCCGATGAGGCGCGTGCCACGGCGGCGCGAACGGATATTTCATCTATTTTGCAGGCGCTCAATCTGTACAAGCTGGACAACCATCGTTATCCCACCACCGAGCAGGGGCTGCAGGCGCTGGTGAAGAAGCCGACGATTTCACCCGTGCCGGAGAACTGGAAAGGCAACGGTTATCTGGAGCGTGTGCCGAAAGATCCCTGGGGGCATCCGTTCCAATATTTGCAGCCGGGGTTGCACGGTGAAATCGATGTGGCTAGTTTGGGGGCGGACGGTGAACGCGGCGGTGAAGGCAGTGATGCGGATATTGGTTCGTGGGATCAGTAATCTACCCCAATAACGCGTTGGGAAATTCAGCACACTTCCCCCTTTCTAAAAGGGGGATTGAGGGGGATTTTAGTAG
>CAZRZH010000038.1:0-21159 GCA_964604485.1 uncultured Sideroxydans sp.
GGCATCGAGCGCATCAACATCGAGCTGTCACTTGGCAACAAGATCAAATTGCTGGATGCGCTGGATGAATTCTTCAAAGGCGAATTGCCGCTGCGTTACCAGGATGATGCGCAACTGGGTGCAGCCGAACTGTTGGGAACACGGCCCCAAGCCGCGCAACAATTGCTGGGTGAAGTGCGCGCGCGCTGGAGTTGGATGCTGGAAAATCTGGATGCGCCACTGTCCGCGTATCCGTTCAGCGAGTCTTCCCCCTCCCCAGCCCTCCCCCGGCGGGAGAGGGAGCTAGTTCGGAGTAGCGCTGGGTTTAGCCCCTCTCCCACCGGGGGAGGGGTTGGGGAGGGGGAAACGGTTTTCGATGCCGTGCAGAACCATCAATTGCGCGCCTCCTGGAAACGCGAATTACGCGAGCCGCTGCGTCATGTTTTTAGCGGTAACACTTACGAACCCGTGCTTGAGCAGTGCACCGCAATCCACCAGGGCGTGCTGAAGAGCCGCGTTTTCGTGGCATTACACATGCATGCCGGCGACGGCAATGTGCACACCAACTTACCCGTGAATTCGGACGATTACGGCATGTTGCAACAAGCCTACGCCGCTGTCGATCGCATCATGAAGTTGGCCAAGGATTTGGGCGGGGTGATTTCGGGCGAACACGGGATCGGCATCACAAAATTCGATTTCCTCGAAGTGCATGAGATCGCGCCGTTCATCGCCTACAAACAGAAGGTGGATCCGGACGGACACTTCAACAAAGGCAAACTGTTGCCCGGCAGTAATCTGGAACGCGCCTACACCCCCAGCTTTAATTTGATGGAACTGGAAAGCCTGATTCTGGAAAAAAGCGAACTGGGCAACATCTCCGATTCGATCAAGGACTGCCTGCGTTGCGGCAAATGCAAACCGGTGTGCAGCACCCATGTGCCGCGCGCCAATCTGCTGTATTCGCCGCGCAACAAAATCCTCGCCACGTCGCTGCTGATTGAGGCTTTCCTGTATGAGGAACAAACGCGGCGTGGCGTGTCGATCCAGCACTTCGACGAATTCAACGACGTAGCCGACCACTGCACGGTCTGCCACAAATGTCTGAAACCTTGCCCGGTCGATATCGACTTCGGCGAGGTGTCGATGTCGATGCGCAACTTCCTGCGCAAACAGGGCAAGAAGAAATTCAATCCGGTCACTGCCACCTCGATGCTGTTCCTCAATGCTACCGACCCCACCACGATCAAACTGGTGCGCAAGGTCATGATCGAGTGGGCATACAAAGCACAGCGCAGCGCCTACCGTGTGGCAAAAAGTTTCGGCCTGCTGAACAATCAGGTCAAACATCCGCCCGCAACCGTCGGCAAGCCCTCGCTCAAATCGCAGGTGATCCATTTCATCAACAAGCCGATGCCGGGCGGATTGCCCAAAAGAACCGCGCGCGCGTTGCTCGACATCGAGGATGACACCGTGGTGCCGGTAATTCGCAATCCGAAGAAATTGAACGAGGAGTCGGAGGCGGTGTTCTATTTCCCCGGTTGCGGTTCCGAGCGCTTGTTCGGACAGGTGGGATTGGCGACCCAGGCGATGTTGTATGAGATCGGCGCAATCACCGTTTTGCCACCCAGTTATCTGTGTTGCGGTTATCCGCAGAACGCTTCGGGCCTAGCGGACAAGGCGAACCAAATCACCACCGACAACCGTGTGTTGTTCCACCGCGTCGCCAATACCCTGAACTATCTCGACATCAAAACCGTGATCGTGTCCTGCGGCACCTGCATGGATCAACTGTTGAAATACCAGTTCGACAAAATCTTCCCCGGCTGCCGCTTGCTCGACATCCACGAATATCTGCTGGAAAAAAACGTCAAGCTAAACGGCGTGGAAGGCACACGTTTCCTCTATCACGATCCCTGCCACTCGCCGATGAAGACCTATTCGCCGTTGAAAGTGGTGAATGAACTGATGGCGGTACCGGTTACGTTGAGTGACCGTTGCTGCGGCGAAGCGGGAACTTTTGGCTCCAGCCAGCCGCATATCGCCACCCAGGTTCGCTTCCGCAAAGAAGAAGAATTGCGCAAGGGAACGGATGCGCTTCGCGCCGACGGTTTCAGCGGCGAGGTGAAGATTCTGACCTCCTGCCCCGCCTGCCAGCAGGGCTTGAGCCGATATGCCGAGGATGTCGGCACCACCACCGATTACATCGTGGTGGAAATGGCGAAACATTTGCTCGGCCCAACCTGGCTGGAGGACTATGTCGCGCTGGCCAATAACGGCGGCATCGAACGCGTGCTGTTGTAGTGGCGGAGAACATGCTTTCACTGGACCCGACTGATACTCTGGCGACTCCCGCATTCAGAGATGCGACAGGCTGCACACACTGGTTAAGCCAGTTGCAGCTCACCAACCTGACCTTGGCGCAGGGTACCTTGCGCAAGCAAATCGATGAACTCAATCGCTGCCCGTTGCGCGGCAGTGAGCGTCTGCAGATTCTGGAAGTCTTGCGTGATACGGTTGCGCTGGTGCAGAACGGAATCGGGCACAAACTGCTCGGCAAGAAATTGCCCTTGGCCGACGAGGAATACAAACTTCTCCTGGGCTTGTCCAGTTTGTGGCAAAGCATGCTGGTGGGTTATCTGCGATGCCTGCAAACAGCAGAAACGGCTGACCCGCACTCTTCCCCGGCCGACCTCGCCCTGTTATTTCAGCGCAGTCTGCTGTTTTGCAGCCTGCAACTGGACGAGTTCGTGTTAGCCGGTTACGAACCACTCCCCGACAACTGGAAAAATCTGCATGGCCTGTATGCACGTGTCGAAGCCAAAGGATTGCAATCCATCGCCGTGCTTGATAGTCGCTATCTTTCCGGGATGCCGGTCAACTGCCGCACGTTGTATGCCAAGACACTGCTGCTGCACCGCGCCCGTTTCGCCGGGTTGACGCGCAACCAGTGGCACAGCGCCGAACATTGGCTTGCCACATGGAGTGAAACGCTCACCCTCGAACCGCGTTGCAGCATGACACCCGATGATGCCCCGCCGTTGTGGGTGAATCTTGCCGGGACGCTGCCCCTGCAAGCCATCCGCCATGCACGTGACGCGGACGGCATGCGTTATCTGGTGATGGTGCCGTTATCCAAAGTGATCCGCGTCAAGACCATCCTGTTGCAACACGGTCAGACCCCGAAGCAAATGGAACTGGATGATGACTTGTCCGGCAAGGAATGTATCGAACTGCTCAACCGCCTGCATGCCTGCTGGTGCGAGACGCAAGAGGATTCACTGGCAGACACGCCGCGCACAAGTGAATGCGTAAGTTTGTGCATCGGACTGGAACAAAACTATGCGCAACTGGCGCGCAAACCGTTCAGGCCGATCAAAGACGTTTCCAAAGCAGACAATATTGCGCAGCGCCAGATCGAGACATTCGGCCGCGTGTTGGACGAAACTGATCAAAACGAATTACGCGAACTTGGATTCGTTGCCGAAGACTGGCAGATCGACACTGACGGGTTACTGCGCGGAAAGATATTGCGCTCACACCCGGGCGGGGAACGTCTGGGAAACAAACAGCTGATCGGGATTTTCCCCTCAACAGGCACGGCGCATAAAGTGGGAGAAATCGATTTTGTGCGCGTCACCCAAACCGGCCATCTGTATGTCGGCGTGCATTACCTGCCGGGTCAGCCGCGCGCGTTGGTCGTTCAAGGCATGAGTGACAACGCGGCGCTACAGTCCGGTTCGTGCGCGGCGCTGTTGTTACCCGCGATGGAAAAACTGAATATTCCCGCCAGCCTGGTTCTTCCCCGCAACTGGTTTGCGCCGGGACGCACGCTGGAAATTACTCTGCCCGACAACAGCAAGCAAAAAGTAACGCTGGGCTTCAGCGTGTTGAAAGGGACAGATTTCGAACGGGTGAGTTTCAAGCCGTTGTAGGTTCGGGCTTTGCCCGCTCCCGTACGCTTGCAGCATCTAAACCAACCTGGAATTTTTCCACTGTATCAATTCAGCGGCAGGCATGGGTGCCGCGATGCCGAAACCCTGTCCCACTTCGCACCCCATCTGCAACAGTGCCTCGTAATGTGCCTCGTTCTCCACCCCTTCCGCCACGATGCTGCGGTCAAAGGCTTTGGCCAGTGCGATGATGCCCTGCACGATGGCGTGATCGCCTTTTTCGTCCAGCATGTCGCGTACAAACGACTGGTCGATTTTGAGTGTGTCGACATCCAGATTGCTCAAATAGGTGAGCGAAGAATAACCGGTACCGAAATCATCCAGCGCAAAGCCGACACCAAACTCGCGGCACGCTTTGATAATCGCGCTGACCGCTTCGATATCGTCCAGTGCGGCGGTTTCCAGCACCTCGATTTTCAAACAATGCTGACAGGGTTGCACACAACAATTTTGTACCAGTCTGCGCAACTTCGGCACGAAATCGGACGACTGCAAATGGAAGGCGGAGATGTTGATACTGACTTCGAAATCATGGCCCGCATCCCGCCATTGCCGCATTTGCCGATACGCGCGAGTGACGACCCAATCGCCGAGTTCGATTTCCAATTCGGTATTTTCGATGGCTCTTAAAAACTCATTGGGCAACAGCAATCCGCGTTGCGGGTGATGCCAGCGGATCAACGCTTCCACCCCCACCATGCGCCTGCTTAACATTTCAACCTGTGGCTGGAAATACAATTCGAAATCGCCCTGTTCCAATCCACGGCGCATTTGTTGCAATAGCTCATGGTGAGAACGCGCACGTAGATCGTTCGCCGCATCGTAAAGGTGGTAACGGTTCCTGCCGGTCTGCTTGGCGATATACATGGCCTGGTCGGCATGGCGCAACAACGTATCCGCATCCTGCTCATCTTCGGGATACAACGAGACTCCGATGCTGGCGCTGATATGAATCAGCTTTCCCTGAAGATCGATGGGCCGGTTGATAATTTCCAGTAAGCGGACGAGACTGCCCGCGCATTCTTCCGGCGCCTGTAAACCGACCAGCAAGACGACGAATTCGTCTCCGCCCAATCTTGCCACCGTATCATCTTCACGAATGGTTTCCTTGATGCGCCGGGTGATCTCAACCAGAACCTGGTCTCCCGACTCATGCCCGTATTTGTCATTCACCGGTTTGAATCCATCCAGATCGAGATAACACACCGCCAGTAAACCTTTGTCGCGCTTGGCGCGTGCCAAGGCCTGCAACATACGATCCGCCAGCAGCACTCGGTTCGGCACGCCGGTCAGCGCGTCGTAGTGCGCGATATGTTCCAGTTGTTTCTCATGTTCCTTGCTCTCGGTGACATCCGCTGACAAACCGATCAGCCCTCGGATGCTGCCGTCCTTGTTAAGTAGCCTGACCTTGGTAATTTCCAGCAGATGTTCACGCCCATCGACGAAAGGCAACCACTCCGTCGAAAGATGCGGTGTCGCCTGTTCAAAGCACTCCCTGTCCGACTGCATGCAATTCGCTGTGACGGAGGGCGGCAACACTTCGGAATAATGTTTGGCGGCCACAAACCGTTCTTCGGAAACACCGGTGGCTTTGCAAAAGCCCTGATTGATGAATTGTATTTTCCCCTTGGCATCGATCATCCAGATTCCCATCGGGGCGTTGTCCAGAATGGTTTGGAACAGGCTGCGTTCCTCGTCAAGCTCCTGGCGAGAACGCATGATCTCTTCATGGGCCAGCTTGCGCTCGGTAATATCAACATGGGTTCCGAGCATTCGAAGCGGCTGCCCTTCCGGGTCACGCTGGGTGATCCTGCCGCGACGCAGGATCCACTTGTAGTTTCCATCTTTGCAGTGCATACGCTGCTCTGACATAAATTGCCCGCTACCGTCACCCGCCAAATAGTTTTTCAGCTGGACTTCTGCTGCGCCCAGATCTCCGGGAGGAAGCAAACTGTTCTGCGCTTGCGCTGTGTTTCCAATTTCGTCCGCGTTATAGTTCAGCATGTCCGCGTAACTTTTTGAGAAGATAAATTCGTCGGTCTGAATGTTCCAATCCCAGATTGCATCCCCCGCACTTTCCAGTGCCAGACGCCAGCGTTCGTCGATCAGACTTTGCAGTTGGTTTTCATGCTCACGCTTGAGTTGATCTTCGCGGATCGTTTCGTAATTCCAAAAGATCAGGAACAACGCGGTCAGATAAAGACAGGTTGTGATGATGTCGATGTTCGAATAGCCGGTATAAATTCCGGATAGGAAATGCACGACGACTATCGTGGCCAGAATAACCAATAACCAAGTGAAACCAACCTTGCGCCCTTTCAAATAAAAGGCGGCGGCAGACAACAGGAAAAACAACGTCAAACGCATCGTGTTGTAGGGGGCCAGCAGATAGATGGCAAGGAATAGCAGGAAGGCCAGCACAATCGCCACCGTGCTGATGAGTTCGACTTTGTCGTTGTGATACCTGAGGTGATACAGCAACGCAGCACTGATGGCTGAAAAAGCAAAGTCGATCGCACCCATCAACGGACTCTGCTGCCAACGATAAAACCCCATTCCGAAGGCAACCAGGGCGGCCATCAGGAACACACTGTTGAGGAATGCTACTTTGTATTTGAGGTGTTGATCCTGATCCGAATAAACCCGGTTCATACCGAGTAGTTTTAACAGCTTTGTATTTATCACGTAATTCCCTCCTGCCGCCGCATTCTACCCGCATGCGACAGAGTGGGAAGTTTCAACTTTCATTAGAGGTTGCTCCGACACAACGTTTAGTCGGGAATAACAGTGAAAACACACTGCCCTTGCCTTCTTCGCTGAGGACTTCCAGTCTGGCTTGATGACGTATGGCGATGTGTTTGACGATGGCCAGACCCAGCCCGGTACCTCCCGTTTCGCGCGAACGGCTGCGGTCGACGCGGTAGAAGCGCTCGGTCAACCGGGGGATATGCTGCGCGGCGATACCGATGCCGCTGTCCTGTACCGAAAATCTTGCCTGATTTTCCTGATCAGACCAGCACAGCTTTATTTCGCCGCCTTCAGGCGTGTAACGAATGGCGTTGGTGACGAGGTTGGTAAAGGCACTGCGCAGTTCCTCCTTGCTCCCGGACAGTCTGACACCACTCTTGATTTGCAGACTGATCTTGTGTTTTCCGTTGCTGAGCAATTCCCCTTGGCGGAATGTTTCCGCGATCAAGGCAGGCACCTCGACCATTTCTTCCCGCAACGGATTCTGATCGTTTTCCAGGCGCGACAACGTCAGCAGATCGTCCACCAGGCTTTCCATGCGCTGCGTCTGCTCGCCCATCAGCTGCAACGCGCGCCGCGCCATGTTGTTTTCCAGCTGCGGCATGTCATGCAACGTCTCGACGAAACCGTTCACCACCGTCAGCGGAGTGCGCAATTCGTGCGAAACATTCGCCACAAAGTCGCGGCGCATCGTCTCAATTCGTTCCAGTTGGGTGATGTCGCGGCTGATGAGCAAGCGTTCGTTTTTGCCGTAAGAAATAAGTTTGATGGACAGGATGATTTCGTCCTGGCGCGCCCCGCGTAATACCAGCGGTTCGCTGAAGTTGCGCATGGCAAGGTACTGTACGAATTCGGGTTGGCGCACGAGGTAGGTGATTTGTTGCCCGATGTCGCGGCCCACATCCAAACCGAAATGTTTTTCCGCCAACAGATTGCACCACTCGATACGGTCCGACTGATCCAGAATCACCACGCCTTCCGGCAACGCCGAGATCGCCTGTTCCATCTGCAACAAGGCCGCCGCATGTTGCTCCCGCTTCTTGCGGTGATTGCGCATCATCTTGTTGAGTCGCGAAAAAGACTCTTCCCACAGTCCCGAACCTTCCGGCATCTGGATCGTCTCGGGCGCTGCCAGCCACCGCTGCAAATCGGCCAGATTGCGCAGGTGAAAGAACAGTCGAAACAAGATGCCCACACCAAAGAACAGCGCGGCAGGCAACGCGCCCGCCAGCGCCCACGCCAGCAGAGAGAGAGAAGCCAGAAGGAAAGGAAAGATTAAGGCGCGCTGCCAGAAATCGCTCACGTCGAATCCTCAAAAAATGACTGGCGGCATTATAAAGGCTGTTACGTAGCGCGAGGACGCACTGTTTATTCCCTGGAAAAACGGTAACCGCTGCCGCGCACGGTCTGCACCAGCGCATCCATTCCGGACGGTTCCAACGCCTGGCGCAGGCGTCGAATATGCACATCCACCGTGCGTTCCTCGACGAACACGTGATCGCCCCAGACCTGATCCAGCAACTGGGCGCGGCTATAGACACGCTCGACGTGGGTCATGAAGAAATGCAGCAGCCGAAATTCGGTGGGGCCCAGCTCGACGCTCTTTCCGTTGGCGCTGACCCGGTGCGTGGTGGGTGATAACTCCACACTTTCCACACGTATCGTCTCGTCGCTCATCTGTGGTGCGCGGCGGCGCAACACGGCACGGATGCGCGCCATCAACTCGCGCGGCGAGAAGGGCTTGGTGATGTAGTCATCGGCACCGGATTCCAGGCCGTGGATCTTGTCGCGTTCATCGGTACGTGCAGTCAACATAATGATGGGGATGTCGCGCGTGCGTGAATCGGCACGTAAACGCCGTGCCAGCTCGACGCCGGTGATACCCGGCAACATCCAATCCAACAAAATAAGGTCGGGCAGCGCGTGGTTGATATGCGCCAGCGCTTCGGTGGCATCGTAAGCCTGGATCGCCCGGAAGCCGCATTGTGAAACGTTGAAAGCCAGCAATTCCTGGATTGCTGGCTCGTCTTCAACTAATAATATATTGGCGTTGGCCATCTTGTTCTCCATCGGGAATCAAATATCTCCATGTAGCGGGCGGTTGCCCCCTCTCCCATCGGGGAGGGTTGGGGTGGGGGAACACTCCTTCCAGCCACATCAATTTAGTGATGGTATGAAAGAATTGTGACAGCAAGATGACAGTCAGGCCGTTGTCTGACCCTGGGTCAAAATATGATGTTTGGTTTGCCGGTGCGGTTCGGCGTGTTCCCCGATGAAATTGGGCAACAACGAACCCGCCACCATACTCACCAGGCTCACCAGAAGTCCAACCAGTTGCGGCGGCCAAATAGTGGAAGGCTCGAATACTTCCAGCAACATCCAAGTGGATAGGCCCATCACCATTGCGGCAAGCGCACCCTGCGTGTTGGCGCGTTTCCAGTACAGCCCGAAAACCAGCGGTGTGAAGGCCGCCACCAGCGTGATCTTGTAGGCGCTCTCCACCATTTTGAAGATGCTCTGCTCGGAATTGAGCGCCACCATCAGCACCACCCCGCCGAATCCCCACAGGGTTATTCGCATGGCACGCAGCAGTTGATGGTCATTCATATTCTTGAAAATAAAATGTTTGAGGATGTTCTCGGTGAACGCGACCGAAGGCGCAAGCAGGGTCGCCGATGAACAACTCATGATGGCGGAAAGCAATGCGCCAAAGAAGATCACTTGGGCGAATACCGGCGTGTGCTCCAGGATGAGTGTGGGCAACACAAGTTGCGAATCCTGTTCCAGCAATTCACTGAATACCTTTGGATCGACCAACGTGGCCGAATAGGCAAGGAACATGGGCACAAAGGCGAACAGAAAATACAAAGATCCCCCCAGAACCGATCCGCGCACGGCCGTTTTTTGGTTCTTGGCCGAAGTGATGCGCTGGAATACATCCTGTTGCGGAATCGATCCCAGCATCATGGTGAGCCACGCGCCGATGAACGGCACCCAGTGCGTGTAGTCACCCTTGGGGAAGAAATCCAGCTTACCCGCCGCTTCCGCATGCGCCACCACGGCCCCCACTCCACCCGTCATGTCGCTGACCAACCAGGCGATGAACAACATGCCGCACATGATCACCGTCATCTGCACAAAATCGAGCAGCGCCACCGACCACATCCCGCCAAAAGTGGTGTAGGTCAGCACGATCAACGCGCCTATCACCATGCCGGTCTCTTGCGACACCGCGCCGCCGCTGATGACGTTGAACACCAATCCCAGCGCCATGATCTGCGCGGATACCCAACCCAGATACGACACCACGATACACACCGCCGCGATCAACTCCACGGCGCGGTTGTAACGCACACGATAAAAGTCACCGATGGTGAGCAGATTCAAACGGTACAACTTGTTGGCGAAAAACAAACCGGCGAGGATGAGACACAGACTGGCACCGAAAGGGTCGGCCACCACGCCGCCCAATCCTTCTTTTACAAAAGTCGCCGAGATTCCCAGTACCGTCTCCGCCCCGAACCAGGTGGCGAATACGGTCGCGGTGACGATGGGCAAGGGCAGGTGACGTCCGGCAACGGCAAAATCGCGGGCATTATGCACACGCGTCGCGGCATAAAGACCAATCCCGATGGAAACCAGAAGATAGAGAACGACGAACCAGATCAGCATGACGACATCCTGCAAGCTCAATGATGGCGGGTATTTTATCAGCGTTCCCGGAAACGAAAAGGCTGCCGGAACACGGCAGCCTTTTCAGTGAAACACAGAATACCGATTACAGTTCTTTGGCGTGTGCGGCCAGATATTTCGCCACGCCTTCGGTGGAGGCGCCCATACCTGCTTTGCCTTTGCTCCAACCTGCCGGGCACACTTCACCGTGTTCTTCGGTGAATTGCAGCGCGTCAACCATACGCAACATCTCGTCGATGTTGCGGCCCAGCGGCAAGTTGTTCACCACTTGGTGTTGCACCACACCGGCTTTGTCGATCAGGAAAGAACCGCGATACGCCACGCCGCCGTCGGCCTCCACATCGTAGGCCTTGCAAATTTCATGTTTGATGTCGGCGACCAAGGTGTAACGCACTTGGCCGATACCGCCGTTATTGACCGGAGTGTTTTTCCAGGCAAGGTGGGTGAAATGGGAGTCGATGGAAACGCCGATCACTTCCACGTTGCGCTTCTTGAATTCGTCCAAGCGGTGGTCGAAAGCGATGATCTCGGAGGGACACACGAAGGTGAAATCCAGCGGGTAGAAATACACCACCGCATATTTGCCGGAGATGGCTTTCTTCAAATTAAAAGATTCGTCGATTTGGTTGTTGCCCAATACGGCGACAGCGTTGAAATCGGGGGCTTGCTTACCTACGAGTACGGCCATGGTGTTCTCCTAATGTGGTGTGGTTTTAAAACTTGACTGAAATGCTTGGGTTTGGATTTTGCCAGAAGTACCGAAGCTGTCAACCCGGTAATGCTAATTTACGTGTTCCGCCTCATGGCCCGAAAACTGGGTGCGGTGCAATTGGGCGTACACCTTGCCCAAAACCAATAATTCGGCATGTGTGCCAATTTCGGCGATCTGGCCTTTTTGCAGCACAACAATGCGGTCGGCTTTTTCGATGGTGGACAAGCGGTGCGCGATGACCAGCGAAGTGCGTCCCTGCATCAATGTTTCCAGGGCGGCCTGCACATGGCGCTCGGATTCACTGTCCAGCGCAGAAGTGGCTTCGTCCAGAATCAAGATGGGTGCATTTTTTAGGATTGCCCGGGCGATGGCGATACGCTGGCGTTGCCCACCGGAAAGCCGTACCCCTTTTTCCCCCACCAAGGTCTCCAACCCCAGCGGCAAATCGCGGATGAATTCCATAGCATGAGCTGCCGTCGCAGCCGCGATGATCTCTTCCTCCGCCACTTCGCGCATCTGCCCGTAAGCGATATTGGCCGCGATGGTGTCGTTGAACAACACCACTTCCTGGCTCACCAGAGCGATATTGGCGCGCAGACTGGCAAGGGAGAGATCGGCAAGGTCGTATCCGTCCAGCGTGATGCGGCCTTTTGTCGGAAGATAAAACCGTGGCACCAGATTCGCCAGCGTACTTTTTCCGCTGCCCGAAGCGCCCACCAAGGCCACAGCCTGACCGGCAGGAATATCCAGACAGATATCGTCCAGCGCCAAGCGTTCATCACACTGGTAAGACAGGCTGACGTGGTCGAAACACAACGCGCCCGAAGCACGCTCCATCACGGTATTGCCGCTGTCGGACTCACCCGGTGTATCGATCAATTCGAACACACTTTCCGCCGCAGCCAAGCCGCGCTGCAGAAACTCGTTGACCCCGGTGATGCGTTTCAAAGGCGCCGTCAACATCAACATGGCGGCAACAAATGACAGAAAACCACCGACTGTGGTGGCATCGCTCTGCGCTTGTCCGATTGCCAGATAGATTACGAAGGACAGGGCGATCGCGGCTACCATCTGCACGATGGGCACGTTGGCAAGTGCCGCTGTCGCCTGTTTCATCGTGTGTCGGCGCACCCAGTTGATTTCTTCGTTGAAACGTTCACGTTCGTAACGCTGACCGCCAAATAATTTGACGACCTTGTGCGCGGTGACGCTTTCTTCGATGACTTGTGTGATGCTGCCCATGGCAATTTGCGTGTCGCGGCTGGAAGAACGCAGGCGGCGGTTGATGGTGTGGATGATCCAGGCAACCACCGGTGCGATGGTCAGGGTCAACAGCGTCAATTTCCAATCCAGATAGAACAGCCAGCCGAGCAAACCCAAGATGATGATCGAATCGCGGATGGTGATGGTGACCACGCTGGTAGCGGCGGCGGTCACGTTGGTCACATCGTAAGTGAGCTTGGAGATCAGCGCGCCGGTGGCGTGATCGTCAAAGTAGCGTGTGGGCAATGACAACAGTTTGTTGAACATTTCGGCACGCAAGTCCATCACGACTTTGTTGCCTACCCAGTGAATGGCATAGGAACCGAAGAATCCGGCCAGCCCGCGCACAAAGAAGATCACCAGAATAAACACCGGTGCCCAATGCATCACGGCGTTGTCTTTTTGCACGAATGTTCCGTCCAGAAAGGGTTTGAGAAGTGCGGGCAATAACGGCTCAGTGGCGGCAGCCAGCGCCATACCCAAGATCGAAATGGCGAACACCTTCCAATACGGGCGCACGTATCTCAACAAGCGCAGATAGAGCTGGGAACTGGTCATACGGGCAAAAATGTTAGCCGGACAAAATCAGGCCACATTTTTTTCGTGCTGAAGTTTGTGTTTGAGTTGCGCAAAAAACATCTGCCCGCACACGGTCACCGCGACATACAACACGGTCACCGCGACATACGAGCCAAAATATTGCGCCACGCCCGCGACATAGTCGGCCACGCCCATGCTGCCGAAATAGCCCGCGAGCAGATAGAAACTCACGTTGGCAATCACGAAAGCAGCACTACCTGCAGCTACCGCTGCCGCGAGCAGACCGGACAAACCCTTGACGGAAAAATCATGGCGCGGCGCATACCAGCGTCCGACGAACCACAACGCGGCATAAGCAAACACCAGGAAGCCGTAAGCCGAAGTCACACAGTAGGCGCTGATGCCGTTGAAATTGATCGCGTAAAAATCGACCAATGCCGCTTCGAAGATCAGAACCGCCAGCATCGCCAATGCACCGCGCACGCGACCAAGAAACAATCCACCCAGAAAGAACACAGCGTAAGAAGCATCGGGCAAAAACAGTGAGGTACCGAAATGGCTAATCAAGTTGGAGCGGGTTGTCAGCATCAACAACACCAATGCCACACCGATCCAAACCAGTTTATTTTGTAAGAATTTCATGTTGTTCTCCCGTTATTCCTGCCCGCAATCACTGGCAGGAACTTTAACAGAAACGGCGTAAATCCGCCGTGATGCGTAGTTACTGCTGGTAATTCAATCCGACGAACAGGGTGCGGCCTAATGTGTTGTATTGATGCACCAAGCTGTAGTCCTGTCCGAACACGTTATCCGCGCGGGCATTCAACCCCAAGTTGGGCGTGAGTTTCCATTGTGCCGTCAGATTGATGACATCATAAGCCGCTAGGACATTGGAGCCATCTTTACGCTCGCCACTCGAACGCCACTCGAAGCCGGCCCGGCCACCTTCAAAACGACGAGCCACTGTGAGTGTATTCATGGTTTGTGCGCGACGCGACAGAATCGCGCCTGTTTTAACGTTGCGCGGTGATTGCAGGGTAATGGCATTTTCCACTTCAATCGCATCGTGCTTCACGCCGTACACCAACTCCACGCCTTCGATGATAGCTTCATCCAAATTGTCCATCGTGCCTGCGAAGGTAATCGGGTCAGAGGTGTAAACGATCAAGTCTCGAATACGATTTTGGAATAGCGTAGTGTCAAGATATATCCCCCCTTGCTTGTAATGAGCACCTAATTCAAGATTGCGCGCATGTTCTGGCTTGAGGTTGGCATTACCAGAATAACTACCCCACGGACTAACCTCTAACGGCCAATACATGTCATTGAAGGTCGGTGCTTTGAATGCGGTGGAGACATTGGCCGTCAAACGTAAGGTGTCGCCGACACGCAAGCCGTAGCCCAGCAAACCCGTGTTAGCCGAACCAAAGTCTGAATACTTGTCTTGCCGCACGTTGACCTGCACCTGATGCACGCCATAGTCGGCTGTGTAACCTGCCAACAAACTGTTCGTGCTGCGTGTGTCAGCACTGAATGCCGTGGTCGCACTAACATTCTGCTGGAGGCGTTCCGCTGCCAGTAGCAACACACCTTGATCGCCGATATTCAGCGTGTTCTGCCAAGCCAATTGCTGGCTCACCGTCTTGTATGCCGAAGTCTTCAGGCCGTTGCTACGACTCACTAAATCGTCCGTCCCTTGTGCCAAAGTCACGCGGCTTTCCCAGTTATCCAGCAAGCGATTGCTGCTTGCGAGCGACCATTTAGAAAGCGTTGTATCGCTTTCATCACGGTCGGTGGGCAAGCCAAAAGCATTGTCTGTTTGTACTTTTCCGAGACTGTGCAAAACGCTCACATCCAGTCGATGCGCGCTATTGAAGACATAGCCACCCCGTGCGGACACGCTTGTGTTGTCGTAGCCATCCACATCCGGATTGGCTGAAGGAGCGAGCGTGGCGTTAATGGCGGATACACCGTCAGTGGCCAGTTTAGATACACCCACATGGAACGATGCACCTTCCACTTCGCCGCCGAACGCCGCACTGGCGCGGCGCGTGGCATGCGTACCAAAGCCTGTGCTTACGATTGCCGCAGGCGCGCCTTTACCGCGCTTGGTGAAAATCTGCACCACGCCACCGATGGCTTCAGAACCATACAAGCTGCTGACGTTGCCGCGTACCACTTCGATGCGATCAACTTGATCCAGCATGAATTGGTCGATAGCGGTTGCACCCGTTGTTGCCGAACTGATTCGCACTCCATCCACCAGCACCAAAATGTGCGTCGAATTTGAACCCCGCAAGTACAAACTACTTTGGGAACCGATGCCACCTGTCTGCGCCACTTCCACGCCGGCCAAATTACGCAGCAACGATGGCACATCTGTTGCGCCCGATGCCGCAATGTCGCTTTGCGAAATCACGCTGGTACTTTGTAAAGTTTGATTGATACGTTGCTCACTACGAGTGGCGGTCACCACCACTTCGTCCAGACTATCGGTTGCGGCTTGCGCCAGGGGAATGACCGCGAGCAGCGCGGCGAAATAGAATTTTTGTTTCATGATGTTTCCTGATTGAAGTTCCAAGCGTCCCCGTTGGAACATTGAACAAAATCAGGAAATGCGCAGAAAGGCCGGAATAACTCTGTAGAACGAGCATCCATGCGCCTCCCGCGCATTTCCTGAACCTGCTTCACGGCCGGTATCCGGGCTCGCAAGTCTTGATGCGTCGCCTTCCCATGCTTGCGCACAGTGGCATTTCGACGCATCCACACTTGCTTACCGTTGCGGGGGCAGCACAGGCTTACACCTGTTTCCCGTTTAACTGGAAGAGTCGCACTTCCAGCACCTTGAAGCGGGCGGAATTGTAGCAGAGGGTCAGCGGTCAATCCCAAAGCACATGCAAAACCGTGCGTTATCAATTGACTTAACAGGGTTTTCAAAACTATAGTTCGCCCATGCAAAGCGAACTCGATGCTCTCGACCAAAAATTGGCACAACTTGTGCAACTGACCCAGCGACTGCGTGCGGAGAACCTGCAACTGCGTCAGGACGTGGCCTCCGCCCTCAACGGACAGCGCAAAGGGCAAGACAAGATCGAACAAGCTGCGCAACGTGTAGAAAAACTTCTTGCAAAACTTCCCGCCGAAACCCGATGAGTGATTCCAAGACCAGTTCACTGGATGTGTCCATACTCGACCGCGAATTCCGCGTCGCCTGTCCGGACGATGAACGCGCCGAACTGCTGGATGCCGTTGCTTATTTGGACAAAAAAATGCGCGAGATACGCGATGCGGGCAAGATTGCTTCGGTCGAACGCATCGCCATCATGGCCGCTCTCAACATCGCCCACGAACTGCTCACAACAAAAGTTGGCGGAGGATTTGACCTCGCCGAGTTGAAGCGTAGAATGCAGTCCATGCAGGCAACCATTGATGCTTCACTGGTTGACCAAGACGAGTTGTTCTAGTTATTCAAGGTTTGTCCCCTGCAGTGTTCGTCAGGCTCATAATTCTTTGAACCAATGAGCTAATGCTTAGGTTGCGCCCCATACAAGTCACTGTTGTGAGTGTCCCTCGCGGATGCACCTGATGTGACCGGGAACCGACCCACTTGAACCCAGGTTCAAGACATTGAGTCAACGGCACAGGCGGGGGACTTTATTCCAGTGCGATCTTTCGGGATCGCACTTTTCTTTTGTGAGTACGTCATTCAATCGGATGGCAGAAACAACTAGGGGGTACCCATGCGTTATTGGCTGATGAAATCCGAACCATCTGATTGCAGCATCGACGACCTCGCCAAATTACCGAACCAAACGGTTGCGTGGTACGGCGTGCGCAATTATCAGGCGCGCAACTTCATGCGCGATCAGATGCAGGTCGGCGACGGCGTACTGTTCTATCACTCCAATTGTGAAGTACCCGGTATCGCCGGTCTCGCCCAAGTCAGTAGCACCGCGTATCCCGACGCCACGCAGTTCAACAAAAAAAGCAAATACTTCGACGCGAAGGCCACGCAAGAGACACCGCGCTGGGTCAATGTGGACGTGAAGCTGGTGAAAAAGATCGCACTCATCCCCATCGAGGATCTGAAAAGCCATCCCGAGCTGGAGAACATGCGCACGTTACAGCGCGGCAATCGCCTGTCCATCACTCCGCTCGATCCGGCGGAGTGGAAGTTCATAACCACAAAACTGACGCGCGAATGAGGCAAATAAAAGCTTATTCATATTCCGTCATTCCGGCGAAGGCCGGAATCCAGTGGTTTAATTGACTGGACACCGGCCTTCGCCGGTGTGACGAACTACCCTTTGGTGTTCTATGGAATGGTATTTAGCGTATCTAGTGCTTGGCGCAGTCGCCGGATTCCTCGGCGGCATGTTTGGCATCGGCGGCGGCACGGTTTTGGTTCCGGCATTGTTGATGCTATTCGAGGCACAACACTTCCCGACTCAACATGCCATGCATCTGGCACTCGGTAGCTCGATGGCGATCATCCTGTTCACTTCCATCGCCAGCCTGCGCAAACATCATCAGCATGGCGCGGTGAACTGGCACGTCGTGCGCCGCATCACGCCCGGCATCCTGCTCGGCACCGCTATCGGCTCGCTCGTTGCCGCGAGCATTTCGCCCACCTTTCTAACCCTCTTCTTTGCGCTGTTCGTATTGTTTGCAGCGACGCAAATACTGCTCGATGTGCAACCGCACGCCGCGCGCCAATTGCCCGGCATCGCAGGCATGACGCTGACAGGAACCTTCACCGGGTGGATCAGTACCCTGGTCTCCGTTGGCGGCGGAACGATCACCGTGCCCTTCCTCATCTGGTGCAACATCCCGCTACGCCACGCCATCGGCACAGCATCAGCCATCGGCTTCCCCATCGCCGTTGGCGGCACCCTGGGTTACATCCTCACCGGTTTGCACGCCACCGACTTGCCTTCCTCCAGCTTGGGATATGTCTATCTGCCAGCGTTGCTGGGATGCGCATTGGCCAGTGTCGTCACCGCACCGCTAGGTGCGAAAACGGCGCACCGCGTAAATGTGTCACTGTTGCGGAAATTGTTTGCGGTGATGCTGATCGGGTTGGCGGCGAAGTTGTTACTAAAGGTGTTGGGTTGATACGGGAAACTTAAGCCGTCAGCGCTGCGCTTGAGCCCGCAAACATGTGGCGCACAAACAACTTGCGCGCTCAAAATAACCTGTTACATTGCTGGGAAATTATTTAGCTCACTGTCCGCCTTCCAGTGGTCATATTCGAAGTCCGTGCCAGTGCTCAATGAGTCACCTAAAGACCTGTCGTTGGCGGTGCCGGATGAATCTCACTCTCCGTTAACAACAATACGCAAGGGAAAGCCATGAACGTTGATTCGGAAAAAATCATCTATGCCAAACTGGCCAATCTCGAAATCGAGATCAACGACCTGCGGCAGAATTACCTGATCGTCAACAAGCGCTACACCGACGCGCTGGAATCGCTCAAAGACCTGACGTCCCATGCAACTGAAGCCGCCATCAGGGCAGCCACAGCCGCCGAAAAAGCGGCTCTGTCCTCCAGGAAAGCGGCAGAGGCCGCCAAAGCAGCGGCCTCCGAACACGTGGTGATTGCTGCCGAAGCGGCAGCAGAAGCGGCGGAAGCGGCGGCAGGTGCGGCGTCCGAAGCCGCCGCAGCGGCATCGGCTGCTTCAGCGGCCGCCGCAACGATAGCCGCGCAGCAGGCAGAGGAAACGGCAATCCATGCAGCCAACGAAGCGGCGGCGGCAACCAAGCGCGCGGCGGTCGCCGCTGCAGAAGCAGTCAAGATGTCGAACGAGGCATCCGCCTCTGCCCGGAAAGCAAGAAGATAGCGATCCCGGCGCAATTTCATGAAAGCCACCGGACAGAGACAGGCTGACCAGACCCCGGGCGAGGCACCACCCGGCGGAATCCAGCTTGGCCTTGAACAGCAGTTCGCCGCATTGGAAGCCGAACTGGACAGCCTGTATGAAGTGGTGCCTTTCGGGTGTCACTCCCTGGGGCCGGATGGAACTTACTTGCGCATCAATTCCAAAGAACTGGAATGGCTGGGATACACGCGCGAAGAAGTGATCGGCAAAATGAAACCAGCCGATTTCCTTACCCCGGACGGCAATGAAAAATTTCGGCAATTGTTTCCCCGCCTGATAAAAAACGGACACATTGAAAACATCGAGCTCGAACTGAAGGGCAAGGACGGAACGACCCGGCAGACCCTGTTGTTTGCTACAGCCATCAATGATACCGACGGCCAATTCCTGATGAGCCGCTCGGTGTTGTTCGATATCACCGCACGCAGCCGTGCCGAAAATGAACAGCGCATTGCCGCCATCGTGTTCAATACGCACGAAGGCATCATCATCACCGACGACCACGGGGTCATCATCCGCGTCAATCCGGCCTTCACCAAACTGACCGGTTATAGCGAAACAGAGGCCGTCGGCCACAAGCCCAGCCTGTTGCAATCCGGACGGCACGGCCCGGAGTTTTATCAGCGCATGTGGGCGGCGCTCAAGAAAAAAGGCTTCTGGCAAGGCGAGGTCTGGAACCGGCGCAAGAACGGCAAGATCTATGCCGAGTGGCTGACCATTTCCGCCGTTGTCTCGCCGGAAGGGGTTACCACCAATTATGTGGGCACCTTTTCCGACATCACCAAGAACAAGAAAGCGGCCGCCGAGATACACCGCCTGGCCTATTACGATGCGCTCACCCATTTGCCCAACCGCGTGCTGCTCAGCGACAGGCTGGCACAGGCGCTGGCGGGCGGCCAGCGCAGCGGGCATTACGGCGCTTTGCTGATTCTGGACTTGGACAATTTCAAGAAGCTCAATGACACCCGGGGCCATGCCGTTGGTGATTTGATGCTGGCCGAGATAGCACTGCGCCTGCTGAATGTGATACGCGAAGATGATACCGTGGCACGTATGGGAGGCGACGAGTTCGTGATAATGCTGGAAGGCCTGAGCACGGATGCCGCAGCGGCTGCGCATCAGGCCAGCCTGGTGGGAGATAAGGTACTCAAGGCCATTGCCCAGCCGTTTACTCATGAAAATCAGGAGTTCTACTTCACGGCAAGTATCGGCAGCTGCCTGTTTCATGGCCATGACGAACCGGCGGAGTCCCTGCTCAAACAGGCCGATCTGGCCCTGCACAAAGTCAAGAGCAGCGGCCGCAATGCCTTGTGCTTCTTCAATCCGGCCATGCAGACCACCCAGGACGAACGCAGCTCGCTGGAAAACAATCTGCATCACGCACTCAAGCATAGTCAACTCCATCTGCATTACCAGCCGCAGATGGATGCCGACCGGCACATCATCGGCGCCGAGGCGCTGCTGCGCTGGGCACATCCGGAACGCGGGATCGTTCCGCCGGACGACTTCATACCCTTGGCGGAAGACACCGGTATGATCCTGCCCATCGGCCGCTGGGTAATCGCAAGTGCCTGCGCCCAACTCAAAACATGGTCAACATCACCGCTAACTCAGGAGTTGGTACTGGCGGTCAATGTCAGTTCGCGCCAATTTAATCAGCCGGATTTTGTGGCCGAAGTACGGCAGATACTGAACGAATCCGGCGCCGATCCGACCCGCCTCAAGATCGAGCTGACCGAGAGCATCGTGATCGACAATTTTGCCGGCATTACCGCCCAAATGCTTGAACTGAAGAATCTGGGCATCAGTTTTTCAATGGATGATTTCGGCACCGGCTTCTCCTCCTTGTCCTACCTCAAACGCTTGCCGCTGGACCAGTTAAAGATAGACCGCTCTTTCATTCGCGAGCTGGCCAGCGACCCCAACGATGCCGCCATCGTGAACACCATCATCACCATGGGCAAAACATTGGGCCTGCACGTCATCGCCGAAGGGGTGGAAACAGAAGAGCAACTGCAACGCCTCACCGAGTATGGTTGCACTAGCTTTCAGGGCTACCTTTTTTCCAAACCTTTACCGCTGAATCTGTTTGAAGAATTCGTTCTCAAGAGTGAACCTTAAGCCCCCAAATACGCCCGCTGCACCGCATCACTCCCCAGCAATTCACTCGCTGCACCCTCGACACCCAACACGTTGAATATCAATTAGAACGTTTGGTAAGTTGCTTCGCTCGATATAACATCATCTGCGGTAAACCAAATGCCATCGACCCCGGATGCGCTGACACCCGAAAAAGACCTCACTCGTATTAAATTGCCGTTCGCGTCGTAGTTTGATGAAGAGTAAGACACTGGCACATCGTCTACCGTAAACCAAACGCCATCAGTACCAA
>CAZRZH010000039.1:0-20413 GCA_964604485.1 uncultured Sideroxydans sp.
TTTAACTGCATTTTTTTTCGCAGCGTCTTTTTAGACGTAGGGATTTGCTGCTGCTTTTTTAACTTCCGGTTTTTTGGTTGCTACTTTTTTGTCGTCTGGCTTAGCTGCTGCTTTTTTCACTGCCGGTTTCTTGGCGGCCAATTTTTTAGCGGCCGGCTTTTTTGCAGCAACTGCTTTTTTTACAGCGGGTTTCTTGGCAGCTACTTTTTTGACGGCCGGCTTTTTTGCTGCGACTGCTTTTTTTACAACGGTTTTTTTGGCGGCGGGTTTCTTGGTAGTGGTGCTTTTTGTTTTGGTATCTGCAGTTGCCATTTTCATTCCTTATTAAAGTTTGATGGACTAACCAGGTACTACTTTTTCGTGCAACCACCGCACTCCCGATGCGCCTTCCAACTGATTGAAATCTCCCGACACGCACGGTGAACGCATTCTATGCGCGAATATTTTTATTGCGCAACAGATTTGTGAATTTTGTGTGAAAAAATCAACTGATGATTTTTTCTGCGGCATACAGTTGAGACACATCTTCGCGTTCACGGATGACATGCAGCTGCGCACCGTCGACCATCACTTCAGCCGCTCGCGGCCGTGTGTTGTAGTTGGAACTCATGCTCATTCCGTACGCACCGGCAGACATCACGGCCAGCACATCGCCTTGCCCCACGGCCAGTTCGCGGTCGTGTCCGATAAAATCACCGGTTTCGCAGATCGGCCCCACCACGTCGTAATTCTGTATCGGCAGCGCATTCTTTTGTACCGGAAGAATGGAATGGTAGGCATCGTAAAGCGCCGGCCGCATCAGATCGTTCATCGCGGCATCGACAATGGCGAAATGTTTTTCTTCTCCATGTTTGAGATATTCGATACGCGTCAGCAGTACACCCGCATTGCCAACCAGCACCCTGCCCGGCTCTACCAGCAGTTTCTCCGGCCTGCCTTTTAACGCATCCAGCAAGGCTTGCGCGTAGGTATCAATGGAAGGCGGTGTCTCTTTGTCGTAACGGATACCCAGTCCACCGCCCAAGTCGAGATGCTCCAACACGATGCCCTCGGCGGCGAGTTGATCCACCAGCACCCGCACTTTTTCAGCCGCCGCGATGAACGGGCTAGTCTCGGTAAGTTGCGAACCGATGTGGCAATCCATGCCGGTGACACGCACGTTGGGCAGGGTCGAGGCCCTGCGATACAGAGCCAATGCTTCGGTGTACGCGACGCCGAATTTGTTTTGTTTTAAGCCGGTAGAAATATACGGATGCGTTTTGGCATCCACATCGGGATTCACGCGCAAACTGACCGGCGCAATCTTGCCCATGCTTGCGGCCACTTCATTCAGGCGATCCAACTCGGGCGACGACTCGACGTTAAAGCATAGAATCCCGGCCTGCAATGCTTGGCGCATCTCGGCCTCGCTTTTTCCCACGCCGGAAAACACCACCTTGTTCGCGTCCCCGCCGGCCGCCAACACACGCTGCAATTCCCCCCCCGAGACAATATCGAATCCCGCCCCCAGACGCGCGAACAGATTGAGGATGGCAATATTCGAGTTGGCTTTTACCGCGTAACAAATGAGGTGCTCACGACTCTTCAACGCTTGCGCGAACTGGTGATACCCCTCGCTCAGCGCGGCGCGCGAATAGACATAACACGGCGTGCCAAAGCGCAGCGCGATTTCAGCCAGGTTGACGTCCTCGGCGAACAGTTGATCTTTTTGGTAGTGAAAATAGGGGTTCATGTTTATTTGGTTGGCTCAGATTGATCGGGGGTGGCTTGGACAGAATTAGGCGGGGGCGGCAGGAACAGCGGGCCTTTACGCCCGCACCCTTGCAAGGCCACAAGCAACAGCAACATAATACCGGCGACACGCATGATGATTACTTTCCGTAAAACGAACGCGCGGGATTATATGACGGAACAGCCGGACAACGAATTCGGCGGCATAAGCCCCCCCTAACTTAGGAAACTTACCATGTCAGAAAGTGAATTCAACATACTGGCCGACGCCGTCTTTTCACGCATCGAACAGGTCATCGATGCGAGCGATGCCGATATCGATTACGACAGCAACGGGGTTGTGATGGAAATCGAATTCGGGGACGGTAGCAAACTCATTGTCAACCGCCATGCGCCCAACCGGGAAATCTGGCTGGCCGCCAAATCGGGCGGGTTTCATTTTGGCTTTCAGGACGGAAACTGGATAAGCCAGCGTGACGGCTGCGAACTGTATGCCAAACTTGCCGAATTGGTACAACTCGGAACAGGGAAGAAATTGGGCTTTCACCCCGCGTAGATCCGGAACGATTTTGGCCAGCGCGGAAAAACATTAACGGCATTACGCGGTTTCATAGTCCGCCTATCCAACCCCCCGGAGAGGAATGCCGCATCATTCGGAAATACCGTAGCCATGTAATTCGGCGCGGTGCTGCTTGTAATCCGGACACACGCTTTGCACTACACGCCAGAATGCGGAGGAGTGATTCATTTCGACCAGATGTGCCAACTCGTGTACCACCACGTAGTCGATTAAATGCAGCGGCATCTTCACCAAACGCCAATTGAGTCTGATCACGCCGCGAGCCGTGCAGCTGCCCCATTGAGTGCGCGCCGCTGAAAGTTTTAGTTCACGCGGTGACACCCGCATCAACGGTGCAAAGTGTTCCACGCATTCTTTGAACACGCGCAAGGCTTCGCTCCGATACCAGAGCGTCACCGCTTTCTCGATGTGCGCCGCATCGGCGTCCACGCCGACCGGCACCCGCAAGGTTTCTTCCTGCAATTGCGGGGCTGCGCCGCGAACCCTGGGCGTTAATAGCAGAATAAATTCTTCGCCGCGAAACGGAATGCGCTCACCACCTGCCCACAACATACGCGGCGGTTTCTTGGTTTGCCAACTGTCGAGTTTCTGCACTACCCAGTCGGCCTTTTCCCGCAACACGCTTTGCAGCCAGCTGTCGGTGGCACGCAACGGGATACTCACGGTCAGGCCGCGCTCGTCGATACGCAAGCCGATACTGCGGCGTTTGCTGCTGCGTTTGAGTGTGAATTGAATGTGTTTTTCTGCGAGTTGCAACGTGCGTTGCTCAACAGCAGGAGAAGGTACTTTGCGGAGGAGTGTGCGCAACATCATCCCAGCTTGGTCATCTCGCCTTCGATCCAGTCTTCCGTTTGGCGGTTGATCTCGTCGGCTTTAAGCCCGGAGGTGTCAATGGGTTTGCCGATGCTCATCACCACCGTGCCCGGGTATTTGATGAATGAATTGCGCCCCCAGAATTTCCCCGCATTGTGTGCCACCGGCAATACCTGCACGCCGCTGTGCTCGGCCAACAGTGCGCCGCCGATCTTGTATTTTCCGCGTTGTCCGAACGGGATGCGCGTCCCTTCCGGGAACAGCACCACACTGAATCCCTGCTGCAATTTGGACTTTCCTTTTTCCAGCAGTTGACGCATGGATTCTTTGCCCTTGCTGCGATCGAGCGCGATCGGGCTGGACAAGGCGAGCAGCCAACCAAAGAACGGGATCCACAACAACTCGCGTTTGGCCACCCAGCAATGCGGTGGCAGCACGGTTTGCAACGCCAGCGTTTCCCAGGCCGACTGGTGTTTGCTCAACACCACGCAAGAATGTTCGGGGATATTCTCCAGGCCGCGCACTTCCATGCGTATGCCGCAGATAACACGCAACAGCCATAAAAGCCCCGGCGCAAAACCGGACAATAATTTGTGCCGCGTGTGCTGGTTGAACAAGAAGATAAACGGTGACAACAGCGCATAACCTATTGTGAACAGGGATTGCGCCAAAAAGAATACGACAGACCGGATCAGATTCATATCAGGGTAGCCGCCACACCGGCGAGGTCAGGAAAAATCAAAGTGCCTTCGGGCAAACCGCCTTTGGCTTGTGTCTTGCCGCCCTTGCCGGTGAGCACCAGGTAGGGTTGCGCCCCCAACCGGGCAGCAGCTTCCAGGTCGCGCAGTGAATCCCCCACCGCAGGGACATCCTTTAGGCTGATTCCGTAACGTGTGGCGATTTCTTCCATCATGCCGCTTTTCGGCTTGCGGCAGGCACATTCGACGTCATTGGTATGCGGACAAAAGAAGATCGCATCGATGCGCCCCCCGACCTGAGCCAGACACTTGTGCATTTTGTCGTGGATTGCGTTTAGTGTCGGCATGTCAAACAGGCCGCGCCCGATACCGGATTGGTTGGTTGCCACCACCACGCGATACCCGGACTGGTTCAGCCGCGCGATGGCCTCCAAACTGCCGGGGATCGGAATCCATTCTTCGGCACATTTGATGAACTGGTCGGAATCGTAGTTGATGACGCCGTCGCGGTCCAGAATGATGAGTTTCATGCCGCGAGCTTCGAAATGTCGGCCGACTGGTTCATCAGCCGACCCAGTTGTTGCAACAACACGGCGCGGTTCAAACGCAATGCTTTGTCTTCCGCCATCACCATCACCTTGTCGAAGAAATCGTCGATGAACGGCTTGAGCGTGACCAGCGTCTTCAGGTTGTTGCTGTAGTCCCCGCGCGCGAAATAACTTTGCGCCATCGGGGTGATGTCCTGGATGGCCTGATACAACTGGTGTTCGGCGTCATCCTGCAGCAGGGTCGTATTAATCGCATTGTGCGAAAGATCGCCCAACTCTTCGCGGTTTTTGCGCATGATGTTTTGCACCCGCTTGTTTGCCGCCGCCAGCTCCTTGGCCAATTCCAGGGCAGCGAAGACACGCACCCCCTGCAAACGCGGCAAGACCTCATGCAAACGGCCGTTCAATACCGCCAGCACGGCTTCGATATGGGACACTTCGAAGCCGCGCTCGCGCAAATAACCGCGCAACCGGTCCAGCATGAAAACTTCCACGTCCTGCGCCACCGTGGCACTCAACATACCGGCCGGGAAATTATCCGCCGCCGCGTTGAGCAAGGCATGCAAGTTCAGATCGAGCGGTGTCTCGATCAGGATGCGCAAGATACCCAGCGCCTGACGCCGCAATCCGAACGGGTCTTTGTCGCCGGTGGGCACTTGGCCGATGCCGTAAATGCCGATGACCGTTTCCAATTTGTCGGCCAGCGCCAACGCACACGCCACGCCGCCCTGCGGCAAGGTGTCACCGGAAAAACGCGGATGGTAATGCGCTTCGATGGCGTTCATCACGTCGAATTTCTCGCCGTCGTAAAACGCGTAATAGCGCCCGATGATGCCCTGCAGTTCGGGGAACTCGCCCACCATGTCGGTCAACAGATCTGCCTTGCACAGGCGCGCGGCCATCTCGGTATCCGCCTTGTCCACACCCAGCAGTTTCGCGATGGTGCCGGCCAGCGTGGTGATACGTTCGACGCGTTGCAATTGCGATCCCAGCTTGTTGTGGTAGACCACTCTGCCCAGTTTTTCAACACGCGATTCCAGCTTCTGTTTGCGGTCCTGGTTGAAGAAGAATCGCGCATCGGCCAGGCGCGGACGCACCACGCGCTGGTTACCTTCAATAATGTGGTGCGGGTCGCTCACCTGCATGTTTGAAACGATGAGGAACTTGTTCAACAGTTTTCCGTGACTGTCCAGCAAGGGAAAATATTTCTGGTTCTGTTGCATGGTGAGGATCAGGCATTCCTGCGGCACTTCGAGGAATTCTGTCTCGAACTCGCCGACATAGACTTCCGGCCACTCGACCAGCGCCGTCACTTCATCCAGCAAACTGCTCAACACACTGCGCTCTTCGTTGGACATGCCCAACAGTTTTTGCAGATCAAAATTAGCGTGGCCGATCCAGATCGACTTGTGCTCATCCGCCAGTTCGTCCAAACGCGCGGCGATACTGTCCCTGCGCTGGGCAAAGCTGGCGATCACCCGTCCGTCGCGCGCCAGGATCGCTTCGTAGTTTTCCGCATGATTGATGGTGACGCGTTCACTGCACATGAAGCGGTGGCCGCTGGTGACGTTGCCGCTGCTCAAGCCCAAGACTTCCGCCGGTACCACACGCTTGCCGTGCAGGATGGTCAGACCATGCACCGGGCGCACGAATTGATGATCGGTATCACCCCAGCGCATCAGCTTCGGCACCGGCAATTTCTTCAACGCCTGTATCACGATCTCCTGCAGATATTCGTCCAACGATTTACCTTTCTGCTCGATACGCGCCACGAAATAATCCGCCTTGCCATCGCCCACCGTTTTCAACTGGTCAATGCTGGTTCCGACCGAGCGCATGAATCCTTCCAGCGCCTTTGAAGGTTTGCCTGCCGCGTCAATCGCCGCATTTACTGCCGGACCTTTGCGTTCGATCACCCGGTCCGCCTGCATCTCGGACACTTGGGTGATGCTCACCGCTAAACGGCGCGGTGTGCAATACGGAGTCGCCACGCTGGCACCACTAAGCAAAGCCTGCTCGCTCAATGCGTTGAAAACTTCATTGGCAAACGTGGTGGACAATTTTTCCAGCACTTTGGGTGGCAGCTCTTCGGTGAGCAACTCGATCAGCAGCGTTTCATTCGTCATGGGAAGTCTCCCTGTGTTTCGCCATGGGGAAACCCAATGCCGCACGTGAATCGTAATACGCCTGCGCCACCTGCCGCGACAGCGCCCGCACCCGGCCGATGTAGGCCGCGCGTTCCGTCACCGAGATCGCGCCGCGCGCATCCAAAAGATTAAAAGTATGCGAGCACTTCATCACCATCTCGAAGCCGGGCAAGGCCAATCCGGCATCCATCAGGCGCTTAGCTTCGCTCTCGTATTCGGTGAAATGACGGAACAACATATCGACGTTGGAATGTTCGAAATTGTATTTGGACTGCTCCACTTCGTTCTGGTGGAACACATCGCCATAAGTGACCACGGAGTCGCCGTTTTTCGCCCACACCAGATCAAACACATTCTCAACACCCTGCAGATACATGGCCAGGCGTTCCAGACCGTAGGTGATTTCGCCCAGCACCGGCTTGCAGGTGAGCGAGCCGACTTCCTGGAAATACGTAAACTGCGTCACCTCCATACCGTCCAGCCACACTTCCCAGCCCAAGCCCCACGCACCCAGCGTCGGCGATTCCCAATCGTCCTCGACAAAACGGATGTCGTGCTCGTTGGTATTGATGCCCAACGCGCGCAGGCTGTCGAGATAGAGCTCCTGGATATTGTCGGGGGAAGGTTTCAGCACCACCTGATATTGGTAGTAGTGCTGCAAGCGGTTGGGATTCTCGCCGTAACGCCCGTCTTTGGGGCGGCGCGACGGCTGCACATACGCTGCACGCCAAGGCTCGGGGCCGATCGCACGCAGGAAAGTCGCGGTATGAAAGGTGCCCGCGCCAATCTCAATGTCGTAGGGTTGCAGCAACGCGCAACCCTGCTTATCCCAGAAATGTTGTAGCGTCAGGATGACTTGCTGAAAGGTGAGCATGTACTAGACCAGCTTATTTTCGAAGGCGCGCATTTTACGGGTTTTCGGGGTGTGGCGTCACCCCCGTAATCTCGAACTCACTCTAGGGAGACGCTGATTTATTCGATTCCGTCATTCCCGCGCAGGCGGGAATCCAGTCAAATTAAGGCGCTGGATCCCCGCCTGCGCGAGGATGACGAATAAATCAGTGCCTCCCTAGCATGATGTGATACACTTTTTCCACGATGTATATCCATAAGGAGTCAATCATGCAAGTTGCGAAATGGGGAAATTCACTGGCTGTCAGGTTACCTGCCGTGCTGGTACAGGCGCTGGATTTGAAGGAAGGCGAGGAAATCTCCTTACATGCCATCAACGCAAGAACCTTTGAAGTTTCCAAGAAGAAAGAAGTGAAAGAGTTGCTTGCTCGCTTGCGTCAATTTCGCGGACGTCTGCCTGCCGATTTCCACTTTGATCGCCTTGAAGCCAACGAGCAGGGCCAAGTTAAGTGAGCTTGGTATTTATTGATAGCAATGTGATTTTGTATTTGCTGTCCGGCGATCCGGAAAAAGCTGACCGTGCTGAAGCCATGCTGGACAAGGGCGGCATCATCAGCGTGCAGGTACTCAACGAAGTGACGTCAGTTTGTCTGCGCAAACTCAAAATGACTTGGGAAGAAATTGACGCGGTGTTGCTGGCCGTCAAGGCGGCGTGTGAAGTCGTTCCGCTCACATTGGTGTCGCACGAAAAAGCAGTGCAAATTTCCAAGCGTTATCAGCTTTCGATTTATGACGCGCATATTTGTGCATCAGCAATCTTGTCCGGCGCAAAGACAGTCTGGTCCGAAGACATGCAAGACGGGATGAAGATTGACGGTATGGTTGTCAAAAATCCTTTTGTTTAAGGCACCGAATTTATTTGTCATCCTTGCGAAGGAAGAAATCTGGCGCCTTAATTTAACCGTGCTCCCGCCTTCGTGGGAACGACGAAACTGGAAATTTCGGCTTTACCTTAACGAATATCGATTGATGGAAGCGCGATATACCTCAGCCCGATTGTGCCGCAAATTCAGCAACGCGACACCCGCCGTACCCAAAATTGTTGTGCTGACAAATTACTGACCGGTACGCACTAACCGCACATAGTGACTGGTGCTGCGGGGTTGGAAAGACACGATTCCAGGGCTGAAATCGACGCTCCAAACAAGGGTCGGGTCTCCGATATTTGGCGAAGACGACCCAAACACACTTCTCGGTACTGGCCCCCCTTTTGACGGTGTCGCCGGAAAAACCATGGAATCGATCGTTGGGTTGAAGAAGTTTTTATCAGCAATGCTGGAAAGCTCCCTGATATTCGGCAAGCGCCAAGCGATGGCTGACCGGCTGGCTTGGGTGGTGGCCTGCTGCAATGCAGCCTCGTGTGTAAAAGTGCTGGCTACTCCGGCACAGCTTGTTCCATCCCAACTCATACCTTCGGCACAACGCCGCCAGATCAGGCCCGTTTTCTGGTCGGTCACTTCGCTGCCATCAGGGGAAAATATATAGGGCTGTGCAATTGTCGCGATAGGCAGAATGCCTAGCAGACAAGCAAAACAGAGCTGAGCGAATTGGGAAGTTTTCATTATGAGCACCTCATTTATCATTGGTTACCGGATTCGACCACTGGCAAAAATATTTGCCGTAGCTGGAAAATTGCCGCGAAATTTTTTTGGAATGCAATATCAGCAGCAGGTTGTCGCGATAAATAAGAGGCAGGTGAGTATTTTTCAATCATATCCAAAAATTAATCACTGACCAGATCGCACCAACCGCACATAGGAACTACCGCCGTAAATGCTCATGACGTTGTAAACATAGCCATAGTCGAAACCAACGGCCCAGAAGTTGCTGGGATCACCAGCGACGTGCGAAGACGACCAATACCGCCCTCCTTGGGTGTTAGGAAACCAGGCAGCATCTACCGTGGGGCCAGGAAAAGCCACTCCGTAATCCACAATGCTTTGCAGTTCGTCGGCAGTGGGCAAGCGCCAGTCGCTAAAGCCGCACAGGCTGGCGGCGTTGACAGCAGTGACAAAACCTGTGGCATCAGTGGCTGTGCCGTATAGGGCTGATGGGTTGTAAGTTGCGCTGTAGTTGGTGTAGGTTTTAGTCCAGTCACGCAAGCCACCATCGGCAGTTTTCACTTCCCACATCAGGCCAGTAACGTTGTCCAACACGCAGCAGCCCGGCACAGCAGTAAAACTGAAGCCCAGCCTGCCGTCGGTATTGCTGTTGGTGTTCGCATTCGAATCACGCCCGACCATGCCGTCTTGAGCTGGGTTCAACGAAAGCGCGCCCGCACTGTTGCACGCCACAAACACATCACTGCCTGCCTCATAACACTGGCTGGCGGCGATGCCGGTGTCGTTGAGTTTGTAGGGAATAACTTGGGTCGCTTGCGGTGTGGCAGTAACTTGAGTTGATTCGTTACTCTCGCCATTGGCATCAACTGCCGTCACCACAAAATAATAGGGCGTGCCATTGCTCAGGCCGGTTTGGATTTTGGGTGAGGTGACACCGGCGACCATTACGCCACCTGCCAAGGTTGTGTAGTTACTTTTTGTCACACCGGTGGCCGATGCTCTGAACAAATTATAAGAGGTCGCCCCGGTTACCGTACTCCAGTTGATGGTCGCCTGCCCATCGCCAGAAGTTGCAATGACGCCAGACGGTGCGAGCAGCGGTATTATAGGCGGAGGGACTATGGTATTCGCGCAATTCACCGCTACGCTACTTACATAGGCTGTTGCTGTGCCGTTACCACCCGTTACGGTGCAGGTTTGACCATTGGGTTGGGTGAGGACGCTGACGTTGTAGGTTCCGCCGCTGGTAATCCGGGTCGAAAAAGTGAAAGCCGTATTGGCCGAAAGGGTGATGTTATCCCCGCCGTTGTTTTGCAACACCACTGTGCCGGTCAGCCCGGTAACCGCGCCGCTTATGGCATAGCTGTTGACGGCATTCCCACCGCCGCTCACTGTGCCCGCATAGGCGTTGGTCAAGGCTGTATTAAAAATTGCAGTCGGCGCGGCAAAAGCCGGGACGGAGGCGTTGCTCAACAAGGAGGCGTGCGTTACACCAGTATTAGCCATGGCCGTTGCCAGCGCGGTCAGCGTGTCATCGCTCATGTTGCCGGAGGTGGGCGAAAAGGTGGTGGTGATCGGATGGATGGTGCCGAGTTGGGGCAGGCCGCTCAGGGCGGTGCGCAGATTAGCAAGCGACGTAGCTACCCTCGTTTGGGTGATCGAAGCGAGCGGCGCTGGAGTTGTGCTCAATCCGGCGAACCACGTGTTAGGGGTTGCCGTACCAGCCAGATTGGCCACTAACAGATCAGTAAGTGGTGTGACGTTCACATTGCCTGTTGCGGTGGCAACGGAATGATAGTTTGCACTATTTGCAACACCGTTGATCGTGCCACCCCATGCCTGCACTGCACAGGGCAGAATTTGGTCTGAAAGGGTGATTTGCACGGCACCTGCGCTACCCGTGGTGGCGGTGAGTGCCTCACCTGTTAGGCAGATAACATTGATATTTCCGTTGACAATCGGTGCGCCCACTGCTGCAACAATATTTAGGGTTCTGGCTGGCGCGATTGGTGGTGGATTTGTTCCACCGCCATTACTCCCGGTGCTACCACCCCCGCCACAGGCAGTTAATACCAATGCCGTCACCAGCCAAGCCAGTGCAGTTAAGCCGTAGTTCGTTCTCATCGCAAGCCCCTTTAGGCAATTCAATAAATTTCCGAATGCAACTTCGGCGCTCATTTTTATTTGCGCGGGATTTGATGCGTTCGTTGCTACATCCTCCGGGTGCTGCGGACAAACTCCTGCTTTGGAAGTTGTCTGGCTTTTTTGTGGGATGCAAAATATCCGCAACGTAACTACTTGTCAACTTTGTTACGTAACTGTTAACAGGCTATTACGTGACCCTTGCCTGTGCCCACGCCAGTAACTTCGCGGCATGGAAAATTCAAACAATAAGTTTGCTCAGCGGTTACGCGCAGCGATGATTGCTGCCGGATACGAGCCTAAACCGGCTGTGCTGGAGCGTGAATTCAACCAGCGCTACTGGGGGCAACCGATGACTTTGCATGGCGTGCGCCGCTGGCTGCTGGGGGAATCCTTACCCAAACAGGACAAGGTGCTGGTGCTGGCGGAATGGTTGCGTGTTCCGCCGCAGCAGTTACGTTACGGCGTGGAAGTTGAGAAGCGCATACAGCAAAAACAGGCACTGTGGGACGAGGGCATCGGCTACCAAGAGCGTGAGATGCTTGAGGCGTTTCTTGCCTTGCCCGTTGCTCAACGCAAGGTGGTGCGCGAAGTGATTCAGACTTTTGCCAAAGCGTTTCCGGCGGAAGTTAATGGCAAAAATAAATAGCTTTGATTCTCGCCAGTCTCAGATTACTTCAATCAAACGCTCTCCGGCTTGCAAGCCGCGTTCTATGTTTGGCCATACAGAATGCAGCCATTGGAATAATGCACGGTTGCTGGTATTGCCGACCCGTAGCCAAAGAATCTGCGGTGCGAGTTTTGACGTTAAGGCACGCTGAGGAAAATCTTCATCTTTGCTAACAATCACGGCACCAGTGGATAGGACGTATTGCCAAATTTCAGCATCGGAAACATTGGGCGAAAAACGATCAAACACATGCTCTGCGGTATGCCCTTTTGCTACCAGTAGCGCAACCAAACCGGGAGGCAACTGGGCATCTACAACAAAGTGCATCAGGCAGCTTTCAGCACGATGTGGTCACTTTGGTGAGAGGCATATTCCAGCGCGGCCACGATGTCACCTGCTTCGAGGTAGGGATAATCGGCCAGAATTTCCGGGCTGGAAACACCGGCGGCGAGCAAATCCAAAACATCTTTTACGCGTACTCTTGTGCCGCGCAGACAAGGACGGCCACCGCAGATAGCGGGGTCGATGGTGATGCGGTGCAATTGATTCACGGCATTCTCCTAGTCAAAATGAACTTCGCGGCAATAATAACTCAATTTGCTATTGGTTCAGCGTGCGGCGGTGCGTGAAGTGATTCAGGCTTTTGCCAAGGCGTTTTCGGCGGAGGCTGGAAACGCGTCCAGGCCCGCAAAATCATCACCTTAAAGCTCTAACATATAACTTTAGTTTTTCACTTCGTGGCATTTTTTTGATTACCATCTCGCGCTTTAATGCGGCGGATTTCGGGGTTGAACGTCACCCCTGAAAGGAATCAACCTAAGGAATCTCTGATTAAGTCCCGAACTTTTCATACTCAGGATGTCAGAAGCTCGTGTTGAACAAACGGATTACAACGATGAAACAAATGACGCTCTCCACAGGTGGCTTTGACAGGTACGGCAAGACGACGCGGCGCGCGGCGTTTCTGTCCGAGATGAACCGAGTGGTGCCTTGGAAGCAACTGTGCGCATTGATCGAACCGGTCTATCCGAAGGCGGGAAATGGGCGCCCGCCTGTAGGCCTTGAGCGCATGCTGCGCATCTACTTCCTTCAGAACTGGTTCAACCTGTCCGACCCCGCAGTGGAAGAAGCTCTCTACGACTCTTTGTCCATGCGCGAATTCGTCGGCATCGATTTGGGACGGGAGGGCGCGCCGGACGAAACCACCATTTGCAAGTTTCGCCATCTGCTGGAAGAGCATGAACTGGGCAAGCGTCTGTTCGAGGAAGTAGGACGGCATCTGCAAACCCAGGGAATGAAGGTATCGACCGGCACCATCGTCGATGCCACCATCATCAGCGCCCCTTCCTCGACCAAGAATCAGGACAAGGCGCGCGATCCGGAGATGCATCAAACCAAGAAGGGCAACCAGTGGTACTTCGGCATGAAGGCGCACATCGGCGTGGACAGCAAGACCAAGCTGATCCATTCGATTGTTGCCACGCCTGCGAATGAACATGACAAACATGCACTCCCGCAATTGCTGCATGGCAACGAGCGACGAGTGTATGGCGACTCCGCCTATTCCAGCCAGAAGGAATTGATTGCCCAAGCCGCACCCAAGGCGCGTGACTTCACCAACCAGAAGGGGTTTCGCAACCGGGGACTCACAGAACGGGAGCAGAAGAAGAACAGCAGGAAGTCGAGTGTGCGCGCCAAGGTCGAGCATGCCTTTCTGATCATCAAGCGCATCTTTGGCTTTGCCAAAGTCTGCTATCGCGGCATGGCGAAGAACGGCAATCGCCTGTTCGTCGTGGCGGCACTGGCGAATCTGTTCATGGCGCGACACCATTTGATGCGACTTCAACAGGAGAGGTGCGCCTGATGAACGAGAAATCGACCGGAATGGTCGGCGAAATGACCCTTGCCAGGGCAATTTCCTTCCAATTCGAATTCCCACAGCAGAATGTGTGTGCGTCGTTCTCATTTGTTGTTACTTATTCAGACCTTCCCTAACTGAATGATCTGATTGAGCCGTTCGCAAATTTCCGCAAACACGGCATCAGGGAGTGTCCTCATCGGATGTACCTTGGCTTTGCGTAAACGCCAATCGAATGATTTGGGTTGATGGCACAGCACATAACTGTTTTGCCCAGCTTTGCGTCCTGCTGTTTTGCCTACGACAACGGCGAATGGGTTGTCCGAATTGTATTGCGCAGTCGTCATGGGAAGACCGATGACCAGAGAGGTTTTTTCATTGAAGATGCGAGGCGAAAGCACCAAAAACGGATGCACATCCCGCATCTCTTGCCCCACCTGCGGATTGCAATCAATCCAAATGACAGCTTGCCGATCAGGCACCCAGCGCTTTTTTGCTATTGGCTTTTGCGCGACTACCACTTCTCAGCTCCGATAGCCTCCGTGGCGGTCATTTGCTCACCCCCATGCCGCTTTACATCGTAAACAGCAACGCGTTGATCCAACGTCAGACGAGTATCCTCAAACGGCTTGATGACAACTTGATTGCCCTCCACTGTCACACGCACACGCTGGTGTACATGCAGATGCGCCTCCCGCGCCACCGCTGCGGGCAAACGAACCCCCAAATTATTGCCCCACTGCTTGATGTCTAACACGGCTTCGGACATGAATCTCTCCTTATGTGAAATGTATAAACGCGAGTCTATACATGCCTCAACAGGAGGTCAATCAAAGTTTCGTCATGGTTTCGATCCTGCTGCTTAACTTCAGCGAAACAGTACGGGTCATCTCTAACAGTTCGTCACATCAAAGAAGGCCGGTGTCCGGCCAATTGAACGCACTGAATTCCGGCCTGCTTCTGCAAGGAGTATCACGTGTTTGTAAGGGGGCGATACCAACGGCAGGCAATCCGTAACCAGCTAAAGGCTGGACGGAATTGACACAGCTCCAACAACACACGCTACGCCGGAATGACGAAATTGAATTATTTGTGATGCCGTAAAGCAATCGCGCACAATTTCAATTTTTCACTCCTAGGCATTTTCTTGATTTCCATCTCGCGCTTGAGTGCAGCGGATTTGTCGTCACAGGGTTCGCGATACAGCAACTTCACCGGAGTGCGCCCTCGCGTGTATTTGGCCCCCTCGCCTGCATTGTGTGCGGCAAGACGTTTATCGAGATCGTTGGTGATACCACAGTACAACGTGTCGTCGGCACATTGCAGGAGATAGCAACACCAGTTCATACACGTTTGCCACGAGTGTTCCCCCTCCCCAGCCCTCCCCCGGTGGGAGAGGGAGTGCATTGCAGCCACCCGACAGTTACCAGCATCAACCCAGCCAACACCAGCAGCGCGACATTCCCCCAATACACATACGGCGTACTGCCGGTGTAACCCTGAACCTGCGCGGTGAGCACGCCCTCCTCATGCTGTGGCAACATGGCTTGGATACGGCCATCCACGCCGATCACAGAAGTGACGCCGGTATTGGTGGCACGCAGCATCGTGCGTCCCGTTTCCAGCGCGCGCATTTGCGACAGTTGGTTGTGTTGCATAGCGGCATGTGAATCGCCATACCACGCATCGTTGGTGACGTTCACCAGCAGTGTGGCTTCGGGCAGGGCGCGGATGATTTCTTCGCCGAAGGCGTCTTCGTAACAAATATCCAGCGCGACCTTTTGTCCGGCGACATTGAGCGGCTTTTGCGTTGCGCCACCGCTGCCAAGATCGCCCATCGGGATATTGAGCACCTCGTTGATGAGCCAGCCGAGCACGTCTCGCAGCGGAATGAACTCGCCGAAGGGTACCAGGTGATCTTTGCGGTAGTGCTGACTGTGCGAACTTCCCAGCGAATAAACGCTGTTGTAGTAGTGGCCGTTGTCTTTTTCAAAAGCGCCGATGAGGATGTCGCCACCATTCTTGCGCACGTGCTCGCTCAAAATGAGCTGATAGTAATCCGGAACGTTGTCTCGCAGTATTGGCAAAGCCGTTTCGGGCAGGACGATGAGGCGTGCATCGCTGCTTTGCGCCAGTCGGCGGTAAGTTTCCAGCGTTCCAACCAGTGAGCCTTCTTCAAATTTGTCGTCTTGCGCAATGTTGCCTTGCAACAGGCTCACTTTAAGCGGATCGCCCTGCGGGTGTGTCCACTCAATCGTGCGCAACAGCGCGCCGCAAATCCACAGCGCAATCAGCACCCCCAAAGCGATCTTGCCCTGCCTGCTCCAGCGGGCATACCACAAAACCAATACTATTCCCGCGCTCACCGCCACCATGAGTGACACGCCATATACACCCAGCAACGGAGCGTAGCCTGCCAGCGGACTGCCCGGCACTTGCGAGTAACCCATGGAGAGCCAGGGAAAGCCGGTAAACAACAGGCCGCGCAACCATTCGGCGAGTGTCCAGATGGCGGGCAAAACCAGCAATATCCATGAACGCCCCTTCGACACGCTCAGGGCGAACGGTCTCAATTTCGCCTGTACGTAACCTGCAAAAGCCGGAAGTGCCGCATTCACTGCGGCGAACAGTGCCGTTGTCACTGCCGCCAGGATGGGGTGCATGTAGCCGTATTCATGTAATGCAACATAGATCCAACTGACGCCGACGCAGAACAAACCCATGCCGAAGGCGAAGCCTATCCATGCTGCCTGGGCGGGGCGCTCGGCTTGGCTCCACAACCGGAACAACACTGCAAGTGCGAGGATGGGCAAGGGGAAGATGCCAAAAGGTGCGAAGCCGAAGACGGCACAGGCACCCGCGATGAAGGCGATTACAAACGGGGATGAGATGATTCTTTTCACGGATAACGGCGATAGAGTTGATTCGCCGGATTATACGGTGTAACTTCCGCCGCACGTCACCGCCAACCTGTTCACCCCATGTCCAACCGTTCCGCCCTGCTTGAAGAAATCAGCTCCATGCTGATCGACTGCGACCTGTTTAATCACCTGTCTGCGGCTGAGTTGCGCGCTGCCGCGCATTATTTCGGCGTCAACAAAATCGACGCCGATGCGGTCATCTTCAACGAGGGGGATGTCGGTGCTTTCATGTGCGTCGTGCATTCCGGCAGTATCGCGGTGATCAAAGCCAATCAGAATGACGCGTTGGTCGAGATGGTGAAGCTGGGTCAGGGCCGCGCCTTTGGCGAGATGGCGGTACTGGACGGCGAGCGCCGTTCGGCGACATGCCAAGCCGCCGAGGAATGTATCCTGCTGACATTGTCGAAAGAGGCGCTGGACAAAATGGTGGAAGAACATCCGCGCATCGCCGCGCGTATCATCCGCGCCATCGCCATCAGCCTGTCGCGCCGCTTGCGTATGGCGGTGGGTCAACTGGTCGATCACTTGGTCTGACCGTTCATGCTCGATTTCACCGAATACACCAAGATATTTATCAGCCTGTTCGCGATCATCGATCCGGTCGGTATCATTCCCATCATCATCGCATTCACCGGCGGCATGACGGCGCTCAAACGCGAACGTGTGGGACGCATGGCTTCGCTTTCGGTGCTGGTGATTTTGCTTGCCGCGCTGCTGCTGGGCGAAGCGATTCTTTCGTTCTTCGGCATCAGCATTCACTCCTTCCGCACTGCGGGCGGCATCCTGCTATTGCTGATGTCCATCACCATGCTCATCGGCAACAAACCGACTCTCACGCCGGACGAGAGCTCCGACGGTGATGCCACGTCCTCGGTCGCCATCGTGCCACTTTCTACTCCCCTGCTGGCCGGGCCGGGTGCAATCAGCACGGTGATTCTCGATGCGCACAAGGGTAATACGGCGGGGCACTATGGCGTGATGGTGCTGATCATCGTCGCTTTGAGCCTTACCGTTTGGATCACTTTCCTCATCGCACCTTGGGTCTCGCGTCGCCTGGGCCGGATCGGCAGCAACATCGTTACGCGACTGATGGGATTGTTGCTGGCAGCGATTGCGGTGGAATTTATGGCCGGGGGATTGCGCGGCTTGTTTCCGGTTTTGGGATAGGAAAAATATGCAGTGTTCCGTCATTCTCGCGCAGGCGGAAATCCAGTGGGTTTATCAAAAGTGCAGTTGGGCTTTGTCCTCGCTACGCGAGGTTTGATTTCATTGCTGGATTCCCGCCTGCGCGGGAACGACAAAGTTTGAATTGTCATAGGTGTACTAAAAAATGGAAAAAATACGACTCTCAAAATTAATGTCTGAACAGGGACTGTGCTCACGCCGTGAAGCCGACGACTACATCGCCAAAGGTTGGGTGAAGGTAGACGGCGAGATCGTCAGCGAACTTGGCAGCAAGATTCTGCCGACGCAAAAGATCACGTTAGAAAAGGCCGCACAGGCCAAGCAACAGGGGCGTGTCACCATCCTGCTGCACAAGCCTGTGGGCTTTGTTTCGGGACAGGCGGAGGAAGGCTACAAACCGGCCATTCTGCTATTGGATGCCGCCACGCGCTGGGAGCAGGATAGCGCACCGATGCGGTTTCATCGCAGCCAGCTGCTCGGTCTCGCGCCCGCTGGTCGCCTGGATATCGATTCGACCGGTTTGCTGGTGCTCACCCAGGATGGTCGTGTCGCCAAACAACTCGTGGGCGAAGATTCGCCCGTCGAAAAAGAATATTTGGTCCGCGTGCAAGGCAAACTCGTCGGCAACGGCCTCGCGTTGCTGAATCACGGCTTGACGCTGGATGGAAAAAAACTGAAACCCGCCAAAGTGAGTTGGCAGAACGACGACCAGCTGCGCTTCATCCTGCAGGAGGGCAAGAAGAGGCAGATTCGACGTATGTGCGAGATGGTGGGATTGAAGGTGAGCGCATTGAAGCGCGTGCGTATCGGCAAAGTCAGGCTGGGCGATCTGCCGCAGGGAGAATGGCGTTATCTGCGCGAGGATGAGCAATTCTGATACAGCTGCGACGGCGAGTTACTCTTTCTCGTCATCCGTCTCAAGCAGCGTGCGCTCCACCAGCAAAGAATGCAGCCTGCGGCTGTCGGCCCGCAGTACGGTGAATTGCCACTCGCCAAACGGTATGCTTTCCCCGCGTTTCGGTAATTGTCCGGCGGCTTGCAATACCAGACCGCCAACGGTGTCACATTCTTCATCGCTGAATTCGGTGCCCATCACTTTGTTGAAGTCTTCGATCTCGGTATCCGCCTTGACGCGCCAGTGCGCATCGTCCTGGCGGATGATGTTGTCTTCGTCTTCGTCGAAGTCATATTCGTCGGCGATGTCACCGACGATCTGCTCCAGCACATCTTCAATGGTCACCATGCCGCATACACCGCCGTATTCATCCACTACCAACGCGATGTGGTTGTGATTGCTGCGGAAATCGCGCAACAGGATATTGAGGCGTTTCGATTCCGGCACGAACACGGCGGGACGCAACATGTCGCGCACGTCGAATTCTTCTCCCGCGTAATAACGCAGCAGATCTTTCGCCAGAAGAATGCCGATGATGTTGTCTTTATCGCCGTCGATCACGGGGAAACGCGAGTGTGCGGTATCGATGACGTAGGGAATGAATTTTTCCGGCGGCTGGCTGATGTCGATAACATCCATCTGCGCACGCGGAATCATAATCTCGCGCACCTGACGTTCGGAGACTTGGATGACACCTTCCATCATGGACAGTGCATCGGCATCCAGCAGGTTGCGCTCGTAGGCGCTGTACAACAATGCGACCAGTTGGTCGCGGTCTTCCGGCTCGCGCAACAGCAGCGTGGAGAGACGTTCTAACAGAGTGGGTTTGTTGCTACTTTCCGAACTGTCCATTACTTAACATCGAGAACAAGATAGGGCGCAGGATACCTTAATTTTTTCATCAACGCAGTTTCGCGCGCTTCCATTATTTCGGCATCGGACTCGTATTCATGGTCGTAACCCTGCAGGTGCAACGTCGCATGGATCGTCAAATGCGCGTAGTGCGCAAGCTCATCCTTGTTCTGTTCGGCGGCCTCGCGCGCCACCACCGGCGCGCAAATAACCACATCGGCATAGAGCAGCGGCGGCGTGTCGTCATACACAAAAGTCAGCACGTTAGTCGCATAGTCCCTGCCTCGATAATTCAGGTTCAAAACACGGCCTTCGATCTCATCCACGATACGCAACGCCATCTGCACATCTTGCTCCAGCGCAACGCTCACCCAGCGCCGAAACTGTTGCCGGGTGGGCAGATTCTTGGCATTGCTGGCGTATTGCACCGACAGCGAAAGTTTGGTCGACCCGTTCATTGTTTTTCTTGTTCGTGTTTCTCGTAGGCGGTGACGATCTTCTGCACCAGCGGATGGCGCACCACATCTTCCGCAAGAAAATTTTGGAAGGCGATACCGCGCACATCCTTCAACACGATGCGTGCATCGTTGAGGCCGCTACGTTGCCCGCGTCCGAGGTCGATCTGTGTCACGTCGCCGGTGATCACCGCCTTGCTACCGAAGCCGATGCGGGTGAGGAACATCTTCATCTGTTCCGGCGTGGTGTTCTGTGCCTCATCCAAAATGATGAAGGAATGGTTTAACGTGCTACCGCGCATGTAGGCCAGCGGCGCAATTTCAATCACGCCCTTTTCGAACGCTTTGGCTACCTTGTCCGTGCCCATCAGATCGAAAAGCGCGTCATACAACGAAGCTGTAGAAAAAGTCTGATCATATCCGCATCGTGCCGTGAACCAAATC
>CAZRZH010000040.1:0-20037 GCA_964604485.1 uncultured Sideroxydans sp.
GGGTAGTAATGCCAAGGTCTTGTTCATCGATGCCTATACCGCGAACCGCGACCAGATCAGCAATCCGGCGATCTACGGCCTGACCAATACCACAACGCCGGCATGCGACCTCGCGGCAGTGACGAATCCGATAGCTTCCGCGCTGATGTGTAATGCGAACAACCTGATTCCGGGAGTGGTGGACCATTACATGTTCGCCGACAAAGTTCACCCGACACCTTACAGCCATTGGTTGCTGGCACGTCTGGTTTCCAAGGAGATGATTGTCAAGGGATGGCTATAGGGATAGCGCTCTGATACAGGATTGTTTGGAATCAATTCACGGAATCTAGGAGACAACATGAAATCGTTCATGAAGCATGTACCGCAAATCGTCGCAATCGCAGTTGCCATGGGGGCGACACAGGCCCAGGCACAAGGCTGGTCGGTCAAGATGGGTATCAACCAGATCACTCCCAAAGTGCAAAGCGGAGACATGACTGCGCCGACACTGCCCAACACCAAGGTGGATGTGGGCAGCAACATACAGCCCACCGTGGCGCTCGACTATCAGTACAACGACAATGTCGCGGTCGAACTGGTGTTGGGCACTCCCTACAAGCACGATCTGTATGGCGCGGGTTCAATTGCCGGCACGGGCAAGACAGGAACAGTCGATGCACTTCCGCCGACAATTTTCGGCAAATATCTCTTGCTAAATGCGCAATCAAAATTCCGCCCTTTCGTGGGGCTGGGTCTGACTTATGCCGTCTTCCAGAAAGAAACAGGATCAGGAGCGCTGACGGCGTTGACCAACACTGGAAGTTCGACGCCGACAACATTTAGTGTGGACCCCGCTTGGGGTATTGCGCCGCAGATCGGTGCCAAGTATGACTTCACTGACAAGTGGTTTGCGGATGTTTCGGTAACAAAAAGTTTCCTCAGGACACGTACCCATTTCTCAACGGGTCAGACGATTGATCTGAAACTTGACCCGGTGGCAATTGCAGTTGCAGTCGGATACAACTTCTGAAGTTTCTTGTCGCGTGAAATGAGAAGGGGCTGGATTTTCCAGCCCCTTCTTTCATGTGCTGCTGACCCCGTTTATTCCAAAGCAAAGAGTCGCAGCCTTGATTCCTGGTGCCTCCGTTTCCCAAATGATGCCGTTCTCGGCGACCATCACCATTGTGTTGGCTACCCTATTCATGGCACCTTTTGGAGAAACGTTGCCTCAGCCTAAAAGAGCATTACATTGGGCACACGAGAAAATTGCTTGTATTTGGCCTAACCCAGCAGTCCACACGGACGCTGCGCGATAAAGCCACGCAGCGCCAGTGACTTCTACGTTAGACCCCAAATATCTTTCCGTCTCAATCTGTAATGCCCGCCATCCTTTTCCAAGACGAGCATCTCCTCATCGTCAACAAACCCGCTGGCCTGTTGTCTGTACCAGGGCGCGGTGTGGACAAACAAGATTGTCTGTCTGCCCGTATCCAACAACTTTTCGCCGATGCCTTGGTCGTTCATCGCCTCGATATGGCGACTTCGGGCTTGATGGTTTTCGCACGGGGTGAGGCGATGCAGCACGAGTTGTCGCGGATGTTTCGGGAGTGGAAGGTGAGCAAGAGGTATGTCGCACCTTGCCAGCATCGGGGATACTTTGTACGATGGGCGAAAGGCAGAGCGGTTGATGTTGCATGCGATTCATCTGGCATTCGTTCACCCTGTCACTTCAAAGGCCTTGTACTTCGAGAGTGACGCCCCATATTGAGCCGCGTGTCCGTTATAATCTGCACCGTTATTTACCGCTCATTTCAAGGAAATTTTGATGCCTTTGCCTAAACCTTTGCTTACCATTCCGCTCGCTCTCGTTGCCATTATTGCGGCTGTGTTCGCAGCGTATACGTGGGTGGCGTTGACGTGGAACTATTCGGAGGGGGAGCGCGCGGGTTTTATGCAGAAGCTGTCGAAGAAGGGCTGGCTGTGCAAGACTTGGGAAGGGGAGCTTTCACTGGTGGCATTGCCAGGGGCGGCGCCTGAGAAGTTCTTGTTCACCGTGCGTGACAATGCCGTGGCAGAGAAGATCAACAAGCTCGTTGGCCAGCGCGTGGCGTTAGTGTATGCGGAACACAAAGGTATCCCCACCAGTTGTTTCGGTGACACCGCGTATTTCGTATCAGATGTAAAAGCAGTGCAACCTAATCTTTAAACCTAGAGGAATCCGATGAAACGTTTCGCCATTTTCTTGACCATCGTTCTGACCAGTCTTTCTTTGCTCGCAGCTAACGCGGAAGCCAAGCGCTTCGGTGGCGGCGGTAGTGTCGGCAAGCAACGCAGCATGAGCGCGCCACCGCAAAAGGCGGATGCTGCGCCTGCGCAACAAGCGGCACCCGCAGCAGCGGGTGCAGCAGCAAAGCAACCAAACAAATGGTTGGGCCCCTTGGCAGGTATCGCTGCCGGTCTAGGCTTGGCAGCGTTGTTCTCGCACTTCGGTTTGGGTGAGGGCATGGGTATGTTGCTGATGATCATCGCGGGTGCGATCGCGGTGTTCTTCCTCATCTCCATGTTGCGCAAAAAGCAGCAACCTGCCATGCAATATGCAGGCTCTGCACCTGGCAACACGGGCTACCAAGCGCCCGCTCAACCTGTGATGAGTGGTGGTAGTGCTGCACCTGTAGCTCCTGTGGCTGCGGCGAACATCCCTGCTGATTTCCCTGTGGATAGCTTCCTGCGCGGCGCGAAGACGACCTTCATCCGCCTGCAAGCAGCGAACGACCGCAAGGACTTGAACGACATCCGCGAATACACCACGCCTGAGATGTACGCCGAGATCTCGATGCAGATGCAAGAGCGCGGCGATGCAGAGCAAAAGACGGATGTGGGCTTCGTGAATGCGAGCCTGTTGGAAGTGGTGACTGAGAACGACACCGCCACGGCCAGCGTACGCATGAGCGGGCAGATCCGCGAGAACAACGGAGCGCCCGAAAACTTTGACGAAATCTGGCATGTGCAAAAAGACTTGAAGGACGACAAGGCAGTTTGGTTGTTGTCTGGAATCCAGCAGGTTTAAGTTGAAACTCAAGTAAACTACAGGGCACAGCGACTTCGCTGTGCCCTTTTTATTTGAGCCCGTTGGCAATGCGCTTCTTCCGCTTACTCAAGATCATCTTCATCGTCCTGCGCTTCGGCTTGGACGAATTTTTATTGGCACATGAGCGCACAAGTTGGTTATTGCGACCGCTCAATTCGCTTCTCTTTTTTCGCGATGTGTCGCGTCCACGTGCGGAGCGTTTGCGTCTGGCACTGGAAGCGCTGGGCCCCATCTTCGTGAAGTTCGGGCAGTTGCTTTCCACCCGCCGCGACCTGATCCCGACCGACATCGCCGATGAATTGGCAAAGTTACAGGACCAAGTGCCACCCTTCCCTTCTGCGCAAGCAGTCGCCCTGCTGGAGACTGCTTATGGCAAGCCTCTGAGCGAGGTGTTTACCAGTTTCGACGAGATACCCATCGCTAGCGCATCGGTAGCGCAGGTGCATTTTGCCGTGTTGCCGAACGGGCACGAAGTGGCTGTGAAGATTTTACGCCCCGGCATCAAACACACTATCGAACATGACATCGCCTTGTTGCAGATTTGCGCGGGATTAATCGAGCGCTGGTGGTCGGACGGCAAGCGCTTAAAGCCAAAGTTGGTGGTTGCCGAGTTCGAGAAATATCTGCATGACGAGTTGGACCTGATGCGCGAGGCTGCAAACGCTAGCCAGTTGCGCCGCAACTTTTCCGATGCGAAATTGTTGATTGTTCCCGAAGTTCATTGGGATTGGTGTTCCGAACAAGTGATGGTGATGGAGCGTATGCACGGCATTCCCATTAGCCAAATTGGTGCGTTACGCGAGGCGGGAATCAACTTGTCGAAGCTGGCGAGCGACGGTGTGGAGATCTTTTACACACAGGTTTTTCGTGATGGTTTCTTCCACGCGGACATGCACCCGGGCAATATCTTGGTGGCACGTGATGGGCGTTATGTGGCGCTCGATTTCGGCATCATGGGGACCCTCACCGACAACGACAAGAACTACCTTGCGCACAATTTCATCGCTTTCTTCAACCGCGACTACAAGCGCGTGGCCGAGCTACACATCGAATCAGGCTGGGCACCTGCGGATACACGCGTAGATGAATTCGAAGCGGCGATCCGTTCCGTGTGCGAACCCATCTTCGACAAACCTTTGCGTGATGTGTCGTTCGGTAAGGTGTTGTTGCGCCTGTTCCAGACCTCGCGTCGTTTCGGCATCGAGATCCAACCACAACTGGTGCTGTTGCAAAAGACGCTGCTCAATATCGAAGGGCTGGGATTGCAGCTCGATCCTGAACTCGATCTGTGGAAGACAGCAAAGCCTTGGTTGGAACGCTGGATGAGCGAGCAAGTAGGTTGGCGCGGCTTCATCAAGACCTTACGCGCGGAAGCACCACGGTATGCATCTCTACTTCCCCAACTCCCTCGCTTGCTGCATCAACGTTTGAAGGATGATGTCGCCGCGCAAGCTGCACCGCTGTTGCTTGCGATGTTGGCAGAACAAAAAAAACGCAATGCCTGGTTATCGGTCATTGCGCTTTTATTGGCCGCGACACTGGGTTTCACCGCGTACATCCAACTGCTTTAAACGAATCCGCTGTCCATCAATTCCTTAGCCAGCGCTTTGTAATCCGCCGCTCCCGGGCTATTGGGCGCATAGGCAAACACATCCAAACCATGCATCGGACTTGTCGCCAAGGCAACGGTTTCGCCGATGCGTGTCCGGCATAACAAATTTCCGTAGCGCTCTCTGAGTTGGTCGTAAATGTCGAAGGATAGCTTTCTGCGCGAGTCGAATCGTGTCACCACAATGCGGCGTTCGAACTTCCGTTGCAATTTCTTCTCCAGCACGTTCAGTGCGCTATCCAGCCGATGTACACCATGCTGCGAAAGAAAATCAGCTGAAACCGGTATCAGAACTTTGTCTGCAGCCAATAGTGCATTCAATGTCAGCACGCCTAGCATCGGACAGCAATCAATCAGAATGGGTGCGCCGGTGAGTGACAATTCCTCCTTCAACCCAGTGGATAGCATTTTTGCCGCTTGAGGATCACTGCCGTACAGCGCGTCAATCTTGGAGAGTTCGAGGGTGGAAGGAACAAGCTGCCAGCCGGCAGGTGTTTCGTACAACAGCTTGGCCAAGGGGATGTGCTCTTTAAAAAATGAGACGATGCTTTTGACTTGGGACGTGCCGTGTTTCAATCCGGACGCCAAACTCAAATGACCTTGCGGATCCATGTCGATAGCGATTGGACTGCGTTGTGCCAAAGAAAAGGCAGCGGTCAGATTAAGGCAAGTGGTGGTTTTACCTACCCCACCTTTTTGATTGAATACGGCGATGACCGCCATGTTTGTACGTCTCCGCGTTCGCGGGGACGGATAGACCGCACTTAAAATCCAGCCTCTAATTCAAATCGGCTGGAGCGCGTTTTTTGTGGATTATTCGACTGTTACCGACTTCGCCAGATTGCGCGGCTTATCCACATCCGTTCCCTTCTCTAGTGCAACGTAATATGCCAAGAGTTGTAAAGGGATGGTATGCAGAATAGGACTCAAAAAGCCCGCATGTTCGGGCATTTGGAGGATGTGGACACCTTCGGATTCTTTGATGTGAGTATTTGCATCGGCGAATACGAACAGCTCACCGCCGCGTGCTTTAACTTCCTGCAGGTTCGACTTCAGTTTTTCCAACAAGGTGTCGTTCGGCGCGACGGATACCACGGGCATATCTGCATCGACCAACGCCAAGGGACCGTGCTTCAGCTCACCTGCTGGATAGGCTTCGGCGTGGATGTAGGAGATCTCTTTGAGCTTCAGCGCACCTTCGGCCGCGATGGGGAAATGCATGCCACGCCCCAAGAACAATGCATGGTGTTTGTTGGCAAAGTGTTTGGCCATCTCGGCGATCTTCGGCTCAAGTGCCAACACCTTTTGCACCGCTGCGGGCAAGTGACGTAACTCATGCAGGAATCGTTGCTCGCGGTCAACATCCAGACGACCACGCAACTTCGCCATGACCAAGGTCAGCAGGAACAAGGCGGCAAGTTGGGTGGTGAAGGCTTTGGTCGAAGCCACGCCGATCTCAGGGCCTGCACGGGTCAGCAGTCGCAACTTGGATTGGCGGATGATGGCGCTCTCCGGCACGTTACAGATAGCTAAGGTGAAAGCATGGCCGGTCGTCTTGGCATGGATGAGTGCCGCCAAGGTGTCGGCCGTCTCGCCTGATTGTGAGATGGTGACAACTAATGTCTTTGGATTGGGGACGCTGGTGCGGTAACGATATTCGCTGGCGATTTCGACGTTGCACGGAATGCCCGCGATCTCTTCCAACCAGTATTTTGCGACCTGACCTGAGTGGTTGCTGGTGCCGCAGGCAAGGATGAGGATGTTCTCGACTTGCGGGAAGATGGTGTTGGCTTCCGCACCAAAGATGCCGGGCACCAAGGATTGGCTGTTGCACACCGATTCCAAAGTGTTCGCCAACGCCTGTGGCTGTTCGTGGATCTCTTTCTGCATATAGTGTTGGTACTCACCCAGCTCCACGCTGTCGTTGTCCAACTCACTCACGTGTACTACTCGTTGCACCGCATTTCCCTGTTGATCGAAGATGCGGTAGTTCGCCAGACTCACTTCGACCACGTCGCCTTCTTCCAGATACACCACGTTCTTGGTGACTTGGAGAAGGGCGGACATGTCCGATGCGACGAAGTGCTCACCCACGCCAACCCCCAACAACAATGGGCTACCCTTACGTGCGGCGATGAGTTGATGTGGGTTGTCGGCTGCCACGACGCCAATGGCGTAGGCACCCACTAACTGCGACAACGCCATCTGCGTGGCGACCAACAGACTGCCTTGTGCGTAGTGACTGTGGATCAGGTGAGCGATCACTTCGGTATCGGTATCCGAGGTGAACTCGTAACCTTGAGCGGTCAGCTCGGTTCGTAGTTCTTCGTAGTTCTCGATGATGCCATTGTGTACGACAGCGATGAGGTCGCGACTCATGTGTGGGTGTGCGTTGCGTTCGCTGGGCACCCCGTGAGTCGCCCAGCGGGTGTGAGCGATCCCTAACTCGCCATAGGTGTGTGCGCTCTTTTGTCCCAATTCGGCGACGCGGCCTGCACTGCGTACACGCTCCAATTTCGCATCACGCACCACGACCAGACCAGCCGAGTCATATCCGCGATATTCCAAGCGCAACAATCCATTCACCAGAATGGACACGATATTTCGTTTAGCGACAGCGCCGACTATTCCACACATATTATTTCTTCACTTTCTGCGGGCGCTTCCACCCGTTGATGGTTATCTGTTTGCTACGCGACAAAGTCAGTTCGTTATCCGGTGCGTCTTTGGTGATGGTGGAACCCGCACCGATGGTCGCGCCCTTGCCCACGCGGACGGGAGCGACCAGTTGCGTATCAGAACCGATGAAGGCGTCGTCTTCGATGATGGTCCGGAATTTGTTCGCGCCATCATAGTTGCACGTTATCGTCCCTGCGCCGATGTTGACGCGACTACCCACCGTGCTGTCCCCAATGTAGCTCAGATGGTTGGCTTTGCTGCCCTTACCGATCTCGCTATTTTTGATCTCGACGAAGTTGCCCACGTGCGCATCCTCTGCCAACTTTGTTCCAGGACGCAAACGAGCATAGGGTCCGATGTGACAGTTAGCCCCTACTTCGCTGCTATCGATGTGGCTGTAGGCCGCGATCTGCGTCCCTTTCTGGATGCTGGCGTTACGAATGATGCTGTAAGCCCCCACTCTCACACGATCTCCCAGCGTCACTTCTCCTTCGAAGATGCAGCCAACGTCGATCTCGACATCGCGACCACAGCTCAGATCCCCGCGCACGTCCAAGCGTGCTGGGTCAGCCAAGGTGACGCCTTGCGCCATCAATTTTCCTGCTACCGTTTGCTGCCACACGCGCTCCAATGTGGCGAGTTGTGATTTGTTGTTGATGCCTTCCACTTCCCAGCGCTGAGCAGGTTGTGTCGTGCTCACGGGGATGCCATCCGCAACGGCCATCGCGACGATGTCAGTAAGGTAGTACTCACCTTGAGCATTGTTGTTGCCTAACTTGCTCAACCACTCGCGCAATTTCTGGGTGGGTGCGAGCAGGATGCCTGTGTTCACTTCGGTGATCTTGCGCTGCTCATTGTTCGCATCTTTTTCTTCGACTATACACTGGACCGCACCTTGTGCATTACGCACGATGCGGCCATAGCCTGTCGGGTCATCCAGATTCACCGTGAGCAGCACCAAGCCTTCGCCGGCTTGTTGCATCTGTTGCAACGTTTGCGCTTGGGTCAGCGGCACATCGCCGTACAGCACCAGCGTGCAGCTATCGTCTGCGAGGTGTGGCATGGCTTGTTGTACGGCATGCCCGGTACCGAGTTGCGGTTCTTGGATGACGAATTTCGCACCGTAGCTAGACATCGCTTGTGGCACTGCCTCACCGCCATGTCCATACACTACACAGACTTGTTCTGCCTTCAGCTCAACCGCTCTATCCAACACGTGCTGCACCAGCGGTTTCCCCGCGAGAGCATGTAACACTTTGGGTTTGTCGGAATACATGCGTGTGCCTTTGCCGGCAGCGAGGATGACGATGTTCAAGGCGTTCATATCAGTAGCTTTTTGAGGATGGCGAAGTATATCGTCCAGACAACAAAAAAGCAGCCGAAGCTGCTTTTTGTTGATTGCTTTTGATGCCTTGCTTAGTGCGTGTTCTTGCGCATTTGCGAGATGGCACGCAGTTGAGCCAATGCTTCAGCCAATTCTGCTTGAGCTGCCGCGTAGTCGATGTCGGAACTACGGTTCTTCATCGCTTCTTCAGCTGCTTGCTTCGCTTCCAATGCACGCGCTTCGTCAAGATCTGCACCACGGATGGCGGTATCTGCCAACACGGTGATGACGTTAGGCTGAATCTCCAGCATGCCGCCGGAGACGTAGACCAACTCTTCCTGCTCTTGATCTGGGCGCTTAATGCGAACCGCACCTGGTTTGATACGCGTCATCAACGCAGTGTGGCGCGGGTAGATCCCCAACTCGCCCATTTCGCCTGGTACGACGACGAACTCGGCCAAGCCGGAGAAGATCTGCTCTTCTGCGCTCACCACGTCTACATGTACGGTCATTGCCATGGTTGCTCCCGATTATTATTGCAGGGTCTTGGCTTTTTCGACTGCTTCTTCGATGCCGCCGACCATGTAGAACGCTTGCTCTGGCAGGTGATCGTATTCACCGTCAACGATCGCCTTGAAGCCCTTGATGGTCTCTTTCAGTGTGACGTATTTGCCTGGCGCGCCTGTGAACTGTTCAGCAACGTGGAACGGTTGCGACAAGAAACGCTGGATCTTACGTGCACGGGCAACCGCCAATTTGTCTTCTGGTGCCAACTCGTCCATACCCAGAATCGCGATGATGTCGCGCAATTCTTTGTAGCGTTGCAGCGTTTGCTGTACGCGACGCGCCACGGTGTAGTGCTCTTCGCCCACGACCAGTGGATCGAGCTGACGTGAAGTGGAGTCCAGTGGATCGACCGCTGGGTAGATACCCAGTGAAGCGATGTCACGTGACAACACGACGGTGGAGTCAAGGTGCAAGAAGGTTGTCGCTGGAGAGGGGTCGGTCAAGTCATCCGCTGGAACGTACACAGCTTGGATGGAAGTGATCGAACCTACCTTGGTCGAAGTGATACGCTCTTGCAAGCGGCCCATTTCTTCAGCCAGTGTCGGTTGGTAACCCACAGCGGAAGGCATACGACCCAACAACGCGGAAACTTCGGTACCGGCCAGTGTGTAGCGATAGATGTTATCCACGAAGAACAGGATGTCACGGCCTTCGTCACGGAATTTCTCAGCCATAGTCAAACCGGACAGCGCAACGCGCAGACGGTTTCCAGGCGGCTCGTTCATCTGACCGAACACCATCGCGACTTTGGACTTGGTGTAGTCTTCTGTGTTGATAACTCCAGCTTCTGTCATTTCATGATAGAAGTCGTTACCTTCACGAGTACGCTCACCCACACCGGCGAATACGGACAGACCCGCGTGTTGCTTAGCGATGTTGTTGATCAGCTCCAGCATGTTCACGGTCTTACCCACACCCGCGCCACCGAATAGACCAACTTTACCGCCCTTAGCGAATGGACAAACCAAGTCGATCACCTTGATGCCGGTTTCGAGCAAGTCGACAGAAGGAGACAGTTCATCGAACTTAGGAGCAGCTTGGTGAATCGAGCGACGCTCGGTGCACTTGATATCGCCTGCTTCGTCGATCGGGCGACCCAGCACGTCCATGATGCGTCCCAAAGTGCCTTCACCAACAGGGACTTGGATTGCTTTGCCAGAAGCATTTACCAACATGCCGCGACGCAAGCCATCGGATGAACCCATCGCAATCGTGCGCACCACGCCATCTCCCAGTTGCTGCTCGACCTCGAAGGTCAAGCCTGGTTCAGCTGTTGATGTACCGGCATCCGCCAGGGTCAACGCTTCATAAACTTTTGGCATTTTGTCGCGCGGAAACTCGATGTCAACCACCGCGCCGATACACTGAACAATCTTTCCTTGACTCATTTTAAGATTCCCCGTCTAAATTAATTCTGAAATTCTTTGCTAACTAAAATCACTCTAACGCTGCGGCGCCGCCCACGATCTCGGAAATCTCTTTCGTGATCGCTGCCTGACGCGCTTTGTTGTAGACCAACTTGAGTTCGCTGATGACGCTCTTCGCATTGTCAGACGCCGCTTTCATCGCCACCATACGTGAGCTTTGCTCAGAAGCGATGTTCTCAACGACGGCTTGGTACACCAAAGACTCGATGTAACGCAGGAGCAGCTCATCGATGACTTTCTTAGCATCCGGCTCGTAGATGTAATCCCAAGTCGCATCGCTGGTACCCAACTTCTCACCTGTCAGCGGCAACAGCTGCTCGACTCGAGGCTCTTGACGCATGGTGTTGATGAAGTGGTTGTAGCTCAGATAGATCGCGTCGATCTCACCCGCAACGTAGGCATCCAGCATCGCTTTCACGGTACCGATCAACTTCTCTACGTGTGGTGTATCGCCCAGACCAACCATGTGCGATTTCACTTTTGCGCCGATACGGTTCATAAAGCCGAAGCCTTTGTTACCGATAGGGCAAACGAGCAATCCCTTGCCTTGACCTTCCCATGTCTTCATCTCGTTCACAGCCAGACGCAGCAGGTTGGTGTTCAAACCACCACACAAACCTTTATCTGAAGTGACGACGATGAGACCAACGTTCTTCACGTTCTCACGCTTAGCCAAGAATGCATGCTTGTATTCTGGGTTGGCACGCGATAAATGCGCAGCGACGTTGCGGATCTTTTCGGCGTAGGGACGAGCGGCACGCATGCGTTCCTGCGCTCTGCGCATCTTCGCTGCAGCCACCATCTCCATCGCACGCGTAATCTTGCGCGTATTCTCTACGCTCTTGATCTTGGTGCGAATCTCTTTACTGCCGGCCATAAATCACCTCGCCTTAATAAGCTGCGCTAGCCTTGAACGATTCGATAGCTGCAACCAACAACTTTTCGTTGTCAGCCGACAGATCCTTGGTCGATTCGATCGCGTCCATCAATGCCTTGTTCTTGGAACCCAAGTGAGCATGCAGACCCGCTTCGAAAGCCAACACCTTTGGAACTGCTACGTCATCGAAGTAACCTTTGTTGACAGCGAACAATGTCGCGGCCATCTTGGAAACAGACAGAGGAGCGTATTGCAATTGCTTCATCAGTTCGGTAACGATCTTGCCGCGCTCGAGTTGCTTGCGGGTCGCTTCGTCCAGATCGGAAGCAAACTGCGCGAACGCTGCCAATTCACGATACTGAGCCAGTGCCAGACGCACACCGCCACCCAATTTCTTGATGACCTTGGTTTGAGCTGCCCCGCCGACGCGGGATACGGACACACCGGCGTTGATCGCTGGGCGGATACCTGCGTTGAACAAGTCCGATTCCAAGAAGATCTGACCGTCGGTGATGGAGATCACGTTGGTTGGAACGAAAGCGGAAACGTCACCTGCTTGTGTCTCGATCACTGGCAGAGCGGTCAAAGAACCCGTCTTGCCTTTGACTGCGCCCTTGGTGAAAGCTTCAACATATTCAGCATTCACACGAGCAGAGCGCTCCAACAGACGAGAGTGCAGATAGAACACGTCGCCTGGGTAAGCTTCACGACCGGGAGGACGGCGCAACAGCAAGGAGATCTGACGATATGCCCAAGCTTGCTTGGTCAAGTCATCGTAGACGATCAATGCATCTTCGCCACGGTCACGGAAATATTCGCCCATGGTGCAACCTGCGTACGGTGCCAAGAATTGCATCGCAGCAGAGTCAGAAGCAGTAGCAGCAACCACGATGGTGTATTCCATCGCGCCGTGCTCTTCCAGCTTGCGCACTACGTTAGCAACGGTCGAAGCTTTTTGACCGATCGCAACGTAGATACAGGTCATGTTCTGACCCTTTTGGTTGATGATCGCATCAACAGCAACAGCAGTCTTACCTGTCTGGCGGTCGCCGATGATCAGCTCGCGTTGACCGCGACCGACCGGAACCATAGAGTCGATGGACTTCAGACCCGTTTGTACGGGTTGGTCGACAGACTTACGTGCGATAACGCCTGGAGCGACTTTTTCGATCTTGTCGGTCATCTTGGCATTGATCGGGCCTTTGCCGTCGATCGGTTGACCCAACGCGTTCACTACACGGCCGCGCAATTCTGGACCAACGGGCACTTCCAAGATACGACCAGTACATTTCACTGTATCGCCTTCGGTGATGTGTTCATATTCACCCAAGATGACCGCACCAACGGAGTCGCGCTCAAGGTTCAGCGCCAGACCGAAAGTGTTGCCTGGGAACTCCAACATCTCGCCTTGCATCACGTCGGACAAGCCGTGTACGCGGACGATACCGTCGGTCACGCTGACCACCGTACCTTCGGTGCGCGCTTGGGTCAGTGCCTCGAAGTTCTCGATGCGACTGCGGATCAGATTACTAATTTCGGAAGGGTTGAGCTTCATCTGGATTTCCTCATTCTTGATAATTCTTTATCAGGCCAAGTTGGTAACTATTAAGCAAGCGCGTTCGCCATTTCGCTAAGGCGTGTGAGCGCAGAGCCGTCGATCACCTTGTCACCGGCGCGGATCACCACGCCACCCAGCAGATCTTTTTTCACGTTACAAGCCAACTTGATCTCGCGGCCCATACGCTTCTTCAGCGAGCTGACGATCTTGTCTTGTTGCGCAGCAGACAGTTCAAAAGCGGAATCGACCACTACATTGACTGTCTTCTCAGCATCCGCTTTCAGCACTTCGAACAATTCTGCGATCTCTGGCAAAACCAGCAAACGCTGGTTATCCGCCAACACACGCACGAAGTTGAGTTGTTGAGCATTGGCATTCGCACCCGCAAAAGCTTCCATCAAGCCGGCCACTTTGGCCTTGGACACTTTTGGATTGCTGACCACGGCGTGCACATCAGCGTTCTGCACCACATCAGCTAGGCCGAGCAATAGCTCGGACCAAGCTTTAAGTGCGCTCTGCTTTTGCGCTTCTTCGAACGCTGCTTGTGCGTAAGGACGTGCAATAGTAATGGCGTTAGACATGACGATCAGATTTCCGCAACGAGTTTATCGAGCAGATCGTTGTGTGCCTTCGCATCGATCTCGCGACCCAAGATCTTACCGGCACCCGCCAGCGCGATGGCCGACACTTGAGTGCGCAGTTGTTCCTTAGCGCGGAACACTTCTTGATCGATCTCTGCCTTAGCACCAGTGATGATGCGGTCGCCCTCTACCTTAGCTTGATTCTTGGCTTCCTCAACGATCTCACTACCGCGTTTTTCGCCATTGGCGATGATCTCACCGGCCTTTTCTTTCGCTTCGCGCAAAATTTCAGCGGAGCGTTTGGAGGCTAATTCCAGATCATGTTTAGCGCGTTCAGCATCAGCCAATCCATCAGCGATCAGCTTCTTGCGAGTCTCGAGCGCAGCAACGATCGGTGTCCACACGAACTTCATGCAGAACCATACGAACAACGCGAACATGATGGTCTGGGCGAGAAGAGTTGCATTGATATTCATGCAAGCTTCCTTTCTTAATTATGCGTTTTGCGTTGAGCGGATCAGCCGACTACAGCGAACAGAACGTACATCGCGATACCCACAGCGATCATCGGAACCGCGTCAACCAGACCCATGACAACGAAGAACTGTGTACGCAGCATTGGGATCAATTCAGGTTGGCGAGCAGCGCCTTCCAAGAAACGACCACCCAAGATACCGATACCAACGGCCGCGCCGAGCGCGCCCAGACCCATCATCAATGCGCCAGCGATGTACAGCAGTGCGTTTGCCATTTCCATTTTCTATTTCTCCTGTTGATAAATAATAAAGTTGATAAAAGAATTAATGATGTTCTTGATGCGCCATATCCAGATAGACAACGGTCAGCGTCATGAAGATGAACGCCTGCAATGTCACGATCAGGATGTGGAAGATCGCCCAACCCAGTGAAAGCAAGATCTGCGAACCATAAAGGGTCACGCCAGTTACTGAGAAGCCCGCCCATGCACCGCCCATCAGAGCGATCAGGATGAAGATCATTTCGCCAGCGTACATGTTACCGAACAGACGCAGCGCCAGAGAGATCGGCTTGGCGATCAAATTCACGCCTTCCAACAACAAATTGACTGGCATACCCCACTTGCCGAACGGCTGTAGTGTGAGTTCGCCCACGAAACCGCCCAGACCCTTCATCTTCACGCTGTAGTAAAGCACCAGCAGGAATACGCCGATAGCCATACCGAATGTTGCGTTAGGGTCAGTTGAAGGAACGACTTTGAAGAATGGAACGCCGAGGGAGGTCATCAGCAGAGGGATGTAATCGATCGGGATCAAATCCATCAGATTCATGGTGAACACCCAGAAGAAGATGGTGAGCGCCAAAGGTCCGACCATATTGTTCTTGCCAGAGAAAGAACCACGCACGCTACTGTCGATGAATTCAATCGCCCATTCGCAGAAGTTCTGCAGACCACTTGGTGTACCAGTAACCACGCTCTTTGCCACACTGCGGAACACCAACATAAAGATCGCACCCAACAACAAGGATACAAAGAAGGTATCTAGATTCAAAGCCCAGAAACCCATTGCTTTTGCTTCTTCAGATGTGTGCGCAACCGTCCAAGTGGCTTGTTGAAGAGCTTCAACACCGCCGTCCGCGCCGTGACGCTCAAAGCCTGCGGGCAATTGGCCGTAGGTGAGGTTTTGCAGGTGGTGATGGATGTATTCCGCTGAGGTATGAGCTTCGCTGGACATTTTTATTCGCTATCTTCAGTCTTGATTCGCAAAAACAAGCGTGCAACCAATAGTGCAGCTTGACCAAATACAAATCCGCCCAATACAGCAAGCGGTAATTTCAGTATCGCCATGGCTAGACCTAGCGATACAACCACCAAGAATAAACGTTCGGCGGCGTAAAAATACATAAGCCGTAATTGAAGATGTGCATCATGGGCAGAACGCTGATTCGCTCGGGACATTCTCCAAGCCATCATCGCGCCATTGAGAACTGAGACCCCTCCCCCAATCAGCACCGCTGCAACAAATTGCGGCGTTGTTTCAATTGCGTACGCTATGCTCCCGGCGACCACCGTAGCAACTATTTGAAAGCCAGTGACCCGACGAATTTGTTGTTTTTCTTCTGCTACGGCTTTTGAAAGCGCGCGGATGATAGCGGCGTTTGGCTGGGGTGTCAAACTATCTTGCAGGTGCAGGTTGTCACCCACTGCTTTCATTAATTAATTGTTCCAGTTAGGCGATTCAGCAATACGCTCAAGTGGTCGTTATCCGAATATTCGATCACTAATTTACCCGTTCCCTTTTTGCCGGTTTTTATTTCGACACGAACACCTAATTTGCCGCTTACTTCTTCCTGGATGCGAAGTGTGTCTCTGTCTGTTACTGGTTTATTGATAACCGATTGCTTCGAAGGGACTCCGGAATATCTCTGTACTAATTTTTCGGTTTCACGAACCGAAAGTTTTTCTATGACAATTTTGTTAGCCAGTAATATTTGTTGTGCCGCCTCTAGCGGTAACAACGCACGGGCATGTCCCATGTCCAATTGGCTATCCATCAACATCTCCTGAATTTCTTGGGGTAAGTTGAGTAACCTTAGCAAGTTACTAGCAGCACTCCTCGATCTTCCAACAGCATCTGCTGCTGTTTGATGTGTCATTTGAAATTCTTCAATCAGTCTTTGGATACCTATCGCTTCTTCCAATGGATTCAAGTCTTCGCGCTGGATATTTTCTATCAACGCCATTGCCAGCGCCGCATTGTCTGGAACTGATCGAACCAAGACCGGTACGCTTTTCAATTCCGCAATTTGTGCCGCCCGCCATCTTCTTTCGCCTGCAATTATCTCGTATCCGCCGCCCGGTATTTCTCGGGCCAAGATTGGTTGCATTATCCCCTGTGTTCTAATTGAAGCAGCTAGTTCATTCAATGATTCCTGGTCCATCCGGCTTCTAGGCTGATACTTTCCCGGTTTCAATTGTTCTATATTTATTTCACGCAAAGAATCGCCCGGCTTTGTAGCCCCACTTCCTGATAACAAAGCATCAAGTCCACGTCCCAATCCTTTGTTCAGTTTTGCCATATTATTCTCTCTGTCATATAGTTATTTTCGTTTGTTAGTTTCAGCCGGCGTTATTCAACAACTCGCCTGCCAGCGCCAGATATGCTTGCGTTCCTTTTGACAAAGCATCGTGATAAAGAGCAGGAACACCGTAACTTGGAGCTTCGGCCAATCTCACATTTCGCGGAATAACTGTCCGATATACTTTCTCCCCGAAATGCTGCTGCAATTGGTCTGAAACTTGTTGCGCTAACGTGTTCCGAGGATCGAACATCGTTCTCAACAAACCTTCTATTTCCAGGTCCGGATTCAAATTCTCCCTAACTTTACGAATCGTATTCACTAGGTCACTCAACCCTTCAAGCGCGTAATATTCACACTGCATCGGAATCATCACCGATTGCGCTGCACACAGCCCGTTCAAGGTAAGCAGATTCAAAGCGGGTGGACAATCAATCAGTATGTAATCGAAGCTACTAGCAATTTCACGCAGCTCGTTTTTAAGTCTTAATTCCCTGCCCTCAATGTCCACCAGCTCTATTTCAGCTCCCGCCAGATCACGATTTGCTGGGAGAATGTCAAATTTTCCTGTTTCTGAAATTATTTTTGCTTGTTCTACTGTGCATTCTCCCAATAACACGTTGTAGACAGTCAGTTTTAATTCACTTTTATTAATGCCGCTTCCCATCGTGGCATTACCTTGTGGATCTAGATCTATGAGTAATACTCTTTTTTTTGCAGCGGCTAGGCTTGCAGCCAGATTTACGGTGGTCGTGGTTTTCCCAACCCCCCCGTTTTGATTCGTCACAGCCATAATCTTTGTCATCTACATTGCCCCCTTTGAACCTTTAGCTATCACTAAACTCCGAGCCGCATGCAAACCAGGCACCTTCAAAGCAATTACTCTTTCAATTTCAAACTGTTTGGTGATCTCTAACAATTCTGTTTCGGGCTGTCCCTTCATTGCAGCCCAGCGGCCCCCCGGCGCAATCAGATGACTAGTAATACTCAAAAACTCTCCCATATCGGCGAATGCTCTTGAAATAATCCCATCGAATTTATTATTTGGTTGCCAGTTTTCAACTCGTCCTGAGTGGATCACTACATTGTTAAGCCCCAATTCAATCGTAGCTTGTTGCACAAAACTGGTCTTTTTTGTGTTGCTATCCAGCAAAGTAAATTGCCATTCTGGTTGAAGTACGGCCAATACCAAGCCAGGAACACCCCCACCACATCCCACATCAAGCCAACGCCCTGACCACAAAAATGGAACAATTGCCATACTATCGAGTAAGTGATGACTTACCATCTCATCCTTTTCACGTATTGCCGTCAGGTTATAGATTTTGTTCCATCTAAAAAGCAACTCGACATAAGCTATCAATTTTTCCCTCATATCGGTGCTCAAATCCAACCCCAATTCAGCTATACCCTCGTCCAGTTGTTTTATTTGCCCCATCGCACTTTTACCCTGATTTCGAAATTTTGAATCCGCGCTTTAGGTGTACCAACAGCAACGATATAGCAGCAGGTGTTATCCCTGAAATTCTACTTGCCTGCCCAATTGTTTCGGGCTTATGTTGATTCAACTTTTGTTGAGCCTCAATTGATAATCCACGCACTTTGCGATAATCGAACTCCATTGGTAGCTGTAGTACTTCAAAGTGTGCTTGTTGTTCGATTTCTCCTTTTTGCTTTTCGATATAGCCTTGATATTTCGCTTGAATCTCTATTTGATTGGCTACATCCTTTTCCGCTGGAACACCGCAATTAGGGAGGGTCATTAATGAGTCGTATGTCACATCCGGGCGACGCAGTAGTTCATGAAGTGAATATTCGCGCTCTATATCCTTGCCTAACACTTTGATCGCTTCCTCTGTGGACAGAATACGCGGGTTTATCCAAGTACTGCGCAATCGTTGCTCTTCAATAGCGATTTTTTCTCTTTTTTTCTCAAAGGCTTGCCAACGCCGATCATCCACAAGCCCCAATTGACGCCCCTTCTCTGTCAATCTTAAATCAGCGTTGTCTTCTCGCAACTGCAAACGATACTCTGCACGGCTAGTGAACATTCGATAAGGCTCGGTCACACCTCTTGTGATCAGATCATCGACCATCACACCCAGATAAGCCTCATTGCGTTTCGGGCACCACTGATCAGATTCAGCTGAAAATAGTGCAGCGTTGATTCCCGCCAACAACCCCTGAGCAGCCGCCTCCTCATATCCTGTCGTCCCATTAATTTGGCCTGCAAAGAACAATCCGTTGATAGTCTTGCTTTCCAGTGAACTTTTCAATCCCCGTGGATCGAAATAATCGTATTCAATCGCATAACCGGGTCGCAAAATATGTGCGTTCTCAAGCCCTTTGATCGACCTAACCAACTCTATCTGCACATCAAACGGTAGGCTGGTCGAAATTCCATTTGGATAAACTTCATGGGTCGTCAATCCCTCCGGTTCCAAGAATATCTGATGTGAAGCTTTATCAGCAAAGCGTGTGATCTTATCCTCTATGGAGGGGCAATATCGTGGCCCCACACCCTCTATGACCCCGGTGAACAATGGTGATCTATCTAAGCCGTTGCGAATGATGTCATGCGTTTGAGCGTTAGTCTCAGTGATCCAGCACGGCATCTGTTGCGGATGTTGCCCAACGCTTCCCATGAATGAAAATACTGGAAGCGGATTATCCCCATACTGGACCTGCATCGCTGAATAGTCGATAGTACGGCCATCAATTCTCGGCGGTGTTCCAGTCTTAAGTCTACCAACCGGAAGAGATAGTTCGCGCAATCTCAATGCCAAACTTATGGCTGGAGGATCTCCCGCCCTTCCCGCCTGATAACTTGACTGGCCGACATGAACCAATCCTGACAAGAAGGTTCCTGTTGTTAACACAACACTACGTGCGGAAAAGTGCAATCCAAGTTGAGTAACAACACCCCTTATTTGGCCACCCTCCAATAAAAGGTCATCTACTGCCTGTTGAAAAAGCCAAAGATTGGGTTGGTTTTCAAGACGCCTACGTATCGCCTGCTTGTAGAGAAGCCGGTCGGCTTGTGCACGCGTTGCACGTACAGCCGGTCCTTTACTTGAGTTCAATATTCGAAATTGGATTCCGCCTTCATCAATGGCAGCCGCCATTAATCCACCCAAGGCATCGACTTCTTTTACCAGATGACCCTTACCAATCCCACCAATAGAGGGATTACATGACATCTGTCCCAATGTTTCGATGTTATGGCTCAGTAGCAAGGTTTTGCTTCCCGCACGAGCACTGGCTAGTGCAGCTTCAGTGCCCGCGTGC
>CAZRZH010000041.1:0-18969 GCA_964604485.1 uncultured Sideroxydans sp.
ATTTAGGTTCCAGCGCCGTGAGGCGTGAGAGTTCGAGTCTCTCCTTTCGCACCACAAATTCAAAAATCACATGCATTAACGTTGTTCAATTCGCTTGAAACGGCTATATTGCGCCTCGGGAGCGAAAACATGCCGAATGAAAACCAGAACAAGCGCGCCGTCTTAGAAGCGCGTCACCACGACCCCTTCTCTTATTTGGGGTTGCATCAAATAAAGTCCGAATGGGTGTTACGTGTGTTTCAACCCTACGCGACAGAAATCTCGGTTCATGATGGGGTTGCTTGGCAACCGTTGGAACGCATCGATGCGGCCGGACTTTTCGCGTGGCGCGGAAAACAAGCCATCCCTTCCCCCTGTCTTCTGCAACTGAATTATTTCAATCACGTGCTTGAAATGCACGATGCCTACACGTTCAATACCAGCATCAGCGAACACGACCTGCACCTCTTCTCCCAGGGGAGGTTGGAGCAGTCCTACCGTACGTTGGGTGCGCACCACATGGAATTGCAGGGTGTATGGGGTGTGCGTTTTGCGCTATGGGCGCCGAATGCCGAGCGTGTCAGCGTGGTGGGTGATTTCAATGGCTGGGACGGCCGCGTACATCCGATGCGTTCACTGGGTGGCAGCGGTGTGTGGGAGATTTTCGTGCCGGATATCGGTCTGGGCGAATTTTATAAATTCGAGATCCGCAACCGCCACACAGGTGAATTGTTGACCAAGACCGATCCTTACGGATTCAGCTTTGAGATGAGGCCCGGCACAGCATCACGTGTGACGGCTCTCGACAGTTACCAGTGGCGCGATTCATCCTGGCTGGAGCAGCGTGCGGTGCGTGAATGGCAACATTTGCCTCTAAACATCTACGAGATGCATGCCGGCTCGTGGAAGAAACATTGGGATGGTCGATTCTATAATTTCCACGAATTGGCCGAAAGTCTCGTTCCTTATGTACAAGAAATGGGTTTCACTCATATCGAGTTGATGCCCATCAGCGAACATCCGCTGGACGAGTCTTGGGGTTACCAGACCACGGGATATTTCGGTGTGACCAGCCGTTTTGGTACGCCGGATGATTTCCGATTCTTTGTGGACACCTGTCACATCGCGGGGATCGGTGTGATCCTCGACTGGGTTCCGGCGCACTTTCCCAAAGACGCTTTTGCGCTGGCGCGGTTTGATGGTACCGCCTTGTATGAACACGAGGATCCACGTTTGGGTGAACACCAGGATTGGGGCACTCTGATCTTTAATTATGGCCGCAACGAGGTGCGTAATTTTCTGTTGGCCAACGCGCACTTTTGGCTGAAAGAATTCCATATTGACGGTGTGCGTGTGGATGCGGTCGCTTCCATGCTCTATCTGGATTATTCGCGTGAAGCCGGGCAGTGGTTGCCCAACAAATTCGGCGGCCGTGAAAATATCGAAGCGGTTGATTTTTTCCGCGAACTGAACGTGATGACGCATCAACACTTCCCGGGCACCTTGACTATCGCTGAAGAATCGACTTCGTGGCCGATGGTGTCGCGCCCGACGTATCTGGGCGGGTTGGGCTTTTCCATGAAGTGGAACATGGGTTGGATGAACGACACGCTGTCCTACATCGAGCGCGAACCGGTGCACCGTCGTTACCATCAAAACATGCTGACATTCGGTCAGCTGTACAGCTACACCGAAAATTTTGTGCTGCCCTTTTCACACGATGAAGTCGTACACGGCAAACATTCTTTGCTGGACAAGATGCCCGGGGATGCCTGGCAGAAATTTGCCAACCTGCGTTTGCTCTTCACGTACCAGATGACCAATCCCGGCAAGAAATTGAATTTCATGGGCAACGAAATCGCCCAAGGCCAGGAGTGGAAAGTGGGGGCAGAGATCGATTGGTATCTGCTGGGACGCAGTGAACATAGCGGAGTGCAGGCGCTGGTGCGCGATGTGAACAGACTCTACCGTGATGTGCCCGCTCTGCACGAACTGGATTTTTCACACGAAGGTTTTGATTGGGTGGATTGCAACAACGCCGATCAATCGGTGCTGATATTCCGCAGAATGGCGCGCGACGGCAGTTACGTGGTCGTACTTCTCAATTTCACGCCGGTTCCGCGTGTTGCATACCGCGTGGGCGTGCCGAACAAAGGTGGCTATCGCGAGATATTCAACAGCGATTCGCACTATTACGGCGGAACAAACACAGGTAACGGATTCGGTTTGTATACCGGTGATGTTGCCTGTAACGGCCAAGAGCAGTCGATCGAGGTGACACTGCCGCCACTGGCCGGCATCGTGCTGGAGAGGATGCGCTGATCCTGTTGTGACGGCGATTTCAAACCGGTGTTGTACCAACGAAAGTAAGCAGGGTTAGATAGGTTTCGATATGTCACAGTTAACTCAGTCTTCGGCATGGCAAGCCCTGCAAAATCATCGTAATTCTTTAAGTCGGTTTTCACTGCGCAATGCTTTTGAAACTGATCCCGAACGCTTTGATTCCTTCTCATTGCATTTGGAAGATTTGTTGCTCGATTATTCCAAGAATCTGATCACGTCCGAAACGATGCCTTTGTTGTTCGCTCTGGCGCGCCAGTCAAACCTGGAGAATTGGCGTGAAAAGATGTTCGGTGGTGACAAGATCAACTTCACCGAACATCGTGCAGTTTTACACACCGCGCTCCGTGCCGCGACTGATCCGGCTCATCCGCCATTGCGGGTGGATGGGTTGAATGTGTTGAACGGAGTGCGTCTGGTGATGGAAAAGATGCGCCTGTTTTCCAACAGTGTGCGTAACGGTGTTTGGCGGGGTTATAGCGGCAAGGTCATCACCGATGTGGTGAACATCGGCATCGGAGGGTCTTACCTAGGGCCTTTGATGGTGTGCCAGGCATTGCAACCGTATGCCAGTGCAAAATTGCGTGTGCATTTTGTATCCAATGTGGACGGCGCCGATCTGGTAACAAAGCTGGCTTTACTCGACCCGGAAACTACGCTGTTCGTGATTGCCTCCAAGACCTTCACCACGCAAGAAACGCTGATGAATGCCCGTTCTGCCCGTGATTGGTTGTTGCAGAAGGCGGTAGACAAGCAACATGTTGCCAAACATTTTGTCGCGTTATCCACCAACGCCAAGGAAGTATCCGCATTCGGTATTGATCCGGCGAATATGTTCGAATTTTCGGACTGGGTTGGCGGACGCTATTCGTTATGGTCGTCAATCGGACTCTCCATCGCTTTGTATGTTGGTATGGAAAAATTCGAGGAATTGCTGGGCGGTGGCTATGACATGGATGTGCACTTTCGCACTGCACCACTCGAACAAAACATGCCAGTGATTCTGGCCTTGCTGGGTATCTGGTATCGAAATTTCTACGACGCGCCGACCATCGCCATGTTGCCCTACGATCAGTCGCTGGAATATTTCACCGCTTATTTCCAGCAAGCCGATATGGAGAGCAACGGTAAGCGTGTGGATCGGCAGGGCAATGCGGTCGATTACGCCACGGGGCCGGTGTTGTGGGGTGGCACGGGCACCAACGGACAACACGCTTATTACCAGCTCATCCATCAGGGTACCCAACTGATCCCTGCCGATTTCATTGCACCGGCACGCAGTCTGCACCCTTTGGGGGATCATCACGCGACCTTGCTTTCCAATTATTTTGCACAAACCGAAGCACTGATGAAGGGCAAAACCGCAAACGAGGCACGGGCTGAACTTGTAATCAATGGAATGGGGCAGAGCGAGATAGAAACGCTGTTGCCGCATAAGGTGTTCGAGGGCAACAAACCAACGAATTCGATCCTGTTTGACCAGCTGACTCCGCGCACGCTGGGCAGGCTCATTGCATTGTATGAACACAAGATATTCGTGCAGGGTGTGGTTTGGAATGTGAATTCATATGACCAATGGGGAGTCGAACTGGGCAAACAATTGGCTGTTTTTATTCAGCCCGAGTTACGCGATGCACAGCAGGTATCCACCCATGATTCGTCCACCAACGGGCTGATCAACTACTACAAATCGCTGAAAAATAAATCATGACGCGCATTTTATTCGCCACATCCGAGGTGCATCCGCTAATCAAGACGGGCGGTTTGGCCGATGTTAGTGCTTCATTGCCCGCCGCTCTGCAAGAGTTGGGTCAGGATGTCCGATTGCTTATTCCGGGATACAACCAAGTACTGGAGGGATTGGGTTCGAAGAAGACGGTTGCCACGTTCACTGTTTTTCCGGGACAGCCCGACGTCAAGTTGCTAAGCGCGAAACTTCCCGTTACCGGTGTGCCCGTCTATGTGCTGGACGCACCGCAATATTTCTGCCGTGTGGCGGGACCCTACCAATATCATCTGGGTGGCGATTGGCCGGACAACCCGATGCGCTTCGGTATGTTGTCAAAAGTGGCCGCGTTGTTGGGGAGTGCAGATTCGCCCGTTGATTGGCAGGCTGAGTTGGTACATTGCAACGATTGGCAAACCGGATTGACTCCTGCCTATTTGAAACTGGGCAAGGGCAGACAAGCCAAGAGCGTGATGACGGTGCACAACATCGCTTTCCAGGGGAATTTTGATCGGGATTGGTTGAAACCCTTGAACTTGCCTTTGAGTTCTTTCCATCTGCACGGTGTCGAGTTTCACGGCAACTTGTCGTTCCTCAAATCTGGCCTGCAATTTGCCGATCATATTGTGACCGTGAGTCCGACCTACGCGCATGAGATACAGGCGACCGAGATGGGCTATGGCATGCAGGGCCTGCTCACCGCGCGTAAAGCCGAGGTGAGCGGCATCCTCAACGGTATCGACGAGACCGAATGGGATGCGTCTACGGATAAACATCTGACGGTGTGTTACGACGATAAGAATTTGCATCTCAAGACCAAGGGCAAACTTGCGTTGCAGCAACGCCTTGGCCTCGAAGTCAATGAACATGCACCCTTGCTGGGAGTGGTCAGCCGTCTGACCTATCAGAAAGGTCTGGATCTCCTGCTCGAATGTCTGCCCACGCTGCTTGAGAGCGGAGGGCAACTGGCCGTGCTCGGCAGTGGTGATGCGGAGTTTGAAAGGCGATACCAACAGTTGGCGCAACGCTATACGGGGCGTGTCTCCGTCACCATCGGATTTGATGAGGCACTTTCGCACCAGATCATGGCGGGGACGGACATCTTTCTGATGCCTTCGAGATTCGAGCCCTGTGGATTGAACCAGATGTACGGAATGCGCTATGGAACGCCGCCGGTGGTACGCCGAACAGGCGGCCTTGCGGATTCGGTGGTCAACGCGAGCCTGGATGGCGGCACCGGTTTCGTGTTCGACGATCCGGGCGCGGCGGCATTGCAGCAGACCATCAAATGGGCAATCGAGTGTTACCGGGATCCGAACACGTTCCGCCGAATCCAACTCAATGGTATGCATCGGGATGTCGGCTGGCGTCACAGCGCGCAGTTGTATCTGGATCTTTACAACAGCATCTTGAACAAGTAAACAAAGGTTAATCAAAGGGAGAGCAACATGGCACAAGACATGCATTCACCACGTTTCATTAGCGCGTTAACAAAAAATACAGTGGCCTTGGTCTTGGCGGGCGGCAGGGGAAGCAGATTGCACAATCTGACCGATTGGAATGCCAAGCCGGCTGTTCAGTTCGGTGGCAAATTCCGCATCATCGATTTCCCTCTTTCCAACTGCATCAATTCAGGTATCAGACGCATCGGTGTAGTGACCCAATACAAGGCACACAGCCTGATCGAACACATCCAGAAGGGATGGGGTTTCCTGCGTGGCGAATTCAACGAATTCGTGGCCTTGCTGCCGGCGCAGCAGCGTATCCAGGAAGAGTGGTACCGCGGCACCGCAGATGCTGTGTTTCAAAATATCGACATATTGCGCGGCTACAACCCGGAATACATCGTCATCCTCGCGGGCGATCATATTTACAAAATGGATTATGGCGAAATGCTGGCAGCCCATGTGCGCAGCCAAGCCGATATGACAATCGGTTGCATCGAAGTTTCCGTGGTCGAAGCGACCGGCTTCGGCGTGATGACGGTCAACGAGGAAGACCGCATTGTCAAATTCACTGAAAAACCCGCCAATCCGACAGAGTTGCCTGGCAAACCCGGCCGCGCATTGGCCAGCATGGGCATTTATGTGTTTAACGCCAAGTTCCTGTATGAGCAATTGGTGCGTGATGCGGATACCAAGACTTCAACTCACGACTTTGGCCACGACATCATTCCTTATCTGATAGAACGGTATCGTGTCTATGCGCACCGTTTCGAGAATAGTTGTGTGGGTATGTCCGAGGGAGGGCCGGCCTATTGGCGCGATGTCGGTACCATCGACGCTTTCTGGGAAGCCAACATGGAAATGGTCAATGTTGTTCCAGATTTGGATCTGTACGACAAGCACTGGCCGATCTGGACTTATCAGGAACAATTGCCCCCTGCCAAATTCGTGTTCAACGATGAAGACCGGCGCGGAGTGGCAATTGATTCAATGGTCTCCGGTGGTTGCATCATCAGCGGGGGCAGGGTGCATCATTCCCTGCTGTTCTCAGATATCCGAGTGGGTTGCCAGACCGAGATCACCGACTCGGTCATCTTATCCGGCTGCCGTATCGGCGAACATGTGAAGTTGCACCGGGTCGTATTGGATAACAAATGCGAGATTCCTGATGGTATGCAGATTGGCTTCAATCACGAGGAAGATGCCAAGCGATTTCATGTCACCAAGAGTGGCATCACACTGGTGACACCCGACATGCTTGGGCAGTCGATACATCACGTTCGGTAAATAGCATTTAGGTTCGGAAATACCATGCCACATCGAAATAAAGCTTCAACCAAATCGGAAAAACAACTTAAGTTGATCTTGTGCTGGCATATGCACCAGCCGGATTACCGCGATTACCTCACGGGTGAGTTCGTACTGCCGTGGACTTATCTGCACGCCATGAAGGATTACACCGACATGGCCTATCATTTGGAACTGCATCCTCAAGCCAAAGCGGTGGTAAATTTCGTGCCGATTTTGGTGGAGCAACTGCAGGATTATGAACAACAGTTCAAGTCTGGACAGATACGCGATGCTTTGCTCAAGATGTTATGCCGGGAACAATTGGATGCGTTGAACGACGACGAGCGGTTGCATATCCTGGACAGTTGTTTCAAGAGCAACCACACCAAGATGTTACAACCTTACCGTGCGTACCAGCATCTGTTCGACCTACAGAAGATGATGGAAGGGAGAGGGCGGGAAACGGTGACCTATCTGTCGGGTCAATATTTCGCGGATCTGCTCGTCTGGTATCACTTGGTGTGGATGGGAGAAAGCGTCAGAAGGAGCAGCGAAGTCATTGCACGCCTGATGACCAAAGGTAGCCAATTTTCTTATGCCGAGCGCATGGAACTGTTTACCCTGATCGGTGAATTGATTGCAGACATCATCCCGCGTTACCGCAGGTTGTCAGAACGTGACCAAGTCGAAATTTCGACTACACCGTACAACCATCCAATTTTGCCTTTATTGCTGGATTTTAATTCGGCTCGCGAGAGTGAACCCGATGCGCCGCTTCCCCAGGCAGGCTACTACCCGGGCGGTTTGCGCCGCGCGCAAGCACATTTGGTCAAGGCGATCGAAAGTCATCAGCGGAATTTTGGCAAGAAACCCAGAGGAATGTGGCCTTCCGAAGGAAGTGTCTCGCGTCCGACATTGAAATTGCTTGGCGAGCACGGATGCAAATGGACAGCCACGGGACAGGCAGTTCTCTCGCACAGTCTGCAACGGGAAACCAACGGTCGGGGATTGCCCGAAAAGTCTGCGTATCTCTATAAGCCGTATTTACTGGAAGGTGTGTCCAAGCCGGTGTATTGCTTTTTCCGCGATGATCACTTGTCCGATCGTATCGGTTTTGAATACGCCAAGTGGAAAGGTGACGATGCCGCTGCGGACTTCGTACATCAAATAGAAGAGATTTACCGAAATTCCAACGGTGAACATGATCCTGTCGTCTCGGTGATACTGGATGGTGAAAACGCGTGGGAATATTATCCGTACAACGGACATTATTTTCTGTCTGAACTGTATGCCAGACTGGAAAAACACCCATTCATCCGCACTACCACTTTTGATGAATGTGTGCGAGAAATAGAAAAGCACACGGCTCATTTTTCGGTTGGCAAGTTAAAACAAGTGGTTTCCGGTAGCTGGGTCTATGGCACATTTAGCACGTGGATCGGCTCTCCCGACAAGAATCGCGGATGGGATCTGTTATGTGAGGCCAAGCGTAGTTACGACATTGTGACCAACAGCGGCAGGCTGTCGGAAGAGGAGATGCGCTTGGCCACGGAACAACTCGCTGATTGCGAAGGCTCGGATTGGTTCTGGTGGTTCGGCGACTATAACTCCTCGCAAAGTGTTTCATCATTCGACCAGTTATTCAGGCGAAACCTATCCAATCTGTATCGACTTCTCAAGCTGCCAGCCCCGGTTGATTTGCAACACGTGATCAGTGTTGGCGGCGGTGCTCCGGCCATGGGTGGAACGATGCGCCGCTCAGAATCAAGTTAAGTTCTGACTGTTTCGATTCGCCGAATTCTTAATTCGGCAATCCGGGCATTTCTTGTTTGGGAGGCGCCGAGGCTTGTGTGCTTAGTTGCTACAACGCAAAGTTGCTCATATCTGTTCGAGCATTGAACACTTTTCAGGAATTGCGGCGGATTGATTACGGATTCTCTACGTTCGACATCTCGGGCGTCATTACCCGTAAAAACTGGCAGTAGAATTAACGAAAACAAGGTCGAAACTCGGCTTCCTCTCCCCAGAGTGCAGTGTTTGTCAGTTCAATCGCAAGAAATCAGCCCGATATTTGGTAGAATCGCAAACCTTGCCAGCTCAATAATCTTCAGGAATTCAGTGTGAATACTCCCAATAACCCTTTCATCCCTAAGCAACACAGCATTTTGAAGATGCCTCCGTTGGGAACCGACTCCATCAGCGTCATGGAGGACTTTCGGCGTTATTTCAGTCATACGTTGGGATGGGAGAAAACCACTTTGTCTGGTTTTCCGGTTTACTCATCACTTGCAGGCACGTTGCGTGATCGCCTGATCGAGCGCTGGCGCCACACGCAACGCGCTTATGATGAGTCGAATTGCAAACAAGCCTATTACCTCTCACTTGAGTTTCTGATGGGGCGTGCGATGGGCAATGCCATGCTCAATCTTGACATGCAGCAAGAGACCGACGACGCGATGCGCAACTTTGGCGTGGTATTGGAAGATGTGCAGGATCAGGAAAGTGATGCGGGGTTGGGTAATGGTGGTTTGGGCAGATTGGCAGCCTGTTTCCTGGACAGTTGTGCCACTTTGCAATTGCCGGTGACGGGGTACGGACTGCGTTACGAATACGGGATGTTTCGCCAGCGCCTTGAAGGTGGTTGTCAGGTTGAAGACCCAGATCATTGGCTGCGCAATGGCAACCCTTGGGAAGTGGAACGGCCAGAATATGCTGTGAGGGTCAAATTTGGTGGCCGCAGCGATATGTATAAAGGCTCGACCGGGAAATTACATGCGCGCTGGGTGGATACCCAAGATGTGATGGCTGTTCCATTCGATGTGCCGATTCCCGGATACCGTAATGGCACGGTGAATACACTGCGACTCTGGAAATCCACCGCTACAGAGGAATTCAATCTGGGCGAATTCAATGCCGGAAGTTACACGGAAGCGGTCGCGGCCAAGAATGCGGCCGAACACATCACCATGGTGCTTTATCCGAACGATGCCAGTGAAAATGGCAAAGAACTTCGGCTACGCCAGCAATATTTCTTGGCCTCCGCGAGTTTGCAGGACGTCATGCGGCATTGGGTAAGCAAACATGGAAAAGACTTCTCAAACTTTGCCGAGAAGAATTCATTTCAGCTGAACGACACACATCCCACTTGTGCGGTAGCAGAGTTGATGAGGTTGTTGATGGATGATCATGGTTTGGGTTGGGATGAGGCCTGGAAGATCACGGGCGAGACGATGGCATACACCAACCACACCCTGCTTCCCGAAGCGTTGGAAAAATGGCCAGTCAGCATGTTCGGAAAGTTGTTGCCCAGATTGCTGGAAATCATCTACGAGATCAACGCGCGCTTTATGGAACAACTTTCGTTGCGTTGGCCCGGTGATGTGGCAAGGCAGCGCCGCATGTCCATCATCGAAGAAGGGTCGACACAACACGTGCGTATGGCTTACTTGGCTGTGGTGGCTTGTCGTTCGGTGAATGGCGTGGCAGAGCTGCATTCAAAGTTGTTGCAGCAAAATCTGTTTCATGACTTTTACGAGTTTTGGCCGAAAAAATTCAACAACAAGACCAACGGTGTTACGCCGCGCAGGTGGATGGCTTGGAGCAATCCCGAACTCAGTGCGCTGATCGATGAGGCAATTGGCGATGAGTGGCGCACCGATCTGGGCAAGTTGAACGGACTCGCTAAATTTGCCGACGACAAGGTGTTCGGAGAGAAATGGCGGTCGATCAAGCAGGGTAATAAACAGCGATTGGCAGCCATGGTGCAAAGGGATTGTGGCGTGATTTTCGATACGAATGCGCTATTCGATGTTCAGGTGAAACGTATCCATGAGTACAAAAGGCAGTTGCTCAATATCCTGCATGTCGTCCATTTGTATGATCGTATTAAGCGCGGTGATCGTGAGAACTGGACACCGCGCTGTGTATTGATTGGTGGTAAGGCTGCTCCCGGATATGTGATGGCCAAACGCATTATCCGTCTGGTGACGGCTGTAGCAGAGGTCATCAATCAGGATCCGGACACTAGGGGGTTGCTGCAATTAGTGTTCCTGCCCGATTATCGTGTATCGGCTATGGAAGTCATTTGTCCGGCCGCCGACCTTTCGGAACAGATTTCCACGGCGGGTAAGGAAGCTTCCGGAACGGGTAACATGAAGTTCATGATGAATGGGGCGCTGACCATCGGTACGCTGGACGGTGCGAATATCGAAATTCGCGAAGAAGCCGGTGAGGAGAATTTTTTCCTCTTCGGCTTGACTGCGGAACAGGTGGAAGAAGCGCGTCACAATTATGACCCGGTTGCAATTGTTGCCGCCAACGAAGATTTGCGGCGCGTGGTGAATCTGCTACGAAGCAATCATTTCAATCTGTTTGAGCCGGGTCTGTTCGAACCCATACTTCATTCCATTCTCAATCCGCACGACCCCTGGCTCACTCTGGCTGATTTTGGGAGTTATGTGGATGCACAGAAGAACGTGGATAGGGCTTATCAGGATCAGCAAAGCTGGACACGGATGAGCATTATGAACACTGCAACCAGTGGTAAATTCTCAAGTGACCGGACTATCATGGATTACAACCGCGATGTCTGGAAACTAACTCAGGTAGAGGCGCACTTGGACTAAGTTTCGGGGCGGGTCTTCCCGTCGGCTTTAATGTATTATTCACGGCAGTTCTTGAGCATATAACTCGTTAATTTAAGGAAGTATTAGCATGTCAACTGTAGAAACCTTGGGCGGATTACAACGCCGATTGAATGCATCCATACCACAGCAGCAGATTCGCGGTGAGGTTGAAAATCGACTTAAACGTTTGGGTCGTACTGCAAAAGTGCATGGATTCAGACCCGGGAAAGTCCCTCTTAAAGTGTTGGAGCAGCAATATGGTTCATCCGTCCACCAGGAGGTACTTGGAGATACCCTGCAACGATCTTTTGCCGAGGCTGCTGTCGCCAATAAGTTGCAAGTGGCTGGATATCCAGAGTTTGAAATAAAAACGACTGACCTCAATGCACCCCAGATCGAATTCAGCGCCACGTTCGAGGTCTACCCCGAGGTGAAGATTGGAGATATTGGCGGTGAGACTGTAAATCGTGTCACATTTAGCCTGAGTGACGCCGACGTGGATGAGACGATTAGTACTCTGCGTAAGCAACGGGCTGTTTTCAACAGTGTTGATCGTGCTGCCCAGCCAGAAGATCAGGTTCTCATCGACTTTTCAGGGACGTTAGATGGCGTCAAATTTGACGGGGGTGAAGCCAAGAATTTCACCGTTATTCCCGGTGCGGGGCGCATGTTGCCCGATTTCGAGAATGCGATTGTCGGTGTCAAAGCGGGGGAGTCGAAATCCTTCGAAATGACCTTCCCGGCTGATTATCACGGCAAGGACGTGGCCGGCAAACAAGTCACTTTTGGTGTCCAGATCCATAAAGTCGAAGCGCCAACTTTGCCCGAAGTGGATGCCGAATTCGCGAAGGCACTGGGGGTGGCTGATGGCGACGTGGCAAAACTCAAAACTGAGATCAGCGAGAACATCGGACGCGAGGCGCAACGCCGTGTGAAAGTTCGCAACAAAGATAATGCGATGGAAGTGCTGCTCAAAGTGTCCCAGTTGGATGTGCCCAAAGCATTATTAGAGAGCGAATCACAGCGCCTCATGGAACAAACTTTGCAAGACATGGAATCACGGGGCATGAAGATCCCGAAAGGCATGCAACTTCCAACAGATGTTTTTGCGGAGCGTGCTACAAAGCGTGTCAAATTGGGATTGATCCTTGCGGAATTGGTCAAGAAACAAAACTTGAGTGCGAAACCGGATCAGGTTGAGGCGCTGATCAAAGAGTACTCGCAGAGTTTTGAAAAACCCGAGGAAGTAGGGCGCTGGTACCGTGCCGATCCGACGCGTTTGCGTGAAGTTGAGAACTTGGTTCTGGAAGACAATGTTGTTGCTTGGGTGATGGCGGGCGCGAAGGTAAATGACCAACCGGTCAAGCTGAATGAATTGATGGGAAGTTGATCATGAGATCGGGAGCCACAGTAAACACGACAGAGCCGCAGAATACGGGGCTGGTGCCGATGGTGATTGAGACCAGTGGCCGGGGAGAGCGGGCATTTGACATCTATTCCCGCTTGCTGAAAGAAAGGGTGATCTTTTTGGTCGGCCCGATCAATGATCAAGTTGCAAATTTGATTGTGGCGCAATTGTTGTTTCTGGAGTCCGAGAATCCTGACAAGGATATCCATCTCTACATCAATTCACCGGGAGGCTCGATATCAGCCGGCATGGCGATTTATGACACCATGCAATTCATCAAGCCCCAAGTTTCAACATTGTGTATCGGCATGGCAGCTTCGATGGGAGCATTCCTGTTGCAGGCTGGAGAAAAGGGCAAGCGTTTTGCTTTGCCCAATTCGACCGTGATGATCCATCAACCGTTGGGCGGATTTCAAGGTCAGGCATCTGACATCGAGATTCATGCTAAATACATCCTGAGCTTGCGTGAACGTCTTTATGCCTTGATGGCGCAACATACTGGCCGCAGCGTTGAGGAGATCGCGCGGGACAGTGAACGTGATAATTTCCTGACAGCTTCTGAAGCTCTGGAATATGGTCTGATCGACCAGGTATTGGATAAACGTTCCTAGTTCCTCAGGCGGGTTTGGAATCGTTTTTTCTGATTCAACCGGAACTCTTGCTTGTTAAGAACGATAGTTTTACGTTGCGGTTGTACAAATAATGGATATTTAAAGCCGGATATTTTGGGGCTGAGGTAAAGATGACAACTGAAAAGAACAAAGGCGAAAAACTCTTGTATTGCTCTTTCTGTGGCAAGAGTCAACACGAGGTTCGCAAGTTGATCGCGGGTCCGTCTGTGTTCGTCTGCGATGAGTGCATCGCACTCTGCAATGACATCATCCGTGAAGAAACACAGTCGACGATAGGCGGCGATAAAACTGCCAAGAATGACCTGCCTGTCCCGCATGAGATTTGCGCACACCTTGATGAGTTCGTCATTGGCCAGCGTCAGGCTAAAAAAATCCTCTCGGTGGCAGTTTATAACCACTATAAGCGACTGAAGAACAAGGACGATGACGGAGTTGAACTGGCCAAAAGCAATATCCTTCTGGTTGGACCGACCGGCTCAGGCAAGACTTTGCTGGCACAGACATTGGCGAGATTGCTCAATGTTCCCTTTGTGATGGCGGATGCCACGACACTCACCGAGGCGGGCTATGTTGGTGAGGATGTTGAAAACATCATTCAGAAACTTCTGCAGGCTTGTGAATACGATGTTGAGCGAGCTCAACGCGGCATTGTCTACATTGACGAGATCGACAAGATATCTCGCAAATCGGATAACCCGTCGATTACGCGCGATGTTTCAGGAGAGGGCGTTCAGCAAGCGTTGCTGAAACTGATCGAAGGCACCAAAGCCTCTATCCCGCCGCAGGGTGGCCGCAAGCATCCCAATACCGAATTCCTGCAAGTGGATACAACCAACATTTTGTTCATTTGCGGCGGAGCTTTTGACGGATTGGAAAAAGTGATTCGCAACCGTTCCGAAAAAGCCGGGATCGGTTTCTCTGCTAATTTGTCAAAGCGTGAAGATAGTCAGGATATTGGGAAGGTGTTGCGCGATGTTGAACCGGAAGACCTGATCAAGTTCGGACTGATCCCTGAATTTGTTGGACGTTTACCCGTGGTGGCAACTCTAGAGGGGCTGGATGAACCGGCATTGATTCAGATTTTGACAGAACCAAAAAATGCATTGACCAAGCAATATCAGAAACTGTTTGCGATGGAAGGCGTAGAACTTGAATTTCACACCGGCGTGTTGCAAGCGATTGCCAAAAAAGCGATGGCCCGCAAGACGGGTGCGCGTGGCCTGCGCTCTATTCTCGAACAGGCATTGCTGGATACCATGTTCGATCTGCCTTCTGCCGAGAATGTCAACAAAGTAGTGTTGGATGAAAACAGCGCGGGAGAAATCAAGCCGATAGTGATTTATGCCGATACGCCCAAGGCCGCTTGATTTGACTTCTCAAGGAGCTCTTGAATCTCTATCGCATGACCCCACCTCGTCCCTACCCTAACCGAGACTATATATCATGCCCGAATTCGAACCCATTCCCGCTAACATAGAATTATTCCCCTTGTTGCCCTTGCGCGACGTGGTTGTGTTCCCGCACATGGTCATACCGCTTTTTGTAGGGCGCGCAAAATCGATCAAGGCCCTTGAGGCTGCGATGGAAGCGGGTAAGAGCATCGTATTGGTGGCTCAGAAGTCTGCCGCGAAGGATGAACCTGCAACCGATGACATCTACCGTATCGGTAGCATCGCCAATATTTTACAGATGCTGAAATTGCCCGATGGCACGGTCAAGGTGCTGGTCGAAGGCACGCAGCGCGCCAAGGTGCTACATGTGTTCGATGACAAATCGCACTTGGATGCAGAGATACAGCCGGTTCCCGCAGATGAAGATATCGGGAATGAAGCTGAAGCCATGCGCCGAGCATTGATCAATCAGTTCGACCAATACGTCAAACTGAACAAAAAGATTCCCCCGGAAATACTGACGTCGCTCGCCGGCATTGATGATGCCGGACGCCTGGCAGACACCATTGCTGCACATCTGCCGCTCAAGTTGGAACAAAAACAGGAGGTGTTGGAAATATTCGATGTGCGCAAGCGCTTGGAACACCTGTTGGGATTACTTGAGGCGGAGTTGGACATCATGCAGGTGGAGAAGCGCATCCGTGGTCGGGTAAAGCGCCAGATGGAAAAAAGCCAGCGTGAATATTATTTGAACGAGCAAGTCAAGGCGATCCAGAAGGAGCTGGGCGAGGGGGAGGACGGCGCGGATATCGAAGAGATCGAAAAGAAGATCAAAGCGGCCCATATGCCGAAAGATGCTCGTGCAAAAGCGGAATCAGAACTGAAAAAACTGCGCTTGATGTCCCCTATGTCCGCCGAAGCTACGGTCGTTCGAAATTACATCGACATACTTGTGGGTTTGCCTTGGAAGAAGAAAACCAAGATCGATACTGACCTTAAACATGCTGAGGGTGTATTGGAAGCGGATCATTACGGTCTGGAAAAAGTGAAAGAACGCATCGTTGAATATCTGGCGGTGCAACAGCGTGTGGAAAAAATGAAGGCGCCTATACTCTGTCTGGTGGGTCCTCCGGGTGTAGGGAAGACGTCATTAGGACAATCCATTGCGCGTGCGACGAATCGTAAATTCGTCAGAATGTCACTGGGTGGTGTGCGCGATGAGTCAGAAATTCGTGGTCATCGCCGTACTTATATTGGATCCATGCCGGGCAAGATTTTGCAGAACATGGGTAAGGTGGGTGTTAAAAATCCTTTGTTTTTGCTGGATGAAGTCGACAAGATGGGGATGGATTATCGCGGCGATCCCTCTTCTGCCTTGCTGGAAGTGCTCGACCCTGAACAAAACCATACCTTCGTGGATCATTACGTCGAAGTCGAATATGACTTGTCGGACGTCATGTTCGTCGCAACATCCAACAGTATGAACATTCCTGCTCCCTTGTTGGATCGTATGGAGGTCATCCATGTATCCAGTTACACGGAAGATGAAAAAGTGAATATCGCCGTACGCTATTTGCTGCCCAAGGCAATCAAAAATAATGGATTGAAAGCGGAAGAAATCAGTATTTCCGAGAGTGCGATTCGTGACATTTTGCGTTACTACACTCGCGAAGCGGGTGTGCGTGGCTTGGAGCGAGAGTTGTCTAAGATTTGCCGGAAAGTAGTGAAATCACTGTTGATGAAAGGGCGCGATACCAAAGTCGCCGTCAATTCGCGCAACCTGGATAAATACCTTGGGGTTCGACGTTACAGTTATGGGATTGCCGAAAAGCATAACCAGGTAGGACAGGTTACCGGACTTGCATGGACTGAAGTGGGCGGTGAGCTGTTGACGATCGAAACCGCTGTTTTACCTGGCAAAGGTAAGACCACGACCACGGGAAAGCTGGGCGAAGTCATGCAGGAATCGATTCAAGCTGCGCTGAGTGTCGTGCGCAGTCGCGCGCGAAAACTTGGAATCGTTGAGAATTTCTACGAGAAAAGTGATCTGCACATCCATTTGCCGGAAGGCGCAACGCCAAAAGATGGTCCAAGTGCAGGTATCGGGATTTGCACGGCGATGGTTTCAGCATTGACTGGGATTCCAGTGCGGGCAGATGTAGCCATGACAGGTGAAATCACCCTCCGTGGCGAGGTACTGCCCATTGGCGGTTTGAAAGAAAAATTGCTGGCTGCGCAACGTGGAGGAATCAAAGTTGTTCTGATACCCGAGGAGAATGTCAAAGACTTGGTCGAGATTCCGGAAAATGTGAAAAACAAACTCGATATTCATCCTGTAAGGTGGATAGAACAAGTCTTGGAAATGGCACTTGAGCACACACCCGAGCCATTGCCGGAAACGGTGGTGTCCACCGCCACGGCTCTGCCTGCAAATACGACCGAATCGGTTACCACATCCGCGATAAAACACTGAACATAAGTTTCTCAACTTGTGATTTCTGGGTATACAGATATATAAAAATTGGTCTGTGTTCAGTTCGAAGTGGCAATCAATCCACTGAATTGGCGAACCCGATCAAGATTAAGAAAAATCCGGAGTAGAGCACTGGCAAACGATAGAAAGTTACTATACAATGCTGCGCTTTCCACGGGTGCTTAGCTCAGCTGGTAGAGCACCGCCCTTACAAGGCGATTGTCGGCGGTTCGATCCCGTCAGCACCCACCAGTAATTGTTGCAATAGAGTTTTGGAGTGGTAGTTCAGTTGGTTAGAATACCGGCCTGTCACGCCGGGGGTCGCGGGTTCGAGTCCCGTCCACTCCGCCAGCATAAACAAAGAGCCGTTGAGGAATCAACGGCTCTTTGTATTTCAATAGTGTTATTTTTTGGTGCGCAGGTGGAAATTTGAAAAGTTTCGATGAGCTTGTGTCTGATGCGCTGACGAGGGTTAGGGAGATCATGCCATGGGATTTAAGCAGATCACTTGTTGAAACAAAAAGCCTTATGTTATTGGATGTCAGGGAGCCTGCCGAGTACTCGAAGCTACACATCCCCGGATCAATTAATGTTCCACGAGGAATCCTTGAACAGTCATGTGAATGGGATTACGACGAGACAGTACCGGAACTTGCGAGCGGGCGCGGGCGGGAGATCGTTGTGATTTGTCGGTCTGGAAAACGATCGGCACTGGCAGCAGATGTCATGATTCAGATGGGATTTGTAAATGTTGTTTCGCTTAAGACGGGTGTGCGCGGCTGGAATGATTATGAACAACCATTACAGAATATGAGTGGAGAACTGCTGGATCCTGATGAAGTCGATGTTCTGTTGTTCCCACACCTGAATATTGATCAGAAAAATCCTAAATCACGTTGAATGTTCTGCGTTACTCTATAAAAAAAGAAACCCCGCTATTTGGGCGGGGTTTCTAATAAGTTGATTAAATCACTTCAGTTTTTCAATTCCCAACATCTTCATGATGCTACCTTCGTAGAAAGGTTCTGAACTCCCTTTCTTCATCTTGCGGATGAAATATTTCTCGAACGCGACCTTGGCGAGGTGTACCCACTTACCTTCAGAGAACCAGTTCACATTGCGCGGTGGGATTTGGGGTATTGCAACAAACGCGACGCCACTATCGCCAAAGTCAGCCAAACAAACCGCATTCCAAGTCGCCTCTTTGTCGGCTGGAACACCGGTTAGATCCGCATTAATGTTGTAAACAGTGGCGGTCACCATTGATTCAATCATGTAACCCGTTTTGGGTGTGCCTACAGGGATGGGTGTTGGTTCAACCGGTGGAATTGCGACACACACCCCCACCGCAAATATATTTTTATATTTTGTATTGCGTTGATGTTTGTCCACGACAACGAAGCCGCGTGCCTGCACCAAACCCTCTATCCCGAATACAGCATCGATCCCTTTGAATGCGGGCAACATCATGCTGTAGTTGAAAGGGAGTTCATGCTTTCTCTTTTCAACACCCATGTCGTCATGCTCGGTGACGTACATTTTCCCCGCCTCGACTTTGGTAACCTTGGCATTGCAGATCCACTTGATACCTTTGTCGCGCATTCCAGATTCAAGGATTCCCTTGGAGTCTCCCCCCCCCCCAACACCCAGATGGGCGAAG
>CAZRZH010000042.1:0-18882 GCA_964604485.1 uncultured Sideroxydans sp.
ATTGGAGATGAAGCGGTGGGATCAGTGCGCCACCGCGATAGCGGTTTAGTTCAACTCAATTTAGGCGTTCCTCGGCGGTCTCGCCGGAGCCCGCGTAGGGCGCAATAACCAACGGACATTGCGCCGTATGTATAACAACCAAACATCCGGTGCAATGCTCTACGCTTATTGCACCCTACATCACTATCCGCATAAAGAACATGTCATCCATGAATATCAACGCCTCCCAACCTGCCGATGAAATCATCTGCCACTGTAGTGGCATCAAGCGCGACAACATTGAGAGGCTTTTCGAGCAAGGGATGGATATGTATGCCATCTCCAGATGGACTGGCGCACTCTCTGGTTGCGGTGGTTGCGAATGGGATATTGCACTACTTCTGAAAGAACTCGCCGAACAAAAAAAGCTGCAACATACGCATGCTAGGGTGAGTTACGTTACGTAGGCTGGCGGTGAGCTTGCGAACCCCAGCGTCTTGAACGTGCAGCACCCTAAGATTCGTTCCTCACCACCAGCCTACCGTTTGCGTCTCCTACTTCGTCCGATACGCCATCTTCATATAAGCATCACCGCGCCCCAACTCATCCAACATCTGGGCTAGTCTTTTTTGTTGTGTTGCGGGTAATTTTGCGCGCGTGATCCAGCCGATGTAGTCGTTGCGTTGATACGGCGGGCGGGCATCGTAAGCGGCGGTGAGTTGCTTCGCTGCCAAAGCCTCGCGCATGAAATCGGGCATGGGGTAACGTTCACGTTTCACGCGATTCGTTTTATCAACCACCGCAGTTTCCTTCTCCACATCTTCAAGTTCCAATAAGAGACGCAGGCGGTCATGTTTCGCCACGTCTTGCCAATGTCGGCCCGAAAGCGCACCTTCCATCGCCCACAGCAGATTGAGGCTCGCATTTACACCGGTATTTTTCACTTTCACATAGGCACGCACCGCGCCCAATGCTTGTAATTGCCCGAGGGTTTCAATACCCGCCTGCGCCAACATCCGTTGCGATTTGGGGCCGAAGTTAGGCAGGTCGGCGATGTTCATTTATCTGCTCGCTTGCTGCGCATTGCAGAGAATTTCTTGATGGACGAATCTGCGATGAAGCGCTGGTACTCTTCACTTTCGACGGGATAAAGAGCGATTTTTCCGCTCTCGTCGTAATGTGCGCCCCAGCCGTATTGCTTGGTCAGTGGCGAGGCGCGCATGCAGGCATAGGGCTTGGCAAAATATTCATCCCAAATCTGCTGGCGCTGTGTTTTCAATTCATTGGAGGGAATCTGTTTGTGCAACACATGGGTGGCGAACTTTAACTCTGCCAGGCTGTAGCCATAGGGCTTGCTGCTCAACAGTTCATATTCGATACAAGCGATGGAGCGCTTGTCGCCTTTGTCGCGGGGGATGATCGCGGTCTGCGTCGGAGAGTCCGCTGCGATTTCGATAAATTGGTTAACAGGATCCATAACCGTTTTTCATTTCTAGCGCATCGGTTGACGAATGACCGTCTTCCATTTCGATGGGGCGGCTTTGCGAATATCGCTCAGATAAATCTCGTGATGTTTGCCGTAACGCTGGCGCCCGCTCTCCGCAATAAATTGATGCACGCGTTCGATGTTCGGCCCCTCCTCGCTGAACGGACCAATGTGCATAAGCTGTGCGCTTTCTCCCTCGGCAAATTCTTCGAAACGCAATTTGGCAAGCGCCGCCGGATCTTTTTTCTTTTTTACTTCGTCGATGGCAGCCTGCACCATTTCTTTGCTGATGAAGGGCGGCTGCGCGATCATCACTATCCATAACCAGTTGCTCTTGTCGCCGCTGGTAAACGTGCTCATGTCCTCTGCCCACCACAGCGCCTCCAGCGGCATCACGCCGTAATCGATGGCCAGCGCACTCTTCTTGACCATGAACTTGAGGGTATAAGCGACCGAGAAAACCGCCGTGATGGCATCGGCGAATTCTTGCGCGGTGTTGGGATCGCCTTTGCCATCGACCATCAGATAATTTATGGGCGGCACCTCCACCGGTGTGACGTGTTGGGTGGAAGGTTGGTACAAATGTTTGAGTTGCTTTTTGAGATCGACCTTTTCCATGATTTCCCCTGTCAAGAAAACTCTAGAGGCAGCCCCATGAACGTCGCATAACGTTCTGCTGCCCGCTTGAAAGCCAACTTCTGCTTCTTGTTCAACACTGTGAAGGGCAGAGCGACGATAGCCAAGGATGATTTTTTAACGCTACGTTTCCACGTCCCCACCACGCGCCCGTCGAGGATGAAAGTCGGTGCGAACACGCCGTTACCGCCGGGGCAAATTTTTTCCGCATGCTGTGCATCAAGCACGGCACTGCGGTCTTTGTAACCCAACAGGTATTCGTCGAATCCGGGCAGGACAAACGTTTTTGCCAGCCCATCCGGTGCCTGCATAACGGGTGACATCCAGTAGATTAATTTATCGACAGTCTCGGTTATCAGGTGGGATTTGATGGCTTCGAATCCGCCGCGCGCCTCGCCCGCACTCAAGCCCGACCACCAGATGAAATCCTGGATCGTTGCGGGGCCGTGGCTGGTGAAATAGCGCAGCGCCAACTCGGCCAGCGCCTCATCGCGCGTTTTTGCTTTGACCGGAGCAACCCACTCGTCGAGCAAGGCGACGGACTGTTCTTTGTCCCGCGTGGCGGCAAAACAGATGAGTCCATGCAACGCGGCATTCCACAAAATGTGATAACCGCGTTGGCCGGCCGTGGAGATGCCGGAACTTTCCAATGCGCGATAAAGTTCGTCGCGGGTTTGCAATTTTCCGCCCTGCAACTCACGGATAAAAACATCGTGAGAGCGGGCTAACGTTTTGTCGTCGAGTTCGAGTTGTTGGCGCCGGCGCAAACTGCCGGTGAGATTTTTGGGTGAGGTCAGCGCAAGGATCCAGCGTGTATCTTGGGCTGCCACAAAATGCAAAGTGCCGCGCATCGGCCACGTGCGGATGATTTGCCCCGCGTCGATCGCCCGTTCCACATCCGACTCGATCGAATTCGGCAAACGCAAACCGATCGACCATTTGGCCCCGGCGTAGTCTTGCCCCTGCATTCCGCCCATCCACGCGACGACCTGCTGCGGCGTATCGAAACGTGCCTGGGAAATTTGCTGGTTAAATAATCTCAGTGCCAGGATGTTCATGAAAACTCCGGTTTGAAATGTTCATTCGTCCTGCACGTCAGAATCCGGAAACAGAACATCGCTGAAGCCGAAATTTGCCAGGTCGCGGATGCGCATCGGATACAGGATGCCGTCCAGATGATCGCATTCGTGTTGCACCACACGCGCATGAAAGCCGCTCACGCTGCGGTCGATCGCTGTTCCGTTTTCGTCGCGCCCTTGGTAGCGCAGTTGCAAATAACGCGGCACCTGTCCGCGCATCCCCGGTACGCTGAGGCAGCCTTCCCAGCCCTCTTCCATCGCATCCGATAAATACGAAATGACCGGGTTGATGAGTACGGTTTGCGGCACTTCTTCCGCATCGGGATAGCGCGGATTTTTTTCCACACCGAAGATGACCACGCGTAACCCGACGCCGATTTGTGGTGCGGCCAGACCCACCCCGTTCAACGCGTGCATGGTGTCGCGCATGTCGGCGAGCAGGTCACGCAATTCCCGACTGCCAAAATTTGTGATCGGCTCGGCGCTCTGTAACAAGCGCGGATCACCCATTCTCAGGATTTGTTTAATCGCCATCGCTTTCCACCACACTCTCCAGGATATGCCGCACCCGCGCCATTGCCGGTTGCGCCACGGCACCGATCTCGTCCAGCGCGATCCGCGACACACTGCTGCCGCGCCCGGCGGCATAATTGACCACCACCGCAATCGCCGCGTAGTCCAAGCCGAGTTCGCGCGCCAGCGAAGCTTCCGGCATGCCGGTCATGCCCACCATATCCGCACCGTCGCGTTCGTAGCGGTTGATCTCTGCCGCCGTCTCCAAACGCGGCCCCTGAATCGCGGCATACACGCCGGAATCGAGGCACTTTTCGCCCGCGTGCCGCGCCGCATCCAGTATCTCGTGGCGCACCTTCTTGCTGTACGGCCAAGTGAAATCGATGTGCGTCACGGATTTTTCACGGCCGTCAAAAAAGGTGAATGCGCGGCCGTAGGTGTAATCGAGTATCTGGTCCGGCACCACCAGCGTGCCGGGAACCAGATCAGCGCGGATGCCGCCAACCGAAGCCACGGCGATTATCCGTTTGGCTCCCTGATCGCGCAGCGCCCATAAATTCGCGCGGTAGTTCACCTCATGCGGCGGGATGGTATGACCGTAGCCGTGGCGCGCGATGAACATGACTTCGTGCTGGTTGATGGTGCCAAAGGTGAGCGGGCCGGAGGGCTCGCCATAGGGTGTGCGCAACACCTGGCGGTGGGTGATGCGCAGGTTGGTGAGTTGATTGAGGCCGGTGCCACCGATGATTGCCAACATATTATTCTTCCTTCACTGCGTAGATCGCGGGCAAATTGCGCCACGCACCGTGGATATCCATGCCGTATCCGAACACGAAACGGTTGGGCAACTCCACTCCCACAAAATCTGCCCGGATGGGTTTTTCCTTGCCATGAATCTTGTCAGCGAACACGGCGCAATATACTTGCGTTGCACCCAGTTCCAGCACCCGCTGTTTGATCGCGTGCAGGGTCTCGCCTTCGTCCAGAATATCGTCCAGCACCAGCACAACTTTTCCCCGCACATTCTCGCGCGGCGCCACCCTCCAGTGCAATTCGCCACCCTGCTTGTCGTTACCGTAACGCGAGACATGCAAATAATCAAAGTCCAGCGGGAAATCCAGCATCGGCAACAGTTGGCCGGTAAACACCACCGCGCCGCCCATCACCGACAACACCAGCGGATGCCGGTCGGAGAGAGCTGAATTGATCTCTTTGGCCACGCGCTGCAAGGCGGACTGCACTTGGTCCGCACTGCACAGCAACTCGGCATCGGCCAATATGTCGCGCGCCTGTTGGTTAGTCAGCATTTACGCTCCCTATCACAACGTGGGGGTGGGCACAATTTTGACCCGCGTTTTCCACCGCACGGGCAAACAATAATGCCGTATGCCCACCCTACAAAATGCGATCTTGATTGCAATTGCGAATTACTCATATGCCTTCAACTGTTCGAGCAATGCCGCCTCATCCCACACCGGCACATTTAATTCTTTCGCCTTGTCCAGTTTGCTTCCCGCTTCCGTCCCTGCCACCACACAATCGGTCTTCTTTGAAACCGAACCGGCGACTTTCGCGCCCAAGACTTCCAGCCGTGATTTTGCCTCATCGCGGCTCAGGCTGGTCAGTGTTCCGGTGAGCACGAAGGTCTTGCCGGACAGCGGCAAGATTTTTGCGCCGATACTTTCATGCTCCTCCCAGTGCACACCCAATTCACGCAACTGTTGCACCACGTCGCGGTTATGGACTTCCGCGAAGAAATCAACGATGCTCTGCGCCACCACCGGGCCGACATCGTGCACAGCCAACAGTTGCGTGACATCCGCATGCAAAATCGTATCCAGCTTGCCGAAATAACGCGCCAAGTCTTTGGCCGTCGTCTCGCCGACGTGACGGATACCGAGTGCAAAAATAAAGCGGTTGAGGGTGGTGTGTTTACTTTTCGCCAAAGCATCCACGATGTTCTGCGCACTCTTCGCGGCCATGCGTTCCAGTGCGGCCAACGTCGCCCCATCCAGACGATAAAGATCGGGTAGCGAGCGGATGATATTTTCGTCCACCAGTTGCTCCACCAGCTTGTCACCCAGGCCTTCGACATCCATCGCGCGCCTGCCGGCGAAATGTAACAGTGCTTGTTTGCGCTGGGCCGAACAGAACAATCCGCCGCTGCAACGCACATCCGCTTCCCCCTCCTCGCGCACCGCCTTGCTGCCGCACACCGGGCAAGTCTCCGGCATGACGAAGGCTTTGGCATTTGCAGGTCGCCGCTCCAACACCACACTCACCACTTCCGGGATCACATCACCGGCACGGCGCACGATCACCGTGTCACCGATGTGTACGTCTTTGCGCCGGATCTCGCCTTCGTTGTGCAGGGTGGCGTTGCTGACGGTGGTACCACCCACGAACACCGGTTCCAGTTTTGCCACCGGTGTGAGTTTGCCGGTGCGCCCGACTTGTACTTCGATGTCGCGCACCACAGTGAGTTGTTCTTCTGCCGGAAATTTATGCGCCACAGCCCAGCGCGGTTCACGCGAGACGAATCCCAATCGGGCTTGCAAGTCGAGGTTGTTGACCTTGTACACCACGCCGTCGATATCGAACGGCAGCGTGTCGCGTTTGGCCGCGACAGTGCGATGAAAATCCGCCAATGCACTTGCGCCGTTTACGACAAGACGTTCATCGCACACCGGCAATCCGAAGCCGCGCAAGCCGTCGAGAATGGCGCTGTGTGTATCTGGCAGGACCCAACCTTTGACCTCGCCCAGCCCGTAGGCATAAAACGACAAGGGGCGTTTTGCCGCCAGCGCCGGATCAAGCTGGCGGATACTGCCCGCCGCCCCGTTACGCGGATTAACCAGTGCGGGCAATCCATTGACGCGCTGTTTTTCGTTGTAACGCTCGAAGTCTTTGCGCGACATGTAAACCTCTCCGCGCACTTCCAGCACTTCCGCATCACAGCCCTTGAGATGCAGAGGGATGCAGTGAAGGGTGCGGATATTCTGCGTGACATCCTCGCCTGTTTCGCCGTCGCCGCGCGTGGCCGCTTGTACCAGCACCCCGCGCTCATAACGCAGGTTGATGGCCAGGCCGTCAAACTTGAGTTCGCAGTTGTATTCGATCTCGCCCTGATTCAAATCCAGCGCGTTGCGCACCCGTGTGTCGAAATTGGACGCACCGCTGGCTTCGGTATCGGTCTCGGTGCGGATGGACAACATGGGCACGGCATGAGACACCGGTTTGAAACCGTCCAACACTTTCCCGCCCACGCGCTGTGTGGGCGAATCGGCAGTCAGCAGTTCGGGATGTTGGGCTTCAAGGGCTTGCAGCTCGCGGAACAGCTTGTCGTATTCCGCATCGGGAAGGGTCGGTGTATCCAGCACGTAATAGGCCAAATTGTGGCGCTCAAGTTCAGCGCGCAAATCAGCGATGCGCAGTGCCGCTTCCATCTAATTGAACAAGCGCAATGCCTGTCCACCACCCGGTGTCAAACCACCTGCCAGCATACGCGCTTCGACCGATTCGACCTGTGCCCTGATCTGTGCAAGGGAAGCGTCGCCCAAGGTGACGCGCTGGTCGTCCACCAAGGTGGCGCGCAAGGTAGTGGCGACTTCGCGGGCCAGCAGGATCATTTCATCGAATCTTGCGACAGGTTCGGTGACGCGCGGAATGTCCAGCAGCAAGGTCAGACTCGCGACCCGCAGTTGGTCCAGTGTGTGGTGCTGAAACGGTTTGCCATCGGATGCGCTCAGCGTGAAAAGCGTCGCGCCCGCGTCGTCGAACAGGTGGTATGTTCCATCGGCCTGCAAACTCATTCCCACGTGTAACATGGCGCGCGCCACTTCACTGCCGAAGATTCCGTGTTGGCTGTCGGGAAAAATATTAATGCCGATCATCTGGTCGACGCTGGCGCAGAACGTGTCCAGTTCGCGCGCGCGCTCGACTGCCAAGTCGGCCACGGGTAACACAATATCCGCATCCAACTTGCGCCCGATGTCACCCAACAGTTCGCGAAAGTCGGACAAACGCGTGTCGCTGATCGCACCGTTACGATCCACCAGTTGCACAGCCACCTTGATCTCCCGGTAGGTGGACGGACTCTCCGGGATGAGCCGCTCCCAGTTACCGCTTGCCGTGTTGCATCCGCAGGCCAGCACGGTCTTGCCGTAGTCGAAACGGCGCTGCCAGAAACCGTCCAGCACTTGTGCATTGTGGGGGAATTTGAACGTCATGCTGACGATGTAATCCGTCTTATCGTCCGGTTGTATGAACGAATCTTGTGCGGGTTCGTCAATGAAATGATGTGTACCGTTCGCATCGAACGGATCGTTGATTGAAGTGTTGGAATTTTCAACACGCAACATGTTCGTATTCGCTTTGACGCCCTGATCGTCGGGCGCCCTGCCCAGGCTGCGGCGGTAAGACCACTGTTGCCAGTAACCATAGCCAAACACGGCGATGACCACGACCACACCGATGCCCAAAAGGCTTAGTTGGAATTCACTCATATCATCAGCTGTTCAGGACGGAAAATTACGGCCGTGATTATCGCAAGCGCCCTGCCAAATAGCTACAGCGGCAGCTCACCTTCGCGAATGCCGATCTTGCCGATCTCGTGCAATGCCTTGATGAACTCCGCATCCTCATGCAATTGCGCAAGGTTCTTGGGATGGGCACGGCCATGCATCTGCGCCAAGCGCGCTTTGCCGGTCACCGGCATGTCCCATTTCAAGCCGAGCAGGAGTGCGTCGGCGGATTCCGGCTTGTTGCAAACCAGCACCATGTCGCATCCCGCCTTCAGCGCCGCCTCGGCGCGTTGCACGATACCGCCCGCCACCGTCGCCCCTTCCATGGAAAGATCGTCACTGAAAATACAACCCTCGAAACCCAATTCGCCGCGCAGGATATCTTTCAGCCACACTTTGGAAAAACCGGCCGGATGTGCATCGACTTTGGGATAGATGACATGCGCGGGCATCACGGCGGTGAGACCAAAATTAACCAACTGGCGGAACGGAATGAGATCGCACAAATCGATGTCGGTATAGCTGCGTTCATCCACCGGAATCTCCAAGTGCGAATCGGCACACACGAAACCGTGCCCGGGAAAATGTTTGCCCACGGTGGGCATGCCACCCAACTTCAATCCGATGAGCAGGCTGTGCGCCAGCTCGGCGATGGCTTGCGGTTCGGTATGAAAGGCACGGTCGCCGATGACCGAACTTGCGCCGTAATCCACATCCAACACCGGTGTGAAACTGAAATCCACGCCGCAAGCGCGTAATTCCGAAGCCAATACATACCCGACGAGTTGCGCCAGATGTTTGGCGCGTTTGGGATGTTCATCCCATATTTTTCCCAACTCGCGCATGGGCGGGATGCGGGTGAATCCGTCACGAAAACGTTGCACCCTGCCCCCCTCGTGATCCACGGCGATCAATAAAGGCGGGCTGCGTAAAACGTGGATGCGGGCGGTCAGCTCGGCTAACTGGCCGGGGGATTCATAGTTGCGCGCAAAAAGAATCACCCCGCCGACCAGCGGATGTTGCAGACGTTTCTCGTCTTCTGCCGTCAGTTGCTTGCCTGCCACGTCGAGCATTACCGGCCCATTACCCATCAAACTTTCCTTTCCAAAATCACAAACGCCAGCGCCGTATCGCGCTCGTCGCTGATACTCAAATGGTGGTGACCGATGCCAAGCTGTTCAAGGTGCGCCGACAATTCCGCATCGAACACAAAGACCGGTTTACCCAGTTCATCGTGACTGACAGCGATGCGACGCAGACTCAGCGGGTGACGCAGCCCTTGACCGGTCGCTTTGGCAAAGGCTTCTTTGGCCGCAAAACGCTTGGCTATAAAACGGGCGGGATGCGTATTAACTGCCAGTTCGGCATATTCCTGCGGACTGAGGATGCGTTGCGCGAATGAATCGCCGTGGCGCAACATCGCCGCTTCGATGCGTGCTACGGTGACGATGTCGGTGCCGATGCCGAAGATCATGCGACCAACAACGCCTTCATCTTCTTCACCGCCTGATCCAACCCGATGAACACGGCTTCGGAGATGACGGCATGGCCGATGTTGAGCTCGGCGAGGTGCGGGATGTCCACGATGGGGCGCACGTTGTGATAGTTCAAACCATGCCCGGCATTCACTTGCAAGCCCAGAGAATGAGCATGCAAAGCGGCATGAAAAATGCGCGCCAGCTCCTGCTCACGCGCCTGAACACTGTCGGCATCGCCGTATTTTCCGGTATGGATCTCCACCACCGGCGCGCCGGTTTTCCAGGCGGCTTCCAGTTGCCGCTCATCGGCATCCACAAATAACGAAACGCGGATGCCAACTTCCTGGCAGCGTTGCGTGGCACGTTGTACCGCGCCGAAATGCTTGACCACGTCCAGCCCGCCTTCGGTCGTCAACTCTTCGCGTTTTTCCGGCACCAGACAGATGTCATGCGGTTTGATGCGCAACGCAATGTTGAGCATTTCTTCCGTCACCGCACATTCCAGATTCATGCGCGTCTGCAACATGCCGCGCAAGATTTCCACATCGGCATCCTGAATGTGGCGGCGATCTTCGCGCAAGTGGAGCGTGATGGCATCCGCACCCGCCTCTTCGCAAATCAGCGCGGCACGGATGACGTTGGGATAACGCGCACCGCGCACTTGGCGCAAGGTGGCAACGTGGTCGATATTCAGTCCGAGTTTCATAGTTTCTGTAAATCCCTCATCAGTTCGCGTGTATGCAAAATCTTTCCTGCCAGGTGATGGTCGAGCAGCATGCGCATCAGTTGTTTGCTCTGGCGCGCGCTGTTCATATCGCGGTAATCATCGGCCGCCATGTCCAACAGTGTCTTGCCCAGTACCGGCATGCCTTGTGACGCATGTGCCGTCTCCGCGATCGCGCCGCGCTCAAGTATATAACGGTAGTTGCGGGACGGCACGATGGGCTGGCCGCTGTCCGCCTCGGTGTCGAGCAACAGCGCGTAACCCAATTCCTGCAGCAGGTGTTTTTCAAAACAGCGCAGGGTAAATGCATGATCGGCTTCCTGCGCCAACCGTTGCAAGGTCTGCTGGTAATAATCAAACAGGTTCGTGTGCGGGTCATCGCGCGCCATCAGATTGAGCAGTAATTCATTCAGATAAAAACCGCACAACAACGCCGTGCCTTGCAATTGCGCTTGACCACCTTGCCACTCCGCACCATGCAAGGTGCGCAACTCATGTTTGCCGAACCAGCTCAAAGCCAACGGCTGAAAACTCATCAGCAACCCGCGCAATGCCGAGCGCGGGCGGCGTGCCCCGCGCGCCACCAGTGGCACGCGCCCGTGTTGGCGGCTAAACACCTCCAACACCAAACTCGTCTCGCGAAACGGGTAGCTGTGCAGTACGAAAGCGGGTTCGTCCTGGATGCGTTGTTTGCTGCTTGAACTCATTGCCCACGACTCGAACGAGACTTCAAGCGAGCGCGACAATAATTTTGGAGTTTTATTTCAGGCAAAAACTCGATCATCACGACAACTCGGCAATGGCGCGGCGGAACACCTCGCCTCCGGGTATGCCCTGCACACGTCCCGCACGGAAATCTTCAAGGCGACGCTCCGCCTCATCCAGCCACAACCGCTCCAATTCGGAAGGCGTAGGCTCATCCAAACTCAACCACAACTTACCCGCCAACAATGCCCTGTCTTCAATATCCAGCGCCATCGTTTCCTTGGCCAATGCTTCAATGTGCGGGTTCATGTTCGTTCCTTGGTTTAGCAGCTACAGACAGCGGGAATTTTAGCATTACGTGGCGTGAATTCCATTGCACTGTGTTCCCTGCCGGCGCAATAACGAATGCGCCCTACGCAAGCTGAAATTTGCGCAACCAATTCATCAATTGAAAAGTATCTCCCAGATCGCCCTTAAAAAACTCAGCGCAAAGACAACAAGACCAACCAGCGCAATCAGCAAAAAAAACCGTGCTAGCGGCCCCCCTAAAAGAAACGCCAAGACGAATCCGCTTACAAGCATCATCAACCCCAGCCACATAGATTGAATGCAGAATGGCAGCTTTTTCATAATTCCCCTCTTCAGTCCGTTTGACCCACTTAGATTCGCCATCGCCGAACCAGTGTTCGCCTACCTCCCGAATAACAATTCGGCTTCAACACGTTGGGAAGCTAGTCCGTTAATATCCAAGCTGTCTAGAATTTGCGCTGTCATATTCTCATCCTCGTTTTCGTTGGTTCCAAACGTACTGTGGTCGTAATAGCTCCAAGCTTTCTACTACTTGCCCTTGCTTGAAAATGGATTCAGCACGAAGCGAATAAAACCAACTACAAAAACAATGGCCATCAAGACAGCGATAATCAAGATCACAACACGCACCCATTCCCATGCCGGCAATATCGCAGCTACCACTAACAAAACACACACAGTGAACACTTGTTCAAGCGGATTCATTTTCATCACTATCTCCCGGGAATTCAGTACGGGTTCCTGGTGCGATACGTACCATATCAACTCCGCGACAACTACTACACAATCAAGTGAACTACGAACGCGATGCGCTCCCAAGGATTATTGCTTACGTTCAACACCACGATCTCAGTTTCAAGTCGCTGGCTTCCGCTGTCCAGCAAATGGCACACGCTGGCATTATCCAAACGTGGCACGTAGCCCAGCTTGTGACCTTGCCATTCCACACGCACCGCCCGCTGGTCGTATTTATTTTCCGTCTCTCTCACCAAGGTCAGCACATCGCCAACCCGCAGAGATGCCCAGATTTCCTGGCCTTTGTGATATTGAAACCCCGCCACGGGTGAACGCAGTAATTCAACACGACGTTGAGTTACTGCTTGTACGACAACCGGTGCAGCGACCAAAATACCACCAAACAAAGCGCCCACGCGTGATAGGAATATTCTTCTGTCCATGTCAGCCACCTTTCAAGCTGAGCTAAAGATACAGTGCGTAGTGGCTCAAATAACGAGCCTGCTGAAAAAATCTCTCCGCAAAATAATAATTGACCGCTCCGGCATATTGCCGTACATTTCAAAAACAGGAGGAACACACCATGCCACCCGCTCTTGCCACCGCACGCCTCGAAGCACGCATCAGCACCGAATTGCAGAGCACGCTTAAACGCGCGGCTGAAATTCAGGGACTCACCCTGACCGACTTTGTCATTTCTGCCGTGCAAGATGCAGCACAAAAAACTATCGAACAGGCGGGAGTCATCCGCTTGTCACTGACCGATCAGGAATGTTTTGCGCAGGCATTGTTGTCGCCCCCCAAACCCAACCCGGCATTGAAGAGAGCTTTTGCACGCCGCAAAAAATTATTGAGTGCTGAATGAGCACCGCCAAATTTCGGGTTGTCCAGCTTGATGCAGCGCATGACAGAACCTCGTTCAGCAGCGGCTCCGAGCCTTTGGATCGTTACTTTCAACAGCAAGTCACACAAGATGTGCGCCGCAGAGTAACCGCCTGTTTTGTCACGCTCACCGCCGAACAACGCATCGCGGGCTATTACACCCTGGCCTCGTCCAGCGTGTTATTGAATGACCTGCCAGCCAGCATCAGCAGAAAATTGCCCCGCTACCCTTTAGTACCTGCGGTGCGCATGGGGCGCTTGGCGATTGATAAAGATTTTAAGGGACTGGGACTCGGTGGCGCGCTACTGGCCGATGCCATGAGTCGCGCGGCTCATTCGGAGATCACCGCCTACGCAATGGTGGTGGATGCCAAGGATAAAAAAGCAGCTACTTTTTATCAGCATCACGGTTTTATTGTCTTACCAAACTCACCATTAACTTTGTTCCTGCCGCTGGCGACAATAGCCACAAGTTAATACGGCATGCCGTAAAAATCAGGAACGGGAAGAAAGGTAGTGTGCAGCAAGTTTCTGAACTTCCTCCGCCACGCGCAACCGCAAACACTCCGGCGCTTCCACTTCCACCTGCGCGCCGTGGCGCAGAATATCCATCAGCAACTCGCGCTCATCGGAATAGGGAACATGCAAACGATAACTGCCATCAGGTAGGGATTCGCCGCGCTGGTCGCGATGCCAGCGTTCGGATTCCACCCAACGGGCGCGTTCTGGAGAAAAGTGCAAAACCGCCCATGCCTTGCACGTGCCGGAAAAGATGCCGTAAGAACCGCTGAAATGAGCATTCAGTTCAGAGTCGTCAATCTCTTTTGCGGGTTCGTTCAACACCTTCACGGCGCGCAGAGTATCCAGCGAAAAACTGCGCAACGCATTGCGCCAATGGCAATACGCATCCAGGTACCAGTTGTCACGGTAATGCACCAAGCGCTGCGGTGATACCACACGTGTTTTTACCTCGTCGCGCCCACGATTCCAAGCGGCTATTTCCAATTGGCGTCGATTCAACAAAGCCCGCGCCACCTCACCAAAAAATCGCGGTTCAACCTTGCGCCGTGCCATCGTCAACAAGCGCACACGGTGTGTGACCTCGTCCGCCGCATGACCGGATTGCTCCAGCAATGCCACCAGCCTTTTTTGTAGTGGCGCGATGTGTGCCGCCAGCAGCCCCGGCTCCAAATCGGATAACAATTTCTCCGTCGCCAACAGCGCATACAACTCGGCAGAAGAAAACCATAGCCCCGGCAATTCGTAGGCCGGCCCCATTGCAGCTTCATCGGAAAAACAATAACCACCCGCTGTGCGGTTCCACACGATGGGTGCATGCAAACGATCACGCAGATATTCAATGTCGCGTTTGAACGTGGCACGCGAAACTTCAAGTTCGTTGAGGAATGTTTCCAGCGACACCACCCGCTGCTCGCGCAGCAGTTGGTCTATTTGATAGAAGCGTTCGGTACGATTCATGGAATAGTTCAGCAGACTATGGCTTGCCGTTCCAAGTCCACGGATTCAGCAGCTGCACACCTGACACCTCGAAATCCGCCACATTGCGTGTCACCACCGTCATGCCGTGAACTAGCGCCGTTGCCGCAATCAAGCTATCACGCATCGGCTTCGGGTCTGGCACATGCAAGCTCGCGCTACGTCGGGCAACCGCCTCATCCACGGGCAAAATGCGCCCCGCAAAAGCGGGCAACACATGATCGTTCAACCACACTCGAAGTAGCGCGCCCTGCTTAACATCGCGCCGCTCGACGAGCTGCACGCCAATCTCCAACTCCTGCACAGAAATTGAGGACAGATACAAATCCGCCACCGCCACGCCAGCCGCCCATTTCGCCACACGCTTGTCCGCCTTGCCACTACTCACCTTACGCAGTTCGGATACCACATTCGTATCGAGAACAAACATCATTTAAACTTGGCGGAACGCGCAACGTCGCGCAGCTTGGGGGCTTCAAACTCAACCGCTTCCGCCCCCGGCAAAGCCAGCAAGTCAGCTATCTTCTGCTGACCACCCGTGAGCTTTCGATAATCCTCGATACTCAACAATACATGCGCCGGATGCCCGCGGTCAGTGATAAACACCGGGCCATTATTGGCCGCCCGCTTGGCATCGCTGGCGCGCTGATTGAACTCGCGGCTGGATAAAGTTGTGATCGTCATAGGAACCTCCCAAATTGGATTTGTAGCAATGTTACTACAAAACACTCTTTCAAGAATGCACAGGCTGCGCGACCAGTTTCACACCCAACGCCGCACAAACTCGGCTGATCGTCTCAAAGCGCGGCTGCGCATCAGAGCGCAACGCCTTGTACAGCGCCTCGCGACTCAACCCGGATTGCTTGGCGATTTCGCTCATGCCGCGCGCACGCGCCGCAACACCCAACGCATCGGCCAAAGCCGCAGGATCGTTCTCTTCCAACACGATCGTGATGTATTCGGCAATCGCCTGCTCGCTATCGAGATGCTCGGTGATGTCGAACTCTGGTAAGTCAGCAACTTTGATTTTTTTAGTCATGGTTCACTCCTCAATAGTAGCGGCCAACTTAATGGCCTTGGCAATATCAGCGGTTTGCGTACTCTTATCGCCGCCACCCAACATCACGATCAACACCTCACCGCGCTGAACGAAATACATGCGCCATCCTGGCCCAAAATGTTCGCGCATCTCGAACACGCCGTCGCTGACTGACTTCACATCACCCAAGTTGCCGCCTTGCGCTTTTTCCAAACGACGTGCCAAGCGGCGATGCGTCATGCCATCTTTCAGACCAAACAGCCATTGGCTAAATTCGGGGAGCGGCTTTATCGTGTACATGGATAGATTGTAATCGAACGATTACACCAATTCAACCAAACATTCGCCGCAATGACGATTGCGCCCTACGATCACTCATGCCAGCCATCTTTTCCAAAAAAACCAAGGTGTATCCGATTCTGCGACCAGCCAATCCTCAATAAGACGAGAGCGCATCTTGTGCCAAGGTGTACCCGCCCAAGAAAAGTTGAAAGGGTCTGACAAATACTCTTCTAGATACTCACGCTGGGCTTGCACATCTCTTTTTGCATAGTGTCCCCATAGCTCATGCGGCAGCAAACAATAGCGAGGCACCCCACCTGCTTCTGCTCTTGTTTGGCCTGTCAGCTCCATAAGTTCAGCGTCAGTGCCATAGTCATCCATATAAATGGCTGGATTCTTTTCAATGTGAGGGTCAATCTTCCAGAACGCTTTTTGCAACTCACGTGATTCAAGCGAAATGACCGAATCTATCCAAGCCGTCGCCGTCATCCCAAGTTTTTCATTCACCACATTCTCAAGCGTAATCCGCTCCCACTCACTCCTCACATAATCAGGCGATTCTGCGAATTCACGAAAAGCGCGATAGAAAACGTCAACCAGTTCAAATGTCGGCAGCGTCACCTGCAAAGGTTGCGTGGCATTCTCTTGGGCGATTTCAAGATTGGTGTAAGCACGCGAATTTTCTTTGGGGCGAAACTCTATTTTTGCGGCGAAATTTGTAAACCGACCTTCTTCATCAACACGAAATTCACAGTGTTGAACACCGATCACAATCGCCTCAAGCCAAGCCAGCATATCCGGCAAAGGATCAAGAAAGTGGCTCATTCTGACAACCAGAGAGCACTCATCGTTCGACAAGCGCATAAGAATCCATCCAGCGTCGCAATCGCCAAACTTGATTGCCAGATTTTCTACTTGCTGTTCGGTCATTGCTCTCTCACTGCAAAATGTTTCAACTGCGTTGCTATTGATCGCAAGCAACACATTCACCCCTGATGCCACGGACTGCCCTCAATAACAATTCGCCTCCGACACTTTGTTGCTATGTCGGCACAACCGTATCGGTCGGTGTAACAGGGTACGAGCGGGGTACAGACGATGCCGCATCGTATCCAGCCTTTGAAATAATTCCCCCGCCATCGTTTATTCGATAAATCTCTGTGCGGCGCAAACGCTGTTCGCCCGCATACCCTGAGTACTGAAAAGCAAGCGTGCAAACCACTACTCCGTTTGGCAATTGGCAGAACAGCCTCACTAACTCCAAGTGTTGCGCGGTGACTATGGTGTTGAGCGCCAACGTCTCGCCAGCCGCGAGGTAGAGCGGCCCGGAAACTGACACCCCGAAACCTCGACGAGGCGGGCCAAGAGGCGGCGTATCGGTAACTCCCAGTTCAATCGTTACATAGTCAATCTTTGCAACAGACTCCCCTTTGTTGGACAACATCGACGAGTAGTGCAAGTCCAACTCTTGCGGAGGGCAAAATGGTTCCACCGGATGGCGTTGCCAAGTTGACAGGAATGTCTCATTCGAAATCTGAAGTCTGGGCTCTCGCTTTTCACTGATATCTGACTGTTGCAGTTGATGAGCATCCGCTTGAATTTGGATAGCTTTCTTGGATAGCAAGTAAGCCCGCCATGCGATGCCTATAGACACCAGTGCGATAATAAGAGTTATCCCTTCAATAACCGTCATGTTCGGCACTTGGCGTAATTCGCGGGTTCAAATATGAAGTGCAACGCCTGACTTGAAGAATACCTGACTAGGTGTCTGGTATCCAAGTCTCTTTCTAGGTCTGCTGTTCAATCTCTCCATTGCCATATCGATCTCCTGTTGTGTGATCGTAGTGAAGTCTCGGTTCTTTGGGAAATACTGCCGTATCAATCCATTCGTGTTCTCGTTCGTTCCGCGCTCCCATGATGAGTAGGGATGTGCGAAGTAGAAGTCAGCTTTAAACTTGCTTGCGATCTCTTCGTGTCCGGCAAATTCACGGCCGTTGTCTGAAGTGATTGTGTGTACCTTCTTACGGTGCGGCTTCAGCAGTCCAATCATTGCCTGGCTGACTGCTAGTGCGGTCTTGCGCTCAACCTTGCGTATCAGCGTGAAGCCGGACTTCCGCTCCACGATGCTCACGATGGCTTGGCGGTGGTTCTTGCCAATGATGGTGTCCGCTTCCCAGTCACCGATCCGGCTGCGTGTCTCAACGATGGCTGGGCGTTGCTCAATGGACAGCCTGTTGGGTATCGTTCCGCGCCGTTCTGCCTTGCCATAACGCTTCTTCCGCAACTTCTGGCAGCGTAGGCTCTTCCACAGTAAACCACCTGCTCGTTTATCCGCATAGACACGCTGATACACCGTCTCGATGCTGATCTCGGCATGCTTGCTGATTTGATCTGGGCTCCATTCTTCTCGGAGCCTCGCACAAGCAAATTGCCACGTCGCTTCATCTATCGTGCGTGCGTTCATCGCTCGCCGGTCATCCGCCAACCATTGCGCTTGCTTGGGTCGATAACCGCGTCCGCCAATGTTCTTTGCCAACTCTCGGCTGATGGTGGATTTACTTCGCTCCAACAGTTCTGCGATCTCGTACTGCTTGTGTCCTGCCTTCTTTAAGGCGTAAATCTGGTATCGTTCTTCTCGGGTGAGGTGTGTGTATGTCATCTTTGCAATTTCGACTGGCCGGTCAAAAAGCGCGGATGCTACCGCATCCCGCCCACCTGACCTGCGTTACTCAAAATTGCACTTCATCCTAGAATCCGCCATATTTGATTAAAGTCTTGAAATAGTTGTTGGGTAGCGTTTGTGTTACTTAGACATCTAATAGAATTTGCCTGAACCGTTGTTCCAACCATATAGTTTGGATCTCCAGTACAAAACAATTGAGAAGTAACGCCAGTAATGGTTGCTCCATTCGCACTATTAATTACACTGCCTCCGCTCCCGCTACCACTTCCGCCACCACAATAAACAACCCCGCCCCAAGGGGCGGGGTATTAGAAGAGCGCCTGCTGACGATC
>CAZRZH010000043.1:0-18703 GCA_964604485.1 uncultured Sideroxydans sp.
GACTCGACAAGTTACACCATCTGTATGGGCATTTGATCCAGCCGCTGTATAACACTAAAAAGCCCGCTTCGCAGCGGGCTTTTTTTACGCCGTCAAGTAATTGCTTAAGTGAATAAGGTGAGGCAATGAGAATTGAATTTGATCAGGAAGCCGATGCTCTTTATGTGAATTTGGCTGAAGGTGAAGTCGATAAAACCGAGGAAATAAAACCTGGAATGATTCTGGATTACGATGCCAACGGCAACATATTGGGCGTTGAAGTTTTATATGTGAGCAAACGTGGCACACTGCCTTTGAAAAAAGCGGCATAACTCCCACTTCACGGGATTCCGATACGCCGAACAATTTGATCAATTTTCTTCCCGAAATATTGGGACGTCAGTTCATCCTTCGCGCAACCTGCGCTCCGCCGCTTCCAGCATGATCGGCTGCCCCAGCAACATCAGCACGTCACCGGTATGTAACAACATGTCGGCGGAGGGATCGCTACCATGTACATTGTGGCGGCGCACGCCGTTCACTTCGACGTTGAATTCGTCTAACTTCATCTCGCCCAGGCATTTACCCACGGCGACATCCATTTCGCCCAGCATCACGTGGTGGAAGCGCGGTTGTAGATTTTCGGCATCCTCACTGATTTCGGGTTGCGCGGTGCGCAGGTATCCGCTGAACATGCTGTAACGTTTGGCGCGCGCTTCCTGCACCCTGCGTACCACACGACTCAACGGCACGCCCGCCATGAGCAATGCCTGCGAAGCGAGCATCACGCTGCCTTCCAGCACTTCTGCCACCACCTCGGCCGCGCCGGCTTTTTTGAGTACCTCAACATTGCTGTCATCAGCGGTGCGCACGATGACGGGAAGGTCGGGGCGCGCTTTTTGTACGTGATGCAGGATCTTTAAGGCGGAGTGTTTATCGTCGTAAGTGATAACCAACGCCTTGGCGCGCATCAGGCCGGCGGCTTGCAGCACCTCATGTTTCGCGGCATCGCCGTATACCACGCGTTCACCGGCTGTATTGGCTTCGTGTACCCGGCGCGAATCCAGATCAAGTGCGATGAAGCTGATGCCCTCCATTTTCAGAAACTGGGTCAGTGCTTGTCCGCTGCGTCCGTAGCCGCAGACGATGATGTGTTGTTTGCTGGCCATGCTTTGCACGGCGATCTGGTGCATTTGCATGGCGCGGTTCATCCAATCTTGCGGCGACAAGCGGCGCACGATAGCTTCGGCATGTTGGATCAGGAACGGCGCGAAAAGCATGGAGATGAGCATGGCGGCGAGCACGTTTTGCATCACATCCGGCGGCAAGATTTTTATGCCACCTGCCAGGGTCAGCAACACGAAGCCGAATTCGCCGGCCTGCGCCAAGCCTATGCCGGTACGCAAGGCCGAACCCCAACTGCCGCCAAAGAAGCGCACCAGGATCGTCACCACCAATGCTTTGAACGGCAACAGGATGAGCAAAAGCAACAGGATCCAACCCCACCCGGAAATGATCGCATTCATGTCAAGCAACATGCCGATGGTGACGAAGAACAGGCCGAGCAACACATCGCGGAAGGGTTTGATGTCGTCTTCCACCTGATAGCGGTATTCGGTTTCGGAGATGAGCATGCCGGCGACGAATGCGCCCAACGCCAGCGACAAGCCGCTTAGTTCGGTGAGCCAGGCCATGCCGAGGGTGAACAGCAACACATTGAGCATGAACAGTTCGGAGGACTTTTGGCGGGCGACCAGATGGAACCAGGGACGCAACAAACGTTGGCCGAACAAAAGCAACGCGGACAGCACCACCGCCGCCTTCAGCATGGCGATCAGGATGGTATTGCTGAGTTCGGCACCACTTTCAGCCAGAGCGGGGATGACGATGATCAACGGCACCACCGCCAGATCCTGGAACAGCAGCACGCCCATTATTTTTTGTCCGTGCGGCGTGTTTAGTTCGGCATTCTCGACCAGCATCTTGCTGACGATGGCGGTGGAAGACATCGCCAGGATTCCGCCCAGCGCCAGTCCGGCTTTCCAATCCAGCATGAACAGCAGCGAGGTAATCATCACCAACACCATGGTGGCGGCGACCTGTGCCGTGCCCAGGCCGAACACGATGCGTTGCATGGCACGCAAGCGCGCCAGGCTGAATTCCAATCCGATGCTGAACATGAGGAACACCACGCCGAACTCGGCGAGATGGCGCGTCTCCGGCGCGTCCGGTATCCAACCCAAGGCATGCGGGCCGATGAGGATGCCGACGATCAAATAGCCCAGCATCGCGGGCAAATGCAAAAGGCGGCACAACACCACCACACCCACGGCGGCAGCCAACAACACGAGCAGGAGATGCAGGGAGTTCGTCATGTACCGGATGATGCCTCAAGTTTTATGAGTTGCAAAATCGTTCCTGCACAAAGAGCCGCTGCTATAATTTGCACTATGAATAAAACAGTCACCGCCGCACCGCACGCACTCGACCTCGCCCGCCGAGTCCTCTCCATCGAAGCCGCCGCAGTCCAAGCGCTGGTCGAACGCATCGACGATCACTTTCTGGCCGCGTTGAATCTCATCCTGTCCTGTCACGGACGGGTGATCGTGAGCGGCATGGGCAAATCCGGACACATCGCGCGCAAGATCGCCGCGACATTTTCCAGTACCGGAACGCCCGCCTATTTCGTGCATCCGGGTGAAGCCAGTCACGGCGATTTGGGCATGGTCACCGCGCAGGATGTGTTCATCGGGATCTCGTATTCGGGGGAAAGCGAAGAGTTGCTGACCATTGTTCCCGTGCTTAAACGCCAAGGCGCAAAACTCATCAGCCTGACGGGCAATCCTTCATCAAGTTTGGCGCGCGAAGCGGATGTACATTTGAATGGCGCAGTGGCGCAAGAAGCTTGCCCGATGGGACTGGCGCCCACCGCCAGTACCACGGCCGCGCTGGCGTTGGGCGATGCGCTGGCGGTGGCACTGTTGGATGCCAAGGGTTTTGGCGAAGCCGATTTTGCCCGCTCACATCCCGGTGGCAGTTTGGGACGACGTTTGCTCACCCATGTGCGCGACATCATGCACACCGATGCCGGCATCCCCGCCGTCCAAGAAAGTGCGACGCTGGCCGACGCGGTGCTGGAAATCTCGCGCAAGGGCTTGGGGATGACGGGCATCGTCGATGCGAAACATCACTTGCTCGGAATCTATACCGACGGCGATCTGCGCCGCACTTTGGAGAAACGTGTGGATTTCAGCACTACTGCCATCAGTTCGGTGATGTCGCGCAATCCGCGTTGTATCGGCCCGGAGGCTCTGGCGGTGGAGGCCGTGCAATTGATGGAGCAATACAACATCAACCAGTTGCTGGTGGTGGATGCCGACACTAAATTGGTGGGCGCGTTGAACATGCATGATTTATTGAAGGCCAAAGTCATTTGATGTCACTCACCGATAAAATAAAACCACTGAAACTTGTCGCCTTCGACGTTGACGGTGTCCTCACTGACGGTGGTTTATACCTCAGCGATTCCGGTGAAGAATTCAAACGTTTCAACTCGCTCGACGGTCATGGCCTGAAGATGCTCAAGGCAACGGGGGTGGAGTTGGCCATCATCACCGGGCGCACTTCAAAATGCGTCGAGAAACGCGCCAAGAATCTTGGTATCACTCGCCTTTATCAGGGTGTGGAAGACAAACTCGCCGCGATGACCTCGCTGCTTTCTGATCTGCAACTGGAACCGGAATGTGCCGCTTTCATGGGTGATGATGTGATTGATCTGCCGGTGATGCGCCGCGTCGGGCTGGCTTTGAGTGTACCCGCCGCCCCGCAATTGGTACGCGACCACGCGCATTATGTGACGCAGCGCGAAGCCGGTGCGGGGGCGGTGCGCGAAGTGTGCGAGCTAATCATGGCTGCACAAGGAACGCTCCAGGATCAACTCGCTCCCTATCTAAAATGACACGCACTCGAAGTTTGGCTGACAGGTTACGCGGCATGTTGCCGTTGCTGCCTTTGGCCCTGCTGTTACTGGCCAGTTATTGGCTCAGTTTGCAGGTGCAGCCGCTGACGCCGGTCTCCAGCAAACAGCGCCATGACGTCGATTACGTCATCGACAAGTTGAGTTCCACCACCTTGAATGAGCAGGGAAAGCCAAAATTCACCCTTGCCGCAGAGAAGATGTGGCATTACCCGGATGACGACACAACTCATTTGCAGATGCCTTTTTTGACCAGTTACTTTGCGGATCGCGCGCCGAGTTTTATCCGGGCTCAAACAGGCATCATCAACAGCCAGAGTGAAGATGTGTATCTGTATGACGAGGTCCAGGTGGTGCGTCCGGCCGAAGGTTCTGTCAGCGAACAACTTTTCCACACTGACTATCTGCATGTCGCACCCGAGCGCGACTGGGCCGATTCCGACCATCCTGTGCTGATGGTCGGCCGCAAGAGTACGATCAGCGCGGTTGGCATGGAGCTGGACAATCAGGCTCGTACCGTGAAATTATTATCCCGCGTCAGGGCGACACATGAACCCGTCAAGCATTAAACTTTTACATGCCTCTGAACAATTCACAGCATGAGTGTCAACGAACCGCTTCCCCCCTTGAAAAAGGGGGGGGCAGTTTCCTGAACATAGTTAAGAGGTATCAACTTTTATTGCCGATCCTATTTTTGCTGACCTGTGGCAATGTCGCCCGCGCCGAAAAAGCAGATCGCGATAAGCCTCTTCACCTCGAAGCGAACAGGGTGGTGGTGGATGATGCCAAGCAGGTCAGTAGTTTTGAAGGGCGCGTGCAGCTGCTGCAGGGCACGATTCTTATCCAGGCCGACACGATTGTGGTCAAGGAAGACGAAAAAGGCTTCCAGCACATGACTGCGACAGGACAACCGGCAAAGTTCCGTCAACGTTACGAAGGCACCGACGACTACGCCGAAGGCTACGGCGAGATCATCGAATACGACACGCGCAACGATTCCGTGGATTTCTTCCAACAGGCACGTGTTAAGCGCGGTCAGGATGAGGTGTCGGGTGCGCATATTACTTACAGCACCAAGACCGAAGTGTTCGAGGTGCGCGGCGATCCGGCTTTTGCCGACGACAGTTATTCTCCCAATAACCGGGTGCGCGCCGTGATTCAGCCCAAGAAAGAAAAGAAAGAGAACAAATCTTCCGCAAGGCAGGAGCCGTTGATTATTCAGCCCACACCGACTTTGACCCCTGCCAATCCTTCGTCACCTGAATAAATGAGCGAACTGCGCACGATCTCCCTAAAGAAAAGCTACCGGGCACGCACTGTGGTGCAGGATGTTTCATTGTCGGTAAAAAGTGGCGAGGTTGTTGGCCTGCTGGGCCCCAACGGTGCCGGTAAGACCACCAGCTTCTACATGATCGTTGGTCTGATTGCCGCAGACGGTGGCGAGATCCTGATCGACGAAATCAATGTCACCCACCTGCCGATTCATCGCCGTGCCCGTTTGGGTTTGGCGTATTTGCCGCAGGAGGCTTCCATCTTTCGCCGCCTGACCGTGAGCCAGAACATCGAGGCCGTGCTTGAATTGCACGGCTACGCTCCGCAGGAGCAGGATGAACGGCTGGAGGCTTTGCTGAATGACCTGCATATCGCCCATATCCGCAACAATCCGGCGATCAGTCTTTCCGGCGGCGAGCGCAGACGTGTGGAGATTGCCCGCGCGCTGGCTACCGATCCGCGTTTCATCCTGCTGGATGAGCCCTTTGCGGGAGTTGATCCGATCGCCGTGCTGGACATCCAGAAGATCATCCGTTTCCTCAAGGAACGCGGCATTGGCGTGCTCATCACCGACCACAACGTGCGCGAAACGCTGGGCATCTGCGACCGCGCGTATATCATCAACGCGGGGTCGGTCATGGCCGAGGGCAAGCCGGATGAAATCATCTATAATGAAGGCGTGAGGAAAGTATATCTGGGTGAACATTTCAAGCTATGACGCGAAAGAATCCCAGCTTTGAAAGTACTGGAGTCTCATCGTCAGACTCAACAAACTGAAGCAATGAAACCTGCACTCCAACTCAGACAATCCCAACAACTGCTGCTCACACCGCAGTTGCAGCAGGCAATCAAGTTACTGCAACTCTCCACCCTTGAGATCAATCAGGAGACCTCCCGCCTGCTGGACGAGAATCCGTTCCTTGAACGCGAGGACGACAGCGCGAACCAGACCTACAGCGGAAGTAACAGCACCGAGACTGTCGCACGATCCGAAAGCAGTGAAAATACAACCAGCGAAAGCGATACGCGAACCGATAATTCCGACTGGAGCGAGCCCTCTTTTGCGTCCTTCTCCTCGGCCAACCCGGATGATGAAGACGATGGTTTTGGCGAAGTCGCCGCCGACCGGCCGAGCATGCGCGAGCATTTGTTATGGCAGTTGAACATGAGTTCGCTGGATGTGCGGGACAAAAATCTTGTCAGTCTGCTGATCGATGCGCTGGATGAAAACGCGTATTTGTCGCAACCGTTGCAGGAGATCGTGGAATTTTTGCCGCCCGAACTTGATGTCACGCTGGACGATCTGGAAACTGCGCTGGTGCAATTGCAGCACCTGGATGAACCCGGTATCGGGGCGCGCGATCTTGGAGAGTGTCTGGCACTGCAATTGCAAGCCCTGCCCGAGGATGTGCCGGGTCGTGACCTGGCGCGGGTTGTGGTGACACACCATCTGGATATGTTAGCCGCTCGCGACTTTGCCAAATTGAAGAAGCTGTTGAAATGCGACGACAACGAACTGCGTTGCGTTCAGGATTTGATCGTGCACCTTCAGCCCAAGCCGGGAATGGCCTTCGAGCAACGCGCTGCCGACTATGTGGTGCCGGATGTGTTGGTCGAACGTCACGGCGGCATCTGGCGCGCGCGTTTGAATCCGGAAGCCATGCCGCGACTGCGTCTGAATCAGGTGTATGCCAACATTTTGCAGCAGCGCGGTGACGGCAACGCGCAGGGCATGGTGACGCAACTGCAGGAAGCGCGCTGGTTTATCAAGAACCTGCAGCAACGGTTCGAAACCATTCTGCGTGTTTCGCAGGCCATCGTCGAACGCCAGCGCCAATTTTTCGAACACGGCGACATCGCCATGCGCCCGCTGGTGTTGCGCGAGATCGCCGACCAGCTTGAACTGCATGAATCCACCATCTCGCGCGTGACCACGCAGAAATTCATGCATACCCCGCGCGGGATTTATGAGTTTAAATATTTCTTCGGCAGCGGGCTGGCGACAGAAGCGGGCGGAGCCTGTTCTTCCACCGCCATTCGTGCGCTCATCAAACAAATGGTCGGTGATGAGGATACCAAACATCCGCTTACCGACAGCCGTATGGCAGAAATCCTGGCACAGCAGGGCATTATTGTGGCCCGCCGTACCGTGGCAAAATACCGGGAATTAATGAGTATCCTCCCGGTGAATCTTCGTAAATCACTCTAACCAAAAAGGAGCAGGCAATGAACCTCAACCTCACAGGACGTCACCTCGAAATCACACCCGCAATTCGCAATCATGTGATCGGCAAATTGGACAAGGTCAAACGCCATTTCGATAATGTGATCGACATTAATGTCATCCTGTCGGTGGACAAGCTGTTGCAAAAAGCGGAAGCCAATGTGCATGTCTCCGGCAAAACAATCTTCGCCGAAACTGAAGACAGCAACCTGTACGTGGCGATTGATGCGCTGGTCGATTCGCTGGACCGCCAGGTGCTGAAACACAAGGAAAAGAAAACTGCCAGCCGCCATGACGATACCGGCAAACAAGTGGCAGCCGAGTGAAGTCAAACGGGGCGACCAAGCGGTCGCCCCGTTTTTATTTGGTGAATCAATAATGAGTCTTATCAGTAAAATTTTAACGCCTGAATGCGTCATTCTGGACAGTGAGTCCGCCAGCAAGAAACGCGTGTTCGAACGCGTCGGTATCTTGTTCGAGAACAAACACAATATCGGGCGCAGCCAGGTATTCGACAGCCTTTTTGCGCGCGAGAAACTGGGATCGACCGGATTGGGTCAGGGCGTGGCGATACCGCATGGCCGGGTGAAGGGGTTGCGCGACGCGGTCGCCGCATTCGTGAAGATGCAAAATCCGATTCCTTTCGATGCGCCGGATGGTCTTCCGGTCAATTTCATTTTTATTCTGCTGGTGCCTGAACGGGCTACCGATTTGCATTTGCAAATTCTGGGCGAACTCGCGCAAATGTTCAGCGATCAGGAATTTCGCGATCAGTTGCAAAATTCCGATGACCCCGCTGCTATCCATACGTTGTTTACCGACTGGCAAGCCTAAATCCACATGGCTCAGATCAACATCCGGCAACTTTTCGAGGACAAACGCCAGCGACTCGATCTGACTTGGGTGGCCGGTGCAGATGGCGCAGATCGTATTCTCGACAGCGAGGCGGTCAACGCTTCCAACCGGGGGTTGATCGGTCACATGAATTTGGTGCACCCCAATTGGGTGCAGGTGTTGAGCAACACCGAACTGGATTATCTGCACAGTTTGTCGCCCGCCGATCTGGCGGCGGCCTTGGCTCAACTGGAGCAAGGCAAGCCCTCGTGCCTGATCGTCGCCGGCGACACCGAGATACCCAACGGTCTGATCGAGTTCGCCAATCGCACCGTCACGCCGCTGTTCCGTTCGCCGCTGGGCAGCGTGCATCTGATGTGGATGGTGCGCCACTATATGGTCAAGGCGCTGGCGGAATCGACGACCCGACATGGTGTGTTCATCGATGTACTCGGTGTCGGGGTGATGATCACCGGCGATAGCGGCGTGGGCAAGAGCGAGCTGGCGCTGGAACTCATCACGCGCGGCAACGGACTGGTGGCCGACGATATCGTCGAGCTGTACCGCATTTCGCCCGAGGCACTCGAAGGCCGTTGCCCGCCGTTGCTGCGCGACTTCCTCGAAGTGCGCGGGTTGGGCATCCTCAACATCCGCACCATGTTTGGCGAGACGGCGGTGCGCCGCAAGAAGAGCCTCAAACTCATCGTTCACCTCTATCGCCCGCCGTTGGACGACCTTTCAAAACTGGAGCGTTTGCCGCAATCCGGCAACGAGGAGATTCTGGGGGTCGGGATCAGCAAGGTCGAAATCCCGGTGATGGCGGGGCGCAACTTGGCCGTGCTGGTCGAGGCCGCTGCACGCAATTTCGTGTTGCAGCAACGCGGTATAGACACCATGCAGGAATTCATCTCGCGGCACGAGCAACAGATGCTCGACGAATGAACATGCAATTATTTCTCATCAGCGGCCTTTCGGGTTCCGGTAAAAGTATCGCGCTGAAGACGCTGGAAGACACGGGGTTCTATTGCGTGGATAACCTGCCCGCCGAATTGCTCCCCGCGCTGATTCTCAATCTGCAGCAGTCCGGTTACACACGACTGGCGGTCAGTATCGACGTGCGCAGCGGGGTCAGTGTCCGCGAGTTGCCGCAGCATATCGAGTCGATCAAACAGCAGGGCATGGATGTGCATTTGCTGTTCCTGGATGCGCAGTCCGACACGCTGGTCAAACGTTTCTCCGAAACGCGTCGCCTGCATCCCCTTAACGACGGTGCGCGCACGTTGCCGGAATGTGTGGCGTATGAGCGTGAATTGTTGGCCGAAATCAGCGGTATCGGCCATCACATCGACACCAGTGAACTCGGCGCGAACGCGTTGCGTGCCTGGGTCAAGGAGTTCATCAAACTGGACCAGGCAAGGCTCACGTTATTATTTGAATCCTTCGGCTTCAAGAACGGATTGCCGCTGGATGCCGATCTGGTTTTCGACGTGCGTTGCCTGCCCAACCCTTTTTATGATCCCCTGCTGCGTCCCCACACGGGACGTGATAAACCGGTGATCGATTATTTGGACGGTACACCGCTGGTGCAAAAAATGTATTCGGACATCTGTTACTTTATCGAGAATTGGCTGCCCAGTTATCTTGCCGACAACCGCAGTTACCTGACCGTCGCGATCGGTTGCACCGGCGGGCACCATCGCTCGGTCTACCTCGCCGAGAAACTTGCGCAACATTTCAAGCCGCAGCAACAGGTATTGGTGCGTCACCGTGAGCTCGTATGAATCCATTCGTGCGGGTGTATTTCCCCATCTCAGGCCGGGCGACTGGCTGACGCTGTTGCTCGGCCTGATCGGCGTCACGATGTTGACGCTCAAGTTATGGAACGGCGAACTTGCCGACCGTGCCATCATCCGCAGCGGCGGCAAAATCTTCCGCGAAGTTTCACTGTCACGCGACCAACAGATCGAAGTCCCCGGCCCGCTTGGCACCAGCATCGTCCGTATCGAGAAGCGCAAAGCGCGCATTATTTCCGACCCCAGCCCGAGACAATATTGTGTGCGACAGGGCTGGCTGCAACAGGCGGGTGAGATCGCGATCTGCCTGCCCAATGAAGTCAGTGTGGAGCTTGCTGGCAGCGCCAAGAAATATGACAGTCTCAATTATTAAGCTAAATGCAACTCCCGAGGACCATCACATCGCCAAGATGGCGGCAGTCGCGCTCGGCCTGACCGTGTTGGAGGGCGCGATCCCTTCGCCGCTTCCCGGCGTTAAACCCGGCTTGGCCAACATCATCACGCTGATCGTATTGGCGCGTTACGGTTGGCGCGCAGCGGCATGGGTATCCTTTTTGCGCGTGGTCGCGGGGAGCTTGCTGTTTGGCAATTTCCTCGCGCCGGGATTCTTTCTCAGCCTGTCCGGCGCCGTGTGCAGCCTTGCACTGCTGGCCGCGAGTCAACACTTACCGCAACGCTGGTTCGGCGCGGTCACACACAGCATCCTCGCCGCCTTCGCCCACATCGCCGGGCAGATGGTCGTGGTCTATCTGTGGCTCATCCCGCACAGCGGCATCGCCTACCTCATTCCCATTTTCGCCACGGCCGCATTGGTTTTCGGTACGGTGAACGGATTGGTCGCCGCGCGATTCATGGATAATGCACCTCAATCCCCCCGCCTTGCGGGAGAGGGTTAGCACCCGCAAGGAGTAGGCCGTGGTTGTACGGTGCTAAAGCACCAACAACACACGCACACAGAGGAACACTCTTTTACGAGGATAGAAAAAATGCAAACCATCACCCTAGCATTCACCGGAGCTTCAGGATTGCCGTATGGCATGCGTCTGCTCGAATGCCTGCTGCAAAGCGGTCAGCGCGTGAATCTGGTGTATTCGCAAGCCGCACAGATTGTCGCCAAGCAGGAGCTGGACTTCACCCTGCCCAGCCGCCCGCAGGACGCGGAACAGATGCTTGCCGAGCGCCTCGGGAAGTTCAGCGGGGAATTGCGCGTGTTTGGAATCCAGGACTGGTATGCGCCGATGGCTTCAGGCTCCAATCCGGGTGACGCGATGGTGGTCTGTCCCTGCACCATGGGGACGCTCGGCAAAATTGCGGGCGGCATTAGCGACGATCTTATCGCCCGTGCTGCCGATGTCATGCTCAAGGAAAAACGCATGCTGATTTTAGTCCCGCGCGAGATGCCGTTCTCTTCCATCCACTTGGAAAACATGCTCAAACTTTCCCGTGCCGGCGCCGTCATCATGCCGCCCAATCCCGGCTTTTATCACCATCCGCAGAGCGTGCAGGATCTGGTGGATTTTGTGGTGGCGCGGATACTGGATCATCTGGGTGTGCAACAGGACTTGATGGAACCTTGGGGTGCAAGAGTAGGCGAACCCTAATAAGATTGAAGGCAAGGTTGGGAATTTTGCAACTCAATTAGGGGAATTCCCGGTGCGGATTGTTGTTAACTATGTCGTAGAGCGCGTGTTAAGGGACCCGCATTCACGGGTCTATAATCGGCGCACGATGCGCACCCAATTCTGAAACGGGGGGGAAAATGGACAAACAATTGCGTGAGGCAGCATTGCAGTATCACCGCCAGACTCCGCCGGGAAAAATCTCGGTGAACGCGAGCAAACCGATGTACACGGCGCGTGATTTGTCACTGGCGTATTCCCCCGGTGTGGCGGCGGCCTGCGAGTTGATCGTGGACAATCCGGCCGAAGTGCGCAATATGACAGCGCGCGGCAATCTGGTGGCGGTGATCACCAATGGCACGGCGGTGCTGGGGTTGGGTAACATTGGCCCGCTGGCGGCCAAGCCGGTGATGGAAGGCAAGGGCGTGTTGTTCAAGAAGTTCGCCGGCATCGATGTGTTCGATATCGAGATCGCCGAGAACGACCCGGACAAACTGGTGGACATCATCGCCGCGCTGGAGCCGACCTTCGGCGGCATCAATCTGGAAGATATCAAAGCCCCCGAGTGTTTCTACATCGAAAGCAAATTGCGCGAACGCATGCGCATCCCGGTCTTCCACGACGATCAACATGGCACTTCCATCATCGTGGGGGCGGCGCTGTTGAACGGACTCAAGGTCGTCGGCAAACAGATTGACAGTATCAAACTGGTAGCGAGCGGCGCGGGTGCGGCGGCGTTGGCCTGCCTCGACATGTTGGTGGTGTTGGGGGTGAAGATGGAGAACATCATTGTCACCGATATCAAGGGCGTGGTTTATACCGGCCGCAGCGAAGAGATGGATGACAACAAGGCGCGCTACGCGAAAGCGACGACTGCACGCTCGTTGAACGAGGTGATCGTCGGCGCGGATGTGTTCCTCGGGTTATCGGCGGGCGAAGTGCTGAAGCCGGAGATGGTGGAACAGATGGCACAGCGTCCGCTGATTTTTGCACTGGCGAATCCCACACCCGAAATATTGCCCGAACTGGCCAAGCAGGCACGTCCCGATGCGATCCTTGCCACCGGCCGTTCGGATTATCCCAACCAGGTCAACAACGCATTGTGTTTCCCCTATATCTTCCGTGGCGCTCTGGATGTGGGGGCGACCAGCATCAACGAAGCGATGAAGATCGCCGCCGTGTATGCCATTGCCGATCTGGCCGAGGCCGAACAATCGGAGGAAGTGGCGGCAGTGTACGGAGATGAAAATCTCACCTTTGGCGAAAACTATCTGATCCCCAAACCGTTTGATCCGCGCCTGATCTCCAAGGTCGCGCCTGCGGTCGCACAAGCGGCGATGGACAGCGGGGTGGCCACCCGACCGATCACGGATATGGCAGGTTATCTCGAACAACTGGGTGGTTTTGTTTACCACTCCAGCATGTTGATGAAGCCGGTGTTCGAATTGGCGAAGAAGAAACCGAAACGTCTGGTGTATGCCGAGGGTGAGGACGAACGCGTGTTGCATGCGGTGCAGACCGTGGTGGACGAGGGCTTGGCCTTGCCGATCCTGGTGGGTCGCCCGGCTGTGGTGGGAATGCGTATCGCCAAGCTGGGATTGCGTATCCGCCCCGGCGTGGATTTTGAACTGGTGAACCCGGAAAGCGATCCGCGTTACCGCGAATATTGGATGGAGTATCACCGCCTGATGGCGCGCAAAGGGGTGACGCCGGAAGTGGCGAAGCGTGAGATGCGCCGCCGCAGCACACTCATCGCCGCCATGTTGTTGCGCATGGGTGCGGCGGATGCGATGTTGTGCGGCACGGTGGCGCAGCCGCTGTATCACTTGCGTTACATCGACGAAGTGATCGGCCATTGCCCGGGAGGCAAGGTGTACGGCGCGATGAATATTCTGTTATTGCCCAAGCACACGCTGTTCATCTGCGATACCCATGTGAACCTCGACCCAACGGCGGAGGAGATCGCCGAGATGACTTTGCTGGCGGCGGAAGAGGTGCGGTATTTCGGCATTACACCGAAAGTGGCGTTGCTGTCGCATTCCAATTTTGGCAGTCACGACAATGCTTCCGCGCGCAAGATGGCACGCGCGCGCGAGTTGCTGGAGCAGCAGGCGCCGGAGTTGGAAGTAGAAGGCGAGGTCCACGGTGATGCGGCTTTGTCGGAAGAGATGCGCACGCTGTTCCTGCCGGGGTCGCATTTGAAGGGGCAAGCCAATTTGTTGGTGATGCCCAATCTGGATGCGGCCAATATCGCCTACAATCTGCTGAAGATGACGGCGGGCGACGGTGTCACTATAGGCGGTATCTTGTTGGGGGCGAACAAGTCGGCGCATATTTTGACTTCCACCGCGACCGCGCGGCGTATTGTTAATATGAGTGCTCTGGCGGTGGCCGGAGTCGTAACCAGGAGTGAATCATGAATAAACAGGAAGTGGAACTGCTAAGCCAAGAGATCGAAATATTGATGGCGGAACGTGCGCGTTTGCTCAAGGTGGTGGGTGCGGCAGCGGTGCTGGTGGCGAATGCCGATGCCAAATTGTTGCAAAAGAATGCGGTGGATGCTGCGGAGATGTTGTCCGAGTTGCTGAATGAACTTCCGGAAGAAACCTTGCAAGATGCGTTGGAGTCGGTAAACGCACAAACAATTGATTAACTGATCGGACATGGCAAGACAGAAAGTCGGTCTAATCCTGACAGGCGGTGGAGCACGGGCGGCCTATCAGGTCGGCGTGCTCAAAGCGATCGCGGAGTTCCTGCCTTTCCGCACCCACCTGCCTTTCGATGTGGTATGCGGTACTTCCGCAGGCGCGCTCAACGCCGTTACGCTGGTGGTGAATGCCCGGCACTTCCGCAAAGGCGTGCGTTACCTCATGACCATCTGGAACAACGCTCATGTCAGCGACATCTACCGCTCGGATTTGCTCGGGGTACTGAGTAACAGCGCGCGTTTGCTCATGGGTATGTTGTTGAGTGTAATGGGGAGTAATCGTCTGAACCGTGTATCGCTGCTGGATAGCCGTCCGCTACACAATTTCCTGGAGCAGGCGCTGCCGTGCGAGATGATCCAGGAACATATCGATGCGGGTTTGGTGCATGCGGTCAGTGTCACGGCATCGGGGTACGGGTCCGGACATTCGGTGACTTTTTATCAGGGGGTGGCCGACATTCGTCCTTGGAAGCGCGCGCGCCGGGTGGGTATCCCAACCCAGATCAGCATCCAGCATTTGCTCGCTTCTTCCGCCATTCCATTTATGTTTCCTTCGGTTCGCGTCAATCGCGAATTTTTCGGCGACGGTTCGATGCGCCAGATTGCACCCATCAGTTCGGCGTTACATCTCGGAGCGGAGCGTGTACTGGTAGTGGGGGTCGGGCACGGGGCTTCGGTCGAAGACGAGAAGCGCGCCAAGATTGAACACTATCCTTCACTTGCCGAGATCGCCGGTCATGCGCTGGACAGCATCTTCATCGACGGTCTGGAAGTCGATCTGGAGCGCTTGCGGCGCATCAACCACACCATCAGTATGATCCCGGAAGAGCTGCGCGGGAGGATCAGTCTGCAACACGTTGAAGCGCTGGTCATCACGCCCAGTCTGCCTTTGGAAAAAATCGCCGAGCGTCATGTTACTCGCCTGCCTTGGACGATCAGGATGTTGTTGCGATTGGTCGGGGTGATGCGCGGTAGCGGCGCGAATCTGGTGAGTTATCTGATGTTCGACAAGCATTACTGCCGTGCTCTGATCGATCTGGGATATCAGGACGCCTTTAAACGCCGCGAAGAGATCCTGAGTTTCTTCGAGCAGAGCGGCAAAGCGTCAAGCAATGATATGCCGCAATGAAACAGCACCCGCCCGCTCACCCCAAACCGTTGACTTTCTCCCTCCTCAGATTGCTTGCGGATGGCGATTTTCATTCCGGTGAAGACATGGCGCAGCGTCTTGGATTGTCGCGCACCAGCGTGCATAACGCGCTTCAGGCCGTGGATGATTTTGGCATCAAGTTGCACAGTGTGCGCGGGCGCGGCTATCAACTGAGCCATCCTTTGTATTGGTTGGACGCAGGAGAAATCGGGGCGGAATTGGGTGAAGTGCGCGACGTGTTGCAGATTGAACTGTTAGACCACGCGCCTTCGAGTAATGCCTTGCTGATGCAGCGCGCTGCGCTGGGTGCGGCGAGTGGCAGCGTACTGGCATTGGAGTGGCAAAGTGCAGGTCGCGGCAGGCTGGGCAGAGCATGGCATTCCGGCTTGGGGGATGCGCTTACTTTCTCATTGTTGTGGCGCTTCGAGTGCGGTCTGGCAGCACTCTCCGGATTGAGTTTGGCGGTAGGTGTTGCTGTGGTGCGCGCATTACATGAGTTGGGTGTGCCCGGTGCGGGCTTGAAATGGCCGAACGATGTGTTGTTAGGTCGCGGGAAACTCGCCGGAATTCTGCTGGAGGCGCAGGGCGATATGCTGGGTCCCAGTGCGGTGGTGATCGGCATCGGTTTGAATCTGACCCGACCCAAACAGGCAGATATTGAAATCGACCAACCGGTGAGTGACCTTGCCGTGTGCGGCATTCCTTTGCAAGATCGCAATCGGGTGTTGGCCTTGTTGTTGAAACACTTGGTGAAGATATTGCGTGAATTCGCGTTGCACGGATTTGCTCCGTTGCGCGCCGAATGGGAGAGTTATCACCTGTTTCAGCAGCGTGCTGCCAAGTTGCTCTTGCCGGATGGTGCAACCGTCGAAGGCGAGGTGCAGGGAGTGACCGATGAGGGCGCATTGCGTTTGCTCACGTCTTCAGGCGAGCGCATTTTCAATGCGGGCGAAATCAGCCTGAGGGGGCTTTAAGGTGTTGTTACTGGACGTGGGAAACAGCCGCTGCAAATGGGCACGAGTGCATGCGGGTGCATGGACGCATCAGGGCGCGTTTGGCAACACTGAACCGGATGCGATGCAATCGGCATTTTCCCAACTGCCGCGTCCTTCGCAGATACTGGTTTCCAATGTTGCCGGCGCGCAGATGGCCGAGCGTCTGCACAGTATATTTTCCGGATGGGAGTGCCCAATTGAGTTTGTCACCCCACGGCTGAAGCAATGCGGCTTGCGCAACGGTTATCACTATCCTGAGCGATTGGGTAGTGACCGTTGGGCCGCGATGATTGCGGCTTGGCATCAGGTGCGCGGCGCCTGTCTGGTGGTGAATCTGGGCACCGCGACAACGGTGGATGCTATCTCGGCGCAAGGTGAATTCATCGGAGGGTTGATTCTGCCGGGGTTCTATCTGATGCGGCAAAGTCTTCTGGGGAGTACAGCGCAGCTTGCAGTGGAAAATGGGGCGTTGCGCGATTTTCCGCTGAATACAGAAGATGCCATTCAAAGCGGTTTGTTGGGAGCGACTTTGGGAGTGATCGAAAGGCAACATGCGTTATTGGCGAAACACGATGCGAATGCACGTTGTATTGTGAGTGGAGGTGCGGCGGAAGTAATTTATCCCGCTTTGGAATTACCCCACGCGCATATCGATAATCTCGTGTTACATGGCTTACAGATCATTGGGGAAAATAAAGAATGACCAAATGGATCCTGGGTTTGTTGCTGCTGGTGAATGTGATTCTGTTCAGCGTGATGCAATGGGGACGTGAATTGGCGGTGGATGCCGAGATTCCCACGGTACGAGCCGAATTCAATGCGGAAAATATTCAGTTGCTGAGTGGGATTCCCAGCGCGGTGGTGCAAACGGCCTCCGAAGTTGTCACGACGGCTGTGGGATCTTCTGTAACTGAAATTCAACCCGCTTCGATATTGAGTCAGGAATTGAAGGTTGTCCCCAAAGAGCTTAAGCAATGCGCGGCATGGGGTGAGTTCTCGGGCAAAGGTCTGGCACAAGTGCAAGCCGAACTGGCCGCGTTAGTTCTGGCAGAGAACCTGATACAAACCACGGTGGAGCATGCCAGCGGTTACTGGGTCTACATCCCGCCGCTGAAGAAAAAAGCCGAAGTGCAAAGCAAGATTGAACAGCTGAAAAAAATGGGCGTCGATGATTATTTCGTGGTACTGGAAAACGGTGCGTGGTTCAACGCGATTTCACTGGGCGTGTTCAGGACAGAAAAGTCGGCGCAGCGATATCTGGAGAGCTTGAAGCTCAAAGGTGTGCGAACCGCTCAAGTGGGTGAGCGCAAGAGCAAACTCAAATTTACGCAGTTTTCGTTGAAAAACCTTGACGGAGCCGGCGTTGACAAGATCCGTTCTCTGCAAAGGGAATTTCCGGACAGTGAACTTAAAATAGAGAACTGCAATTGACATAAAGGGGCGAAATCAGCACAATGCCGCCCTCTTTTTGGGTAAGCACTGCTTGGGCCTGTGGAGAGAATTCGGTGATATAGCTCAGTTGGTTAGAGCACAGCACTCATAATGCTGGGGTCGGTGGTTCAAGTCCACCTATCACCACCAAATTACAAAGTATAAAGCCCCGCCAGTCGGGGCTTTTTCTTTACCTAAGCCAATAGCAGCAAGGGGTTCGTTGGTGTTGCGGCTGTCTCAGGGGAGTTCAGTTTGTATCAATAAATGCCATAACATCTCATTGTTTTGTGAGTAACGCCGTGAGTAATGATTGCAATTTTATACTCGTGTGAGTAACATGAATTAAATCATTACTCACAAGGACTTAAGATGGGAAAGCTCACTGATAAAGCAGTACAGGCAGCGCAACCACGAGAAAAGCAATATGGCATTTCCGATGGTGACAGTCTGTCACTGATCATTAGACCTAACGGAACCAAGTTTTGGTGGTTCAGATACAGGTACGGCGGAAAGGCTAAGACGTTATCAATTGGCGTGTATCCAATCGTTTCGCTGAGGGAAGCCAGAGACAAAGTATTCGAGTCCAAGAAGAAACTTGCCAACAACATCGATCCATCTGCTGAAAAATTGGCGGTGCGAGCTGCGATTGCAGTTCAGAAAGAGGATCAGGTGTTGGTACGCGTTGAATATTACCCAGAAAACATAGCGTCTGCGCGCTGAAAA
>CAZRZH010000044.1:0-18024 GCA_964604485.1 uncultured Sideroxydans sp.
ACACCAGCTTAAACTAGACTGATTTCTGTCTTGACGGATGGGTCCACTGTAAACCACGTATTTGCCCGCATCACTTCAGCATGCGGAGATGCACAATTGCATTGCCTTATTTGGCTATGCCTACTCATCCACGGAGAATAATTTGAAAACTATTACACGTCGCCAAACCCCAATCGTATTGTTGACCTTAGTGAGTCTGCTCGTATTTACGGGTTGTTCTCAGAAGCCCACAAGCGAAGAAATTGCAGCACAAGTCAAAGCAGCGATTGAAACAGAAAAAGCCAAGGAACAAATTTCGGCAGCTTCAGCACCCGTCGCCGCTTCAGTTGTAGCACCTGCCGCGGAAGCTGCCCCTCAGCACAAATCAACAACAACTGTGCACAAGGCTACGACACAATCTCACAAGACAACCACGCAAACCACACCGTCCGAACTCGACACCAAAGCTGATCCTGTGCCCACACCTGTACCTGCCTGCAACAATTGTGGCGTGGTTGTATCAATAAATATGATCGAGCAAAAAGGCAAAGGTTCAGGTCTCGGGGTGATTGCGGGTGGTGTTGCTGGAGGTCTGCTGGGAAATCAGGTCGGTCAAGGCACCGGTAAAGAAGTGGCAACCCTGGCCGGTGCAGTGGGTGGTGCGATTGCAGGCCATAAAATCGAACAAAACATCAAGAAAACAATCGTGGTTGATGTCGCTGTACAGATGACCTCGGGTGAAGTGCGCATCCTTCGACACGAAACCGACCCCGGCGTGGTTGCGGGCGACAAAGTAAAGATAGAAGACGACCATGTCGTCAGGCAATAAATCGTTTTAAAACACAAAAAGGGAGGCATGCCTCCCTTTTTTAACGTTCAACGCCGAAGGGCTATCCTTTAGCTCTGAAGAGTCGACCTGCAAAAGGTCTCGCGGATAAACAAGGTGGCGACCAATCCCATCACCGAAAATCCCAACAGGATTAATATCCCCGCTTGATAGTCAGGCAGTCCTAGTGCAACGCTTGAAGAGCCGGCATGTGCCCGGTCAATAGCCCAACCCACCAGCGGCTGCAAAATTGCGGTACCGAGGAAAGCCCCGACGTTCACCACACTGGTCGCCATGCCGGAAAGTGCGGGCGGGTTTACTTCTTTGGCGCACGACCAACTCAGGGTAAAACTCGGCGCGCATAAGCCCATCGCCAGGAAAAGCGTGTAGCTAATCACATCGCTCATGGGCCAACCGAACAACAGCGGTAACCAGCACAGACAATAGCCGAGCGCACCCGCCAGCATTACGGGCTTGCGTCGCCCCAGCCGATCCGACAGCGTGCCGATGAAAAACGCGCCAATGGCGAATCCCGCCAATAACAGTGTGGTGTGATTGGTGGCTGCGCCTCGATCCATCCCGTATACATCGCGCAAGAATGGCACTGCCCACAAACCACCAAAAGCGAAAAGTGAGCCTGCCAATCCCATGTTCACCCACAGCCCCGGCCAAGTTGCGCGATTTTTCAGCACAATCAACAGTCCTTCGTACCAATGTCCCACATGCGCGGGATGTGCCGCTTTGCCGTCTATTTCACGCAGACTGGGCAAGCCAACCTTGCCCGGAGCATCGCGTACCAGCCACCAAGCCAGTAACGCCAACAGCAACGAGAACAATCCCACCGCGACAAAAATGCTGCGCCAGGATACAAAGCCCAACGCCCAAGCCAGAGGTGCGGCAGCCAGCAGCGAACCGACGTTTCCCAGCAGAATGGTGGCACCAGTCATGGTGGCGAAATGCCTGTCATGGAACCAGGACGCGTTAAGTTTGAGCAATGCGATAAACGTGACCGACACACCCAGGCCAACCAGCAATCGTCCGAGCGATGCAGCGGAGAGTGTGTCAGCCGTACCAAACAGCAGAGAGCCGATACCCGCGATCAAACCGCCTATCGCCACCACACGGCGCGGCCCCAGCGTGTCGGCCAAAATTCCGGTGGGTATCTGCATCACCATGTACACATAGAAATAGGTCGCCGCCAAACCGCCCAATGCGGCACCGCTGGTATTGAATGTCTGCTGCAAATCGGCCGAGATCGCTGCCGGTGCGAAGCGATGAAAAAAGGACAACACATAGGCCAATCCGACGATGACGAAGGCGGTCCAACGCAGGCGGCTTAGTTGGCGGGTTTGATGAGTATTCAACATGTGGCGTGGCGTGGTGAAAAACGGATAAACTCGGGATGCGCATGATGGATCATGTGGAAATGATTCTCAACAATTCGCGCAACGTTCAACTCGGGAAATCGCATGGCAATCAAAGCAACCGTCTTCAAAGCCAATCTGCAAATCGCGGATATGGAACGTCACTATTATCAAAACCACACCCTCACGCTGGCGCGTCATCCGTCGGAGACGGACGAACGTTTGATGGTGCGTTTATTGGCATTTGCCTTGCATGCGCACGAATTTTTGGAATTCGGCCAAGGTATGACCAATGACGAGGAGGCGGATCTGTGGCAGAAAGATCTGACCGGACGCATCGAATTATGGATCGATGTCGGTATGCCCGATGAGAAACTCATCCGCAAAGCCTGCGGTCGGGCCGATCAAGTGGTGGTGTATTGTTATGGCGGCCGCGTCGCCGACATGTGGTATGCGCAGAATAGCGCACAGTTCGAACGCCAGAAGAACCTGACCATAATCAACCTGCCGGTGACGAATACACGCGAGTTATCCAAACTGGCACAACGTACGATGGACCTGCAATGCACCATTCAGGACGGGCAAGTGTGGCTGGGCGATGGTGAAGCCAGTGTGCAGGTTGAACGGGTGATATTGAAGGCCGTTTAAAACGCCAGGTGCCGGATCAGCTTTCCACCAGATTCTTGTAGATGAAGTATTGCAGGGTATTGCGCTCCTCGCCTTCCGACGGAACGAATTCCATGCCTATCGGGATCAATCTTTCGGCTCCAGAAGCATCCTTGTCGATACCGACGTTGCGAATTTTGGCGGCCACTACGATTAATTGCTCCACACCATCAACCGGCAGCTTGAAGCTGACTTCGACTTCATCACCCACTTTCCCGAATTCCACCTTGGACTGGATACGCAGACCAGTGATACTCATGTCATCAATGGTCGCCGCCGCCAAATAATCACCCAACTTAGGTCGGATAGAACACACCAGCCTGATCTTGATGCGCATCGCACTGCGCATGTTGACCGTGCTGACATGGGGCGGGAAAGACAGATGCAGGTAAGGGTAAGGTGTCAGGCAGACGTTGATCACATCCGCCGTAAAATCATAGGTTTTCGTACCCGAAAAACCGCGCACCAAAAAGCTTTCACCCTTCTTCACGAAAAGCAGTTTCTCGTCATGCGTGGGGTGTGCAACCAGCACACTGCGTTTGTTCAGATATCCGATGAGTTTGACGTAGTAGTGCTGTTTTGCGGCGGAAAAATCCTGCAGTTGAACCACATCACCGATGCCCAACTTCATCGATAACAAGTCTCCTGTTACGGTTGGTTTTAGCTCTGGCAAATGCTTTCCCATATTTCCCCCTAACTATGGCGATTGAATAACTTTCGATGGCTTCCTAATTTCCACAGCACAAAATTGGGACGATTATTTTGCCCCTCAATTTCAACTGCCGCTGTCGACAACTTGGGGCAGCTAGAGTTTAAAGCTTGGTTTTTGGAACTACAGCACAGACCGCTTTGACTACCGTCTCAGCCATCGTGTTTGGAGCAGGTAGATTGAATTTCACCTCTTCAAATTTCAGCGTGAAAGTGCTGACCAGATTGTCGTCTTTATAGAAGCGCCTAGCCTGAACACCCAGTTTGAGGGCGGCACAATCAACCAACACATCATCCATGCGCAGGTTGAACAAGGCGTAAGGTGGCGTCGCGATTTTCTGTGAATCGGTGAACTGGTAAACAAGCACCGCAAAGGTGTACTGGCCCTCTTTGGCCACAGTGGATTTGTCTAACCGCAACTGGCCAACCTCGGTATCGGCGACGACTTGCCAATCCGCTGCGGTTGCGATCAAACACCAGAATGAAATCACTACCGCCGATGCGAACTTGACCATGACATGCCTTTAATAATTTTTGAGGCCGATTGCGCTGGGTGGCAACCGGCCTATTCAGAACAATTCCAGTTGCCGGGATCAGCCGTGAGTCAGGTTGAGCTGCTTGGCGATCACATCGTGATTCAACCACAACACGGGACCTGCCGGGTTGGAGGTTTCGTGGAACATCAACGGCCCGGTGCCTTCCAAAACCAACGCACTCAACACATCGGTCACCAGTGCATCGCGTGACTTGTGCATCTTGGTAATGTTGTCCGACGTACCAATCATCACATCGGCCAGTTCGGGTGAGTTCGGCATTGGCCATGCCTCAAAATTTCGGAAGCCCGCCATCACGCTGCTATCGTTATAGTCATCGATGGTCTGCAACAGGCCTTCAAGAGTCTGATCTAGTTGCAACACATCGCGGCAGGCTTGCCATTGGCTCTCGGCCCAGACACCGCCCCCCTCTTGTTTAAGCGCCTTCAGGAGCGGGAACAGTGAAAGTTCCACGCCCACAAAGATGTCGGATGAATTGGTACGGATCTCTGGGCAGTTATAACAAGTCGCCTTGATGCCCTGCTTCCAGGCATCCTCCGCGATACGTTCGAGACGCATCTTGGCTTTGCCCTGGGTGTAGCTGGTATAGGTCTGCCACTGGTAGCGACCGTCGATGAGGATCTCGGTGCCGTGATAACCGTAAGCGGTATAACGCACCTGTCCACCACTTTTCTCCAAACGCGAACGGATTGCCGCGCTGCCTTCGATCAGATATTGGAATGAGTTCGCTGTCACTTCATCGAAGTTCATCAGAATGAGTTTGCCCAAATCGCTGTTCAGCAACGCGCTGGAAGACATGAAACGCTCACCGCGGCCTTTGTATATGCGGTTGGCGATGGCGAGGAAGACCTTCACTTTCGGAATTCCCCCCGCCATGGTGTGCGCAAAAAAGGCATTGGCGCCGTCCGGAATCATTCCATCCAGTTCGGCCATCACTTTCGCCACGGAATTTTTGAAACGTTGCACGCCCACTTCGCGGCATTTTTCGATGTGTGCCCAATCCAGTTTGTCTTCTTGCCAACTTTTCAGAGTCATGTTCGCCAGCAGATCGGTTGGGGTGGGTTCTCCCGCCGGTGCATCCAGATCAAAACCCGCCATTAATGGCACATTGATGATGCGCCCACCCAAGTTGGCCTCTGCTGTCGCCAGCTCTTCGGTAGTCAGCGCACGCAGCGCATTGTTGTCATCCCGGCGACCCACGGTGATCCCGACAATGGTCATTCCCGCATTGCGTGCCTCGTTGATCAAGCCGTTGGCGTAACCCCTTCCGAACAACTCACCGAACAAGACAAAGACGTCTCCTTTGCGAAAGATGTTGGACTGGGGAACATTGCGTAGTGGAATGGGTGCTTTCATAAACAGTTACTCCGAAATTAATGATGAAACAAACGACTTGGGCGGATTGGGTTTTCCGCAAAGGCGTAATTGTACAGAACCGGACGCGGAACGGGCACTGTCGTCTTGGAAAAGTAATCTCGACTCAAAGCGCCCAGAAATCAGCCCATTGAGCGAAATATATTACGGGAAAATTTCAAACCGATACACGGCGATCAAGTTTGCATCGTACGCTGGCCGGGATTCACTCGCGCCGTGATATGAATCAAGTTTGCTCAAGAGCCGCTTCGATGCGGACACTTCTTCTTTACACAATCCGCGTAGATATATAACGAGTGTTCGTGAACGGCAAAACCGCGTTCAACGGCCACTTTTTCCTGGCGCGATTCGATGACAGCATCGTAAAACTCTTCCACATGGCCGCATTGCAGGCAAACGATGTGGTCATGGTGTTTGCCCTGATTGAGTTCGAACACCGACTTGCCACCCTCAAAGTTGTGGCGTACCAATAAACCCGCCTGTTCAAACTGGGTCAGCACGCGGTAAACCGTGGCCAATCCCACGTCATCACCGCTGGCCAACAGTAATTTATAAACGTCTTCGGCGCTCATATGCCGTTCCTGGCCGGACTCGAACAGGCTCAATACCTTGAGTCTGGGTACGGTGGATTTCAGGCCGGCGCTTTTCAGATGTTCTGGCTGGTGCATTTCCATTTCTCCACTATTTTTTTTCATCTTGCCCGAAAGTGTTTGCAGTTGCAAATGAGAACGATTATCATTCGCGTCACCCAAGCCCAAGGAGCACTCATGAAAAGCCTTTATGTAGCCGCATTGCTACTACCTCTGGCCGCATTTGCCTCGGAGGACAACTTCACACTGGTGATCAAAAATCACACCTTTCAGCCATCCGAGTTAATCGTCCCTGCTGGAAAAAAGATCAAGTTACGCATCGAAAATCAGGATGCCACGCCGGAGGAATTCGAAAGTTATGCACTGAACCGGGAGAAAGTCATCTCCGGAAACGGAAAAATCACGCTGTTTATCGGCCCTTTGGATGCGGGGCGCTATCCGTTCTTCGGTGAGTTTAATGAAACTACCGCCCGAGGAACGATCATCGCTCAATAGGAGAAACATGAACATGTTCGCAACTGCCATCATCGTTTTTAGGGAAGTACTGGAAGCCGCCATCATCATTGGCATCATCGCTGCAGCCACGCGCAGTGTTCCAAACAGCAGACGCTGGTTGGGCGCCGGGTTGCTGGCAGGCCTGCTTGGCGCAGGAATAGTCGCCGCCTCGACCGACGTGATCGGATCACTGGCCAGCGGTATCGGGCAGGAATTGTTCAACGCGATCGTGCTCGGTATCGCAGTGTTGATGCTGGCATGGCACAACATCTGGATGTCGTCTCACGGCGCAGCACTCGCCACCAACGCACGTGCTGTAGGTAGCGACATCCGCGAGGGTCGTAGTGCATGTTCGGTGCTGATGCTTATCGTCGGCCTGGCTGTACTCAGAGAAGGATCGGAAACCGTGTTGTTTCTCTACGGCATCGCCGCCACCGAGAGCGGTGGACGATCACCGATGTTGCTTGGCGGTTTGGCCGGCATGATGCTTGGCAGCGCAGTCGGCTACACGCTCTATTCCGGACTGCTACGCCTGCCGATGCGCTGGTTCTTCAGCGCAACCAGCGTATTGGTTCTACTCTTGGCCGCCGGCATGGCCTCGCAGGCTGCCCACTTTCTTATCCAGGCGGATCTATTGCCCAGCCTCGCGACACCGCTGTGGGATACATCATCTGCCCTGCCGGAAAATGGACTGCCCGGCATCTTGCTGCACAGCCTGATCGGTTACGACGCTCGACCTGCAGGTATGCAATTCGTGTTTTACCTCGCTGTGCTGTTCGCCATTCTTGCCGGCATGAAATGGGCCGCGCCTCACCGCAAAATCATCACCCGGAGATGAACCACCCATGAAAAAGACACTCGGATTTCTCACCCATTTCTCACTACTCTTCATCCTGTCCCATCAGCCTGCCTTTGCCGGCCCAGCAGATTACATTTACACACCCACCGTGGAATACGGCGAGCGGGAAATCGATTTCAAATACGGCTCCGCCGAACAAGCGGACGGCACATTCAATCAAGTGAGCAGTTTCGGTGTGGGTTATGGCGCCGGGGAATACTGGTTCACCGAAGTGTATTTAAAACATAAACGCAGTACCGGCCAGAACGTGACCCTGCTCGAATGGGAGAATAAATTCCAACTCACCGAAAGCGGAAAATATCCGCTGGACTTTGGCTTCATCACCGAATTGGAAGCACCGCTAAACGGCGACGCGCCCTGGGAAATCAAATTTGGCCCTTTGTTGCAAACCGAATTCGGCAAAATCCAGTTGAATGCAAATTTGTTGTTTAAGCGCGCATTGGAAAAAGCGGATGAAAGCGGCGCCCCCTTCAGCACCAACCTCGGCTACCAGTGGCAGGCAAAATACCGCTGGTTACCCGCTTTTGAATTCGGCGTGCAAGCAATGGGCGAGATGGGAAAATGGAACGACTGGAGTAAACAAATCGAACAGAACCACCGCATCGGACCGGCGGCATTTGGCAAGCTTGCACTCGGTAATCGGCAAGCTATCAAATACAACGCTGCATGGTTATCCGGCACTAGCCAAGCCGCGCCGAAACACACCTTGAGGCTGCAGGTAGAGTACGAATTCTGAGGAACACAGAATAATTCGCATGGTTTTTGCCGGGATTTATCCCGACGCTAATGTTGATTCGGAACGGGTTGTCGGGTTAAAACCCGACTTACATTAATCGGTGTTGAAATAAATCAGCGCCTCCCTGGCGCAGTGCTTTAAACCGGCCACATGGATTCAAAACACGCCCAATTCGTCAAGCCCGCCGGGAGGAAAACACGCCCTGTCTGCTATTATCGCGCCCATGCTCAATATCCAGAATCTGACCTACCTGCAAGGCGGCACCCCGCTACTCCAAAACGTAAATCTGCAAGCCTTCGCCGACCAACGCATCGGTCTCGTCGGCAAAAACGGCTGCGGCAAATCCACGCTGTTCCGCCTGATACGTGGCGAGATCAAACCTGACGGCGGCGAAGTCTCGCTGCAAGCGGGCAAGACCATCGCCTTCGTCGAACAGGAGATCGCCAACTCCGAATGTGCCGCATTGGAGTTCGTGCTCGACGGTGATGCGGAGCTGCGCCTGCTGGAGAAAACGCTGGCAAAAGAAAACCACGATGCCGCATGGTTCGATGCACAACATCGCTACGAAGCCATCGACGGTTATGGCGCGCCCGCGCGTGCCGCGCAACTGCTGAATGGCTTGGGTTTCGCCAATGACACCTTGGAGCGCAGCGTCGCCAGCTTCTCCGGCGGCTGGCGCATGCGGCTCAATCTGGCACGCGCGCTGATGCACCGTGCCGACCTGCTGTTGCTCGACGAACCCACCAACCACCTCGACCTCGAAGCCATCCTGTGGCTGGAACAATATCTGGCGCGTTACCCCGGCAGCATCTTGCTGGTTTCGCATGACCGCGAATTCCTCAATGCCTGCGTCAACCGCATCGCGCATGTGCACGACTGCAGCATCGACACCTACACCGGCGACTACGACGACTTCGAGCGCACCCGCGCCGAACGCCTCGCGCAACATGCACAAGCCTTCGAGCGCCAACAGGAAAAAATCGCGCACATGGAAGACTTCGTGCGCCGCTTCCGCGCCCAGGCCACCAAGGCCAAACAAGCGCAGAGCCGCATCAAGGCATTGGAACGTATCACCCGAATCGCGCCTGTTCATGTCACCGACGGTCATTTCGAGCTGGAGATCGAAGCGCCGGAACGCAGCCCCGACCTGCTGTTGCGTGCTGAGAAGATTGGCTTCGCTTACGGTGAGAAATCCCTGTTCAGCAACATCGAACTGGTGCTACGCGCTGGCGCACGCATCGCCCTGCTCGGCCCCAACGGCGCGGGGAAATCCACGCTCATCAAACTGCTGGTAGGCGAGTTGCACCCCACGCAAGGCAAGCTCGAATTCACGCCCGACATCCGCATCGGCTACTTCGCGCAACATCAGTTGGAGAATCTGGATAGCGCCGCGACACCGTTGCAACACATGGAACGCATCGCCCCCAAAGAGACCACGCTCGCATTGCGCAGCTTCCTCGGTCGCTTCGGCTTGGCGGGCGATAGCGAAGACCGCCCCGTGGAAAGTTTCTCCGGCGGTGAAAAAAGCCGCCTCGCACTCGCGCTATTGGCATGGCAGAAACCTCACTTATTGCTGCTCGACGAACCGACCAACCACCTCGACCTCGACATGCGCGACGCGCTCACCATCGCGCTGGAGGAATACACCGGCGCCGTGGTGCTGGTATCACACGACCGCAGTTTGATCCGCGCCGTAGCCGATGAGTTGTGGCTGGTCGCCGATGGCGAGGCGAAGTTATTCGATGGTGATTTGGAAGACTACAAGACTTGGATCGAGACGCGCCGTCCGCGCGAGACCGTGGCGCAACCCGCGAAGTCCAAGGTGCAGAACGCACCCAAGCAGAACCGCAAAGCGCTGCAATCAAAACAGAACAAACTGGAAACCGAGTTGAACAAGGCGCAGACCGAACTCACCGCCGTCAACGAACAACTTGCCGACCCGGACACCTACACGAACCCAGATCGCGCGAAAGTCGAAAAGTTGAATGCCGACCACGCGCAGTTGCAAGCCAAGGTGGCGGAGTTGGAAGAGGTTTGGTTGGAACTGGAGATGGCGAAGGAAGAAGCGATCTGAAGTGTGAAACGTCGTCTAACCCTAGGCTGGTGGCGAGACACCCGTAGGCTGGGCGCGGCAGAAACCCCAGCTTTGCTATCTCCAAAAATGCTGGGGTTCGCAAGTTCACCGCCAGCCTACGCCGAGCCTAATCCCGCCAATTCCTCTTCACTGAATCCCGCCGCACGGCGCGCCTCAAGATTGAACGGGCCGCGTCGCGGGATGGCATTGTGTTGCGCAACCAAATCGGCGTAGGTGGCGACAGGTGCAAGGCCGCGCTGTGCGCACAGATAGTTGAACCAACGGTTGCCGATGGACACATGGCCGATTTCATCGCGCAAGACAATATCCAGAATCGGGGCAATCGCCAAATCGCCCGCCTGCACCAGCTTCGCTTTTGTTCCCGGCGTCACATCTAAACCCCGCGCTTCCATCGTGCGCGGCAACAACGCCATGCGTTCCAACACATCATGTTGCGTGCGCACCGCCATATCCCACAGCCCGTTGTGTCCAGTGAAGTCACCGTAAGCAAAACCCTGCGTCTGCAAATGATCTGCCAGTAGCGTGAAGTGAAACGCCTCTTCGTCGGCCACTTGCAGCCAATCGGTGTAGTACTCGCGCGGTAGGCTGGGGAAGCGCCACAGCGCATCCAGCGCCAGATTGATCGCATTGAATTCAATATGCACCAGCGCATGAATCATCGCGGCGCGGCCTTCCGTCGTGTTCATCGCACGGCGTTTCACCGTCAAAGGAGAGACCAACTCGGGTTTGGCGGGATGACCTGGGATGTCTTTCGATTCACTCAATGTCGCAGTGGCATCCAACACCAACTCACCCGCCGCCCACGCCTGCGCCAAACGGCGCACGCCCGCCACCTTGTGCACGGCATCGCACTCAATTAACCAGTGCAATGAGGCTTGTCTTAACTCGGCGGGTTGATGAGGAGCAGTAATCATCGATCAGTGGATTAAAAGGAGCCGCGATACAGCCTCAATTTACCTGCGCCAGCAGCACGACGTAGTTCTTGCCGTATTTCTTTTGGCACTTTGGGCAGGTCGTGTAATAGAAATACAACTTGCCGGATGTCTTCCCTTCGCCGGCCAGCCACGTCTGCATCGCCTCCACCCAGCTGCCGATCTGGCTGTACGGCCCTTCAAACACCTTGCACATGAACGTGCCCGAGATTGTGGCCATCTTCGCCCCCGGAACATCCTTGCCGACCTCGACATACACATTCGCACCCCACAGGGAATTCTCATCGGTCAGCATCACCGGCACTTCCAGTTTGGCTCCGGCAGCTCGGATGGTGGCCTCCATCCGCGTCATCACTGCACCGTAGTTGAGCGGAATATGGAACAGGCTGGTCACGCGATCTTGCACGAAGCGCTTACCCTGCCAGGTGAGTGTCTTGCCATCCCAAGGTGCGGGATCGAAACGGGGACAACATATCTCTTCATTGGCGCTCATGATGTGCTCCTTTCACTCTGGGCATGTTCACACAAACAATTCGTTCGCGACCGTTTGCCTTTTCAATCCGGAATCTCTGGTTCGACAAGGTTTGCGAGTTGCGCAAGCGAATCTTGCCAGCCGAGATAACACATCTCGACCGGGATCACTTCGGGCACTCCTTCTTGCACGATAGATACCTCAGTGCCACACAACACCGGTGTCAGCGTCACCGTCGTCTTCATCTCACCGGGCAGATTCGGGTCGTCGAACTTGTCTGAATAGCTGACCTTTTGGGAAGGCACCAGCTCAAGATACTCGCCGCCGAACGAGTGGCCGTTGCCTGTTGTGAAATTCGTGAACGACATCCTGAAAGTGCCGCCGACTTTGGCGTCCATGTGATGCACCTTGCAGGTGAAACCATAAGGAGGAAGCCACTTTGCCATTGCATCCGCGTCCAAGAACGCCTTGTAGATGCGCTCCGGTTTTGCACGAAATACGCGATGAAGACGGATGGTGCCTGTGGTCATGGTCTATTCTCCTTTCGATTTTCTGCTCGTTGTGGTTGGGTAACTCTCACTGAAACTATTCAACTCCGTCATTGCGCATTCTTTCGAGGCTGTGGGAAGACACCGCACAGCTTGAGATGTTTCATACTACGGCTTGCACACCGCATGAACATCCTCCAATGCCTTCTTCAAAGCGGCGGCATCTTCTGCCGAATTCATCAGGAACAATATTCTGACCGTATCCAAAACGGCACCGGGCTCGAAACCATCCTTCGGATAGCCAAACTCATCCGCCATCCAAAAATCATCGTTCGGCGCATCCCAGTAGGTATCAGAAATGAGCACACCGAATTTTCGTGCCCCGTCATCTTTCTGCAACAGCATCGAGATCGCGAGGTTGTTGCCCGCAACACGTTTGCGCTCTTCGAAATAAATGGCATACGTCTCCATGCCACCGCCATAAGAAGTCACCTTGCCCAACTCGCCGAAAGCTTCGCGGCTGATTTTGCTCATATCCACGGTCGAGCTGATCTTGAAATTTTTCCGCGAAGAAAAAGTAGTGCCGTGTTCGACAGACATGTCCTCTTCCACCAGCAAACGGCAGCCGTCAAACTTTACCGACCGCTCGATCTCCTCGGGCATCCGCTTCTTCAGATTTTTATCCACCACCGGCTTGCCCAGCAGTTCGGCAACCGCCCGTTGCGCGGCCGCCAACTTGGGATCGGCAGACAATTGAAAATTCGCGATGGGAACCATGGGAATCACAGCGATGGAGACAACCGCCCCGCCTTCCATCACACAAGCCTCGGCAGCCAACAACACCATCGAGCCGCCCTTTAGCCGGCAATTATTCGCCTGCTCGGCCGCAACTGCGAAGGGCGAAAAAGCAAACAACAATACGGCGGGGAAAAACAATTTCTTTAACATTCTCGTGCTCCGTGGAAATTCAACTCAAAACAATTGTTGCGTCATTCAATCAACTCGCACCCGTTCGTGACACGCGGATCGAAGCTCAAGGCTTCACTGTTGTTGCGACTGCATGTCCAGTTTTTCGATAGGAAGCCCGGCGGCTTTCCACGCGACCATCCCGCCTTGCACGAGGAACACTTGGGAAAATCCGGCTTTTTGTAAAATCTCGAAGGCTCTGGGAGCACGTTGCCCCGTATGGTCGATGACCATGACGGTCTTGTTCTTGTAAGACTCCAATTCCGCCAAGCGCAAAGCAAGGCGTCCATAGGGCAAGTTCATGCTGTTCGGAATGTGGAACTCTTTGTAATCATCTGCTTCACGCACATCCAATAACAACTCACCCCGCGCCTGTCTTTCTGCCGCAGATTTGGTATCCAGAATTTGTTCCGCTTTCGGGCCGCACCCCACCAAAAGTACTACGGCCAGTGCGACGATACATTTTTGAATTCCAGTCATGTCGATCAGCTCCCCGTTGAAGTTGTTGCGCCGCCACCCACGCTTGTACCGATGCACCAACCTGATGAAGTCAGCTTCGGTGTTGCTTTCTATTCATACACCCTGCTTAATTTATTGCGATGCTGAGCCTGTTAGATTTTTGTCAGTCCGCGAGTGCTCTTATTCCGGTGCCCCCTGCCAGAGCATGTCGTAACCCAACTCCTTGGTCTCGACACACAGCCTGGCCAAGACCGCGAATTTATCCTTAAATACCTTGTCTGCGTGCGACCGTTCATGCTCCTCGAAAGACTTCCAGAAAGTCACGATCGCAATATGTTTTTCCGCCGATTTCGAATCGCTCAACGAGCCTTCGTCCGAAACGAAACCCGAGAATGCATAAACCTGGCCGGCAATGAAGCCGCCCTTGTCGCCACCGTAAGTTTCCTTCACCACATTGCACATTTCGCCCAGCGCCAGTTCGACATCTTCGAAAGCCACACCGGGTTTGATCGTGGCCGTATTGAAAAGCATCTTCGCCCCGAAAGGGATAGTCACAGGTGAGAACATGATGGGCCTTCTATTGAAGTGGATCAGGTTAAAAGGAACCGCTCCCTCCCATAGATTGCACTCTGTACCTTTGCAATTATTCCTTCAACCCTTTTTCAATCGGTGCCATTGCAGCACTGTGTTACTTCTCACCGCTCAAGAACAACATGGTGACCAAGACAAATTTGAGAAAAACTAATCGAAACTATTTCGAGCTTGGCCCCTTTTGCTGCGTCCATGTGGTAGACAGTGCAAGTGAAACCGTAAGGCGGCAAACACTTAGCCATCGCCTCCGCGTTGAGAAAAGCCTTGTAGATGCGCTCCGGCTTGGCACGGAGAACGCGATGCAAACGGACAGTACCTGTAATCATGGTCTGCTCCTTTTGGTTTGATGATTAAAGTGCGGGAAGGAATCTCACTTGTAAAGTTGACGCGGGGACATCTAGCTCAAGACTATTGCGATGCTGCCCCCATTGGATTTTTGTTCTTGCTTTCCATCGAACACCTCCTTCATTATCGTCTCCTATTGAAGTGTCCGTTTAAGGCAGGCTAGCTCAGGCTGACCCCATTAGCTCTGCTATTCGATCTTGGCTTTACCACGAAGGTAGGCAATGTGCTTTTGAATCGCTTGTTGCTGCAATTGCTTATTGAGATTCGGCTTAATTTCATCAAAGGTTGGTATTTTCAGCTCACGTGTATCTTCAAGCTGGATGATGTGCCAGCCAAACTGCGTCTGTACTGGCGCGCTGACTTGGCCTTTGCTAAGTGTGAGCGCGGCATCAGCGAAGGATTGCACAAAGTTGGAAGGAATCGCCCAACCTAATTCACCGCCTTTGTCTCTTGAACCTACGTCGCTGCTCCTGGCCTGTGCCACATCAGCAAACTGGCTTGTCCCGACTTCAGCCAAGACTGACATCGCCTCAACCTTGGTTCCAACCAATATGTGCGAAAGTCTGTATTCTGTGTTGCCAACCCGTTTCTTCAATAGTTCGTATTCCCGTTCCAAAATCTCTTCGCCAATTGGGTGAGTAGCGGCAAAGTCTTGAACGTACGCTTCGGCCAAGACGGACTGTCTGTCCAATTCAAGCAGTTGATCAAAATACTCCTGACCAGATGAATTGATCATCAAGGTTTGACTAGACAGCTTGATTTGCCATCTGACCTTGTTCTGTTGGTCCAGTTTGTTAGTGGCTGCGAATTGGGAAATCACTTCTAAATTTATGAGATCGTCCAAGATTGCCTTGCGTAGTTCGGTTGTGTCCGGTTGTCGTCCTCGCTGCTTCAAGAGATTTACCCGCAATTCAAGCCTCTCTTGAGGTATTGCTCTGCCATTCACAACCGCAACGGACGGTGAATTGGATCTCACTTGAGATGTAATTTCCGTAGCTTGGGCTAGCGTTGTAAATACGGATAAGCAGAGTATTGAAAAGACAAACCAGTTGCGAATTGTGGTGATACTCATGTTTCCATGTCCTGGATAGTTGAGACTATGAAAGCATGAAAGGTGCCTGAAAATCATCTGTCCTGCCTCAAGAGTTAAACGGGGACGGACCACGTTTTATTCTTCCCAATCTCTTCATGCACCCACAACGGATCGAGATCAGCACCATTTGGCCATGTGAGCGCACCAAGCTCAATGCTGACTCGCTGAAATAATTGAGCGTCTTTGAGTGCCGCGAAGATCCCCGCATCCACGCTATTCACCAGCGCAGACATATCCACGATGCCGCTCGTACCATCATTGCAAGTGATTGAAAGTCGATAGCCGGGCTGCACGTTGACTGCGCTTACACGCCAAGGTGCAGCCGCGATCACTCCAGCGGGGCGATGTTCTTGGGTAACTGTTTCGATTGGCATAGGTTCCAGTCCTCCATCAACTCGGCGCGATGTTGTGCTGCCCATTCGAGCACGAGTGCCTGCGCACGTCTCGGCAGACTACCTCTGATGACTTCCAAAGTGTGGATGTCGATCAGGGCTTCGTACTCGCCATACATGGCGTGAAAGTGCGGCGGCGCATGCTCTCGCCAGAACATCTGGATGATGATCCCGAAGAACTGGCTGATGGTTGGCATGCGTTACCTCCTTGTAGAGTAGTTTAGCAGCAACTCCGTTCATACTTCGACAGGCTCAGTACGAACGGAGTTTTTCGATTACCGACTAATCGGCTTATACCGAATCCGCTTAGGCTTCGCGCCCTCTTCACCCAAGCGCTTCTTCTTGTCCGCTTCATATTCCTGATAGTTGCCAAAAAAAACGTCCACTTCGAATCACCTTCGGGAACGATTAGGGACAGCATCGCGATCATTTTTTAGCTTCCCAATCTTCCAACTTCAACCCCTCAATTCGTGAGAACTCACCCGTATTGTGCGAGACCAGCGTGCAATCATTCGCCAACGCGATGGCCGCTATCTGCAAATCGTAAGGGCCGATGGGCGTACCTTTTCGCGATAGGTCGGCACGAATATCACCAAAAATCCGAGCTGCTTCGCTTTCAAATGCGAAGCTCGAAAATTCAGAGAACAAAATTTCGAGCAATGCCAGATTCACTTCGCGTCGTGCACTTTTGTATGCGCCATAATAGAGCTCCGCTTTCACTACATCGCACAATGAAATTTGAGAAGGAGAATACGTTGCAAGCTTGGCTTTTACGATGGATGGAGCAGGATTGAGATGGTGAATCCAGACGTTGGTATCTGGCAGGTACAGCATTATTTCAGCTCCAACCGTTGCTCGTACTCGCCCTGCGGCTCGCGCACCAGGAGTTCACCTTGCCATGCACCCGCAGTTCGCTCCCAAACATTCTTGATGTCACTGCGACTTGCTCGTGCAGTCTCATCCAGCAGGATCAAAACCCTGACTGGCTGACCTTCTACCAAGTGAAGCGCTTTGGGCACAGCGATTTGTCCGTGTTCAAGGTGTGAATTGAATTCGATAGCTTGCATGATGACCTCCTTGGTTTGCGACGAACTCATTGGTGCTAGTTTAGCTTAAACAAAAGCCGCTCACCATTCGATACGGCCTGCGGCCTACTGATGGAACTACTAGCCATTCGACTAAGCACGATAAAGCCGTGCAAGTCGCTGGTTATCAGGGCGAACGGCTTACCCTCCCCCCAACCCTCTCCCAGCGGGAGAGGGAGCAACTAGATTCCCGCCTTCGCGGGAATGACGGCCTACCGACTAATCGGCTTATACCGAATCCGCTTAGGCTTCGCGCCTTCCTCACCCAAACGCTTCCGTTTGTCCGCCTCATATTCCTGATAGTTGCCATCAAAGAACGTCCACTTGGAATCGCCTTCGCAGGCGAGGATGTGCGTGGCGATGCGGTCTAGGAACCAGCGATCGTGGGAGATGACGGCGACGCAGCCGGCGAATTCCAACAGCGCATCTTCGAGCGCGCGCAGGGTTTCCACGTCGAGGTCGTTGGAGGGTTCGTCGAGTAGTAGCACGTTGCCGCCGGAAATGAGGGTCTGCGCCAAGTGCAAACGTCCGCGTTCACCGCCGGAGAGTTGGCCGACGATCTTGCCTTGGTCGCCACCTTTGAAATTGAAACGGCCGATGTAGGCACGCGCGGGCGTTTCGTATTTGCCCACGGTCAAAATCTCGTTGCCGCCGGAGATGGCGTCGAACACGGTCTTGCCGTTGTCCAGCGAATCACGCGCTTGGTCCACGTGTGCGATCTTGACGGTCTGGCCGATCTTCACGGTGCCGCTGTCAGGCTGTTCTTTGCCGGTGATCATGCGGAACAGGGTGGATTTACCCGCGCCGTTAGGGCCGATGATGCCGACGATGGCGCCGGGCGGGATCTTGAAGCTGAGGTTGTCGATCAGCAGGCGGTCGCCATAGGCTTTGCTGACGCCGTCGAATTCGATGACTTCGTTACCCAGACGTTCGCCCACGGGGATGAAGATTTCCT
>CAZRZH010000045.1:0-15409 GCA_964604485.1 uncultured Sideroxydans sp.
GCCTGTGCGAGAAGTGTCATGTTGGAACATCATGGAAGTCAATCAAGGTGGGAAGTGAAAGATGGATGAAAAAGTGATGGGCTGCCGCTCGTCCCCTTCCCTCCGGCCGACTAGTGGTACTTTATTTGCGGTCTAAATTTCGACTAATATCCCCACGCGTTCTGTCCGTACTAGGTTAAATGGGTAGATGAAAACAGCACGAGTTTGGTAGAATAATTCCGCCCTTGGTTAACAATTCAATGCCGCGAACTAGATTGGCGGCAATTTTTGTGAAGCGCGGGAAGAACATCAAGGCTGGCTTGGCCGATTTACACTACAAGCGTTGTTTAAATTGGCTTGTAATATCAGGTAGGAAAAAAAGGAGTAATGGTTCTTGCTAAAAATCCGAAAACACGGTCACCTTGCAACTCCCCTGAAAGCAGTCATCCGGGGAGTATTCGGATTTGCATCAAATTTATTCCGCAAAAAGCCTGATTTTTCGATGAGTGGCTTAGCTCCCAAACACAGCGCCGTCTCCAAGGCGCTGTTTCTTTGTGTGGCATTGTGTTTTTCCCCGATCACCCAAGCCGCCACTGCCGCTGGCGAAGCGCTTTTCGATCACACCAAAACGGGATTCATCCTCAAAGATGTTCACACCACGTTACGCTGCGAACAGTGTCACCTAGATGGCATCTTCAAGAACACCCCCAAAAATTGTGCAGGTTGCCACGCCACCGACAGTCGCATTGGCGCCTCTCCCAAGCCGATCAACCACGTGCAGACCACCGAGACGTGTGACACCTGCCATAGCAGCGCATCCAGTTTTCAGGTCAAGAGTTTTACCCATGCCGGCATAGCCTCCGGTGAGGCCGGAAACTGCGAATCCTGCCACAACAGTCAATCACAAGGGGTAACGAGCCAGCCCTCTAACCACTTCCCGACAAAGCAGCCGTGCGGCCTGTGCCATACCAATACAGTTGAATTCAAAAGCTGGACGATGGATCACAAGGGGCTCGTCAGTAATTGCGTCTCATGCCATGGTGCCACAGCAGAATTGTATCCGGGGGTGGTATTCAAGCCGGTGGCACACATCCCGACGACGGCGGCTTGCGAAACCTGTCACCCCAGTACCAAGTTTGATAACTTTAACGGTGCCTCGTTCATTCACATCACGAGTGGGGCCAATACCGTTAAGAACAACTGCAAGGCTTGCCATGCCGGCCAATACAAAGGCGTAACGGTAAAACACGCGGGTCACATCTACGATGCGAACGTGCAGTGTGATGTGTGCCACACCACTGCCAACACCAACGGCTATACCTCGTTCTTGGGGGCAAAATATAACCACGTCACAGCAACAACCCCGCCGGCATTGGGCAACTGTTTCAGATGTCATGACGGTGCAACCGTTACGGCTACGAAGAAAACTGCATCACATATTCCGACGACGGCGGCATGTGATTCCTGCCACACGAGGTCGAATACCTCCAATTACACAACCTTTAAGGGCGGCAGCTACACTCACGAAAGTCCTAATCCGGGAGTTTGCTCGACTTGCCACAACGGCGCGACTGCAAAAGGCGTTACGGCGGCAGTCCCCGCTCACGTGGCAACCACAGCGGCCTGTGACACGTGTCATGCCAACGCGGTGACATCGGGATTTAAATCCTTCTTGGGGGCGATTTATATCCACGCCACTCCAGCCGGAGTTTGTTCGTCGTGCCATATCGGAACAACCGGAACGGCATTTGGTAGCAGACTTGCATTAGGAAAATCAGCCAACCACGTGGCAACGAATGCACCCTGCGATACCTGCCACAACCAGACCAATACGTCGAATTACACCACCTTCAAGGGCGCTATTTATGTTCACGCTACTCCGCCGGGAGTTTGCGCGTCTTGCCACAAGCCGGGCGGTCCCGGCCTGGACAAATCCATAAATCACGTGCCTATTGGGACGGTGGCATGCGACAAATGCCACACCCAGTCGAATACCTTGAACTACACAACTTTTTTTGGGGCGATTTTTGTTCATGCAAGTCCGATGCTGGACCGTTGTGATTCCTGCCATTTCACCAGCGGCCCCGGAAAGGCTAAAACATTTATCCCGAATCACGTTTCGACCACGGAAGACTGTGCGGTATGTCACACCACGGCCACGATAGCGAAATACACGACATTTACGGGCGCTCTCTATATTCACCCGAGTCCGATAAGCGCTTGCGCGTCTTGCCACAACGGAACTATTGCGATAACAAAGTCAGCAGTTCACGTTCCGATTGGTGCTGCCGCCTGCGAAACATGCCACGATTCTGGCAGCACCAATACTTACACGACGTTCTTCGGGGCAAAAATTCATACGCCCGCCAATTCCTCGCCCGGTGTGTGTTGGGATTGTCACAACGGAAATTTTGCGACAGGCAAATCTCCTGCTCACATGATTACTACAGCCACCTGTGACACCTGCCACAACGCCACCAATACCAACGGCTATAAGACATTCTTTGGGGCGACCTATGTTCACGCCAATCCGGCGGGAACCTGCTCGACATGTCACAACGGCATCACTGCGTTAGGCAAGAATGCCAAGCACGTCGTGACGACTGCCGCCTGTGATGTTTGCCATACACCGACCAACACCAGCAACTTCACGACTTTCCTTGGCGGGAACTATCCCCACCCAACCACGAGTGTGGCAGGCGTCTGTTCGACTTGCCATAATGGAACCACTGCAACTGGCATAACTCCCTATCACGTCGCGTTTACAGGTGAATGTGACACCTGCCACACGGCTTCCACTACCAATGGTTACAAGACGTTTTTCGGTGGTATCTATACCCATATTTTGCCTTTAGCAGCATGTTTGTCATGCCACAACGGCCTTAATGCTAGGACTATGTCAGCCGTCCACATTCCGACCAATGGCGTGCCTTGTGATACGTGCCATAAAAATGCTACCACCCCGACCGATTTCACTTCCTTCTCTGTCAAGGTGATTTTTGTTCACGGTACAACGCCGGGTGTGTGTTCGACTTGCCACACGGGAATCAATGGCATCAGAGCCAAGGGGATGTCGGCAGCGTTACCGTCTCACGTTCCAACCACTGCTGCTTGCGATACCTGCCATGCCAATGCCAAGGTAACTTACACAAATTGGTTGGGTGCAAGCTACATCCATACAATACCAACGGGTACATGTTCAAGTTGTCATACCGGCAGTGCCACCTTCGGCAGCAAGGCGCCGCTGGGTAAATCAGCATTGCATGTACCCACATCCACAGCGTGTGATACGTGCCATGCCAACGCCAAGAGCGGTTACACGAACTGGCTGGGCGCTACCTATATCCACCAGAGTCCAATGATTGATGCTTGCTCAACGTGTCATAGAACCGGTGGATACGCATTGGCGAAATCTGCTGCACACGTTCCGACATCGGCGGCCTGTGATATCTGCCATACACCCGCGACAATCTCCAATTACACGACGTTCTTGGGGGCGGCATTCGTTCACATCAGTCCGGTGGGTGCCTGTGCCAATTGCCATTATTCCGGCGGCCCAGGACTGTATAAATCTGCCAATCACATACCCACCACAGCAGCGTGTGAACAATGTCACAACAATGACCTGACAGGTAATTTCACTACTTTCCTTGGCGCAACGTTCCACACACTTGCCAACGTCAATCCGGGTGTGTGTTCGACATGTCACACCGGTCTCATCGCGTCGGGTAAATCCACCGCTCACGTGCCGACAAATGCGGCATGTAGTGATTGCCACACCGCAACCAATACCAACAACTACAAGACATTCTTTGGCGCGACCTACAAACACCCCACACCGCCGGGCGTTTGTGCCAATTGCCACAACGGAGTAATCGCAACGGGGGCGTCTACGACCCATATACCGACCAATGGTGCAGCTTGTGATACCTGCCACAACGCGACCCACAGTCCAACGGGGTACGGGACGTTCTTCGGGGCGGCCTACGTTCACCCCAGCCCGGCGGGGGTATGCGCTACGTGTCACAACGGAACCATTGCGTTAGGCAAGCATGCAAGACACGTGGTCACCACTGGCGCTTGTGACGTTTGCCATACCACGGCCAATACCAACAACTTTACATCTTTCCTGGGCGGTAACTATCCGCACCCGACTACAGGTGTGCAGGGTAAATGTTCGACTTGCCATGACGGAGTCACGGCGACCGGAAAAACACCTTATCACGTGTCAGTGGGTATCGCCGAGTGTGACTTCTGCCATACAGCAACTACTACCAACGGTTACAAGACTTTCTTCGGTGGCCTCTACACACACACCTTCCCCATGGTTGCCCCTAATGACACTTGCGTATCCTGCCACAACGGCACGACCGCGAGAGGGATGTCGGCAGTACACATTCCGATCAACAACGCCCCCTGTGATGCCTGTCATAAAAATTTTACTGGGGGTGATTTCACTTCATTCTCGGTGAATGTCGTCTTTGTTCACGGTGCTTCGCCGGGCGTATGTTCGACTTGCCACACGGGAATCAACGGCATCAAAGCGAAGGGGATGTCTGCCGCAACTCCGTCTCACGTACCTACTTCTGTCGCTTGCGATACCTGCCATGCCAATGCCAAGCCAAATTATACAAGTTGGTTGGGAGCGACTTATTTTCACCCCAGCCCGACAGGCGCGTGTGAGACTTGCCATAATGGAAACACAGTATTTAGCACTAAAACGCTACGCGGTAAGCCACTGACTCACGTGCCGACTACGGCTGCCTGTGAAACGTGCCACCTCAGTACCGCGACCTTCTTGGGAGCCGCTTATGTTCACCCAGTTCCGGCAGGTGTTTGCGAGTCCTGTCATAACGGGGCGTATCCTAGGGCTTACGCCAAAACCAATACACCCAAGCACGTGCCGACAACGGCAGCTTGTGATACCTGCCATAAGGGTGCGGGTACGAGTTACCCTTCGAACGGATGGGCTACGGCTGTCACTTACATCCATGCCAACCCGGCGGGTACTTGCGCCACCTGCCACACTGACAACAGCTTGACGATTTTTGGCCCGACTTCAACTCCGAAGGGTAAGACAACTGCGATCCACGTAACGACGATTGCGGCATGTGACCTTTGCCATGCCCAATCACTGATCAGCCAATCCTGGACACAGCCGCAACCTACGTTTATTCACAGTACCCCGCCCGGTGTGTGTTCAAGTTGCCACAAGCCAGGTGGTCCGGGAATGAACATGTCGGTCACTCACGTCGTTATTAACCCAACCGATGATTGTGTTCTGTGCCATACACAAACTAATACCGCGAATTTCACCTCGTTCCTGGGGGCGACGTTCGTTCACACCACACCACTCGCCGTGTGTTCATCCTGTCATGGAACGGGGAAACCGGCTAAGAACATGTCCGTCACACACATAGTGACTTCTGCGGAATGTGATACTTGTCATACCCCGGCCAATACGAATAACTTCCAAACATTCCTCGGCGCGGCGTATGTCCACACCGCAACAACTGCCGGAATCTGTGATACTTGCCACAAACCGGGCGGTTCCGGCTTGGGCAAATCCGTCAATCACGTGGTGACGATCGCCCAATGTGATGTGTGTCATACGCAAACCAATACCGCCAATTTCACTACCTTCCTTGGCGGGTTTTATTCGCACCAGACTACAGGTGTGGCAGGTTTGTGTTCGACTTGTCATAACGGCACGACAGCTACGGGCAAGCCGACCCTTCACTTTGCATTGGAATGTGATAGCGCCGGTTGTCACGACGCCAACAATACCAACGGCTACAAGACATTCCTGGGGGCAACCTTTAATCACGCCGCCTACGCCGGCACTGGCAACACCCTCGTCTGTGAAGATTGTCATGGTGTTACAGCTAGGCCCAAGTCGCCCAACCATGTGGCAACGTCCATTACTGCTTGTGCAACGTGTCACAAATCTTACATTTCGTTCTTGGGCGCGATCTACATCCACAACTCGACAGCCGGGACGTGTACTACATGCCACAACGGAATAACCGCCAAAACCAAATCGGCGGCACACGTCGCGACAACAGTTGCATGTGATGTGTGCCATGAGAATGATGTCGCTCCTAAGGATTTCACCTCGTTCTCGGTTAAATTCAAATACGTTCACGCGGCCATTCCGGGTGTCTGTTCAACCTGCCACAACGGTGTTTCGATTTATGGGCCATCGACCGCACCCCAGGGCAAGATCGCGGCGATGCCGGTTCACGTAACCACTACGGCGGCTTGCGACACCTGTCATGCCAATGCCAAGACGACTTACGCGAGTTGGGCCGGTGCCGCCTATATTCATGCCACACCGGCGGGCGTCTGTTCTACTTGCCATAACGGTACGTCGATATACGGAACAAAGACTCCGAACGGCAAATCTGCAACCCACGTGCCGACGACAGCCACTTGTGACAAGTGCCACACCAAGACCAACACCGGTAATTACGCCACCTGGTTTGGGGCGACCTTTATCCATCTGACGCCGGTGGGAACGTGTACGACTTGTCACAGTGGGGTAACTTATGGCAGCTTGACGCCGCAAGGCAAAGCCGCCGCGAAACCGGTACACGTGCCGACCACGGCACAATGCAGCGTGTGTCATACCAAGACCAATACGCTGAATTACACTACTTTTGCCGGCGGCAATATCTATGTTCACGCCAGCCCGGCCGGAACCTGTGCCACCTGTCACAACGGCACTTCGATATTTGGTGCTTCTACGACCCCGCTGGGCAAGTCGACGATCCACGTTCCAACATTGAAAAATTGTGATTTGTGCCATACCAAAACTATCACTTCCAGCTACAAATTCTGGACGGCTGTTTATGTTCACGAAACCGTTCCGGGCGTGTGCAGAAACTGTCACGGTGGGACATGGACTTATAGTGGAATCGCGCCAAGAAGCATCGCTTCGGCACCGAATCACTTCCCCACTGCCGAGCCTTGTGATCTGTGTCACACCAAGACCAACACATCCAACTACACGGTCTTTACGGGGGCGATTTGGGCGCACAACAATCCGGGTGGACTCTGCAATACCTGCCACAACGGTACAAATGCAAAGGGTACGCCGGTTGGCCATTACCAGATAAATGGGGCGCAGTGCGATACTTGCCACACCCAGTCAAACACACTCAACTACACTACTTTCTTGGGTGCAATCGTTGACCACACAACGGGAAACCCGGCACGCAAAGATCAGGTTTGTTCAACTTGCCATAATGGAGCCACAGCAACAGGCAAACCCGGTTGGCACATGTTGACAACAGAAGCATGTAACGTGTGTCACACGCAAGCCAACACGAACAATTTCACAACTTTCAACGGAGCTGTGATTGATGTGGATCACACGGCCATCCTGCCAGGGAACTGCAGGAGTTGCCATAACGGAGCGGGCGCCAAAGGTGTGAATAACGCTCCCGGACACATCCCTGTTGGAGTAATCGAATGCGATGGTTGCCATGACAAATTCAATGGGACAACCGTTGTGAGCTTCGCCTTGAGATCTATGAACCACGTGCTTACTGCCGCAACCCGTTGCGATGTTTGTCATAACGGTTCGTACACGACACAAGGTCCGATGGGGGCGATGGGTAAAGTGATCAAGCACATCCCCACAACTATCACCGGTACGTTGGATTGCACAGCGTGTCACCGCATCGTTGTTTCAGCATCGGTTGCGACGATGTCGTGGACGAACGAGACCATGAATCACAATGGTGCGCAGGGCGGAGGCGTGCCGATCCTGTGTATCACCTGCCATTTCACCGGAACAACCTATCAGGGGTCGATGCAAAAGAAGAGCCATGAAGGTGCCAGCGCTACCAAGGATTGCTCAAGTGCTGGTTGCCACAGGCCACGGGGGACGGAAGGTTCTCTCTACCTCTCTTGGTAATTGATGTTGTAAAATCACCCCAATAACAAATCAGAGCCGACTCCAACACAGTCGGCTCAATTTTCCCCTTAAGGCAGAGAACGCATACGATGGTTAATCAGAAAGCAAAAAAAATATTCGCGGTATTTTTTGCGCTTTTTCTATTGTGCGGATTTTCCTCAAATGTTTCCGCCGACATTGTTGACGATGTGTATCTGAAGCCGGGTGTCACTGGCGATGTGGATGCAGTTATCAAGTTCACTGTACCCGTGATGCACTTGCGCCATTTCCCGCAACGCAAGGGAAATTACGTCGATATCTATTTCAACATTCTGGGTGATATTCCGGAAGAGCAATGGCTGGATTACGAAACCCATCGTTCGCCCCCTTCAAATCGTATCGCCGGATTCACCGTGACCACGCGCGATCTGAAGACAGGTCCCAAAGTGCAGATCCAATTCAAACGTCCCACGGAATTTGAAGTGACAGTCGGTAAAGATGGCCGTAGTCTGATCATTCACCTCAATCCGGAAGAGACAGCACCCAAGAAAGAAACCAAGCTGCCTGTGATTCTTCCCCCACCGATCATTGTGCCAGCAGCGGCTGTGCCCGCTGTTGGCAAGGCGGGCAAAAAGTCAGCGAAAGATGCAGCAGCCAATGAACAATCTTCGATCGCGTCGGGAGTGACAACCGAGCCGCAAGCAGTTGCCCTCCGTGCGAGTCCTGCTATCCCGCTGACGCTGGGAGGGAAGGATGGCTTGCCGGTCTATCCTCACGTCGATGACTTATACAAAGATGTGGCGAATGTCACACCTTCGCAGACCCCCACACTGGAAGAGGTTACCGCACTAGCCAATAATCAGGCGGGTGTCTTGATGCTCAAGGGCAAGGAAGCCATTTTGTCCGGCGAAATATTTTCGGCAGTGGATGCCTACAACAAGGTATTGAATCTGCCGCCCAATATTTACACGGAGGATGCGCAATTGTGGATGGGTATCGCCAGGCAGAAATCCGGCCAAGCAGCAAAAGCAAAATTGGAGTTCGAATCGTATTTGAAGCTTTATCCAAAAGGCACGCATGTAAATTGGGTGAACGAACGCCTGTCTAAGTTGAATGCGATCTTGCCTGCACCTTCAGTCGGCCAAAGACCGACACCGGTTCGTCAACCACCGACCGAATTCCAGACCTCGCAATATGGCAGCCTCTCCACGTATTATTATCATGGTTCCAGCACTACCAAGACCACGATCACCAACGCAGGAGTTTCGTCAGCATCGACCCGTGCACTGACCGACCAGTCGTCCTTCATCAACAATTTGAGCATGACGGCACGTTCGCATAACAATGAATTCGACAATCGGCTTGTGCTGCAAGATTTCTATTCGGCCAATTTGCTACCTGGGCAAATGTCAAGGAACCGCATGAATGCCTTGTATTTCGAAATGAAAAATCGCGTCGATCAGTATTCTGCGCGTATTGGAAGGCAATCTGCCTCGGGCGGCGGCATCATGGGGCGTTTCGACGGTGTGACAGCAAGTCTGGGTTTTCTGGGTGACTATCGGATGCAGGCCGCGACGGGGCAATTATCCGAGGCCGTGGTCGGCTCAAAGCCAAAGTTTGTCAGTGGCAGTTTTGATTTTGGCGTAAGAAGTCCGTTTGGTGGGACGGTGTATGTCATCAGCCAACAGGCGAGTAATTACACTGACCGTAAAGCTATCGGCGGCAACCTAAGATATTTTAAGCCGGGCATGTCTGTGTTAAGCATGTGGGACTACGACATCCAGTTCAAGTCGCTCAACATGCTGACCCTGCAGGGAACGCTGAATATGGAAGAGGGGACGGATTTCAACTTCGTGCTGGATCGGCGTCGTGCTCCAAATTACAGCATTCGCAGTGCAGTGAACGGTTCCACTTCATCGGTTGATCTGTTGTTGCAGAACGGCTGGAAAACGGCTGACCTGATCGCGTTGGCAAAACTGCGCACTGCCGTTTCAAACATGGTTCAGGTCGGGATGACTAGCCGACTCAGCGAGAAATGGCAGGCGGGTACTGACTTCGTGATCTCGAACACCTCGGGAATGCCGGAAAGTGGAACATTGATTCCGGGTGATGCGGGAACGACCGGTGTGGAAGGTTTTGTACAGGCAACGCCGGCAAGCGGAAACACCTGGTCGGTAAGCCAAAGATTTTCGGGGGCGAATGTATTTTCTGATACCGATTCTTCAATGTGTAGCTTTAGTTATTCAAAGAGCGGTTCTACCGTTGGAAAGTCAATGGTCTTAAACACTCGGACTTTTTCACAAGAACTTTGGACGTTCGACACGACTGCGCGTTTTACTTGGCAGAATGACGATCAGGGCGGGTATCAGACCAGCGTTTCACCGGATATCAAATTGGGCTACCGCATTCAGGAATCCATGACCTTCGATATGACTGTCGGTTTCGATTGGACTAAGGCCACGCCAAGCCAAGCTCCAGCTTCAACGACTTCCCGAAATTATTTTTCAACCGGCGTCCGCCTGGATTTTTAAGCAGGTAATTCCCAGCTGCTTTCGTTTTCGCCAGAGGGTCTCGGTAGGCTGGGGTATATCCCGACGATTCGGATTGCATCTTTACTCTGAGAACGGTTTCTTACGCACGCCGAGTTCTGTTTAACCTAGAAAAATCGGTCTCACGCGGAGACGCGGAGAACGCGGAGTAAAACCAACCTGTTGCAAAAATAGAGCTTTACCCATTGGGTGATCATTGCTTCGTCATCGCGCTTTGAATTTCTCCGCGTTCTCCGCGTCTCCGCGTGATCAACTGCCGTTTGTAGTTGTATCCCGTTAAAAATAACCGGTTTTTCTCCCTGTATTCGCTCTTTCAGCAAAGTTTCTACCTGCTACCTTAGCCTCGTGCCATTCCCCGGCGAATCAGAAACGAGGTGGAGCATGTCAGCCCTGAACAAAATCAGATTGGTCTCGTCACGCGGCAACGAGCATCCGGCCGAGTCTGAAGCCATCATCGAATCACGCGCGCGTCTTGAGGCGGAGACGGATGCGTTACTTGCAGCCCAGGCACGTATTCGTGCCGCAGCCCATGCACGCGCGATCGCGGAGGGAAAGGCCAACCTGGAAGGTGAACTGGCAAACCACATCGAATCGAAAAACCGCGCTGAAGAAAAATTGCTGGAGGAGGTGAATGCACGATTGGCGTTGGAGCGCCAATTGGAGACGGAGACGCTGAACAAAACGCGCGAGGAGTTACAGCTTGCCGGGGTGATAAAACAACGCGTCCTGGCTGAAAAACAAGCACAAGCCGAAATGGAACTCAGACAAACCGCCGAGCAGCGTTTGAGCGATGAGCTGTTACGCCGTGCCGAGGCGGATCATGCCGCTGCTATTGCGGCGCAAGAGAAAGCAGACGCAGAGCAGTTGCTGACCAAAATCGCGCAGGATGTTCTGGAAAGTGAGAGATCGCTGGCGAAAATTGCGACAGCAAAGTTGGCCGAAAGAATGGCGGCACAAGAGGCGATACAAGCGCGGGCAGAGAGTGAAGCACGAGTCTTGCAAGAGATGAGGAACAGAACGGCTGCCGAGATTGAGTCTGAAAGTGCTTCGATGGCGCGTGTCGAGGAAGAACGTAAATTGGCGGCAAGTTTTCAGCATCGGGCCAGACTGGAAAATGAGGCGAGAGAGGTGGCGGCCACCCGTGTCGCAGTCGAAGAGAAAAATACTCAGGTCGCGCAGTCTTTGATTGAGCAGGAGCAGGCAAATCTCGACTCCGCCAATAAGAAACAACAGGCAGACCAGCGAGCATTACGACTTCTGGAAGAGCGTGTGCGAAATGAGCAGCGCGCGGCGAAGGAGCGCGAGGAATCCAACAAATTGCTGAAAATGGCCGAGTTGGAAGCACGCGAAAAACTGGCCGCCGAAACTCAGGCCAAACAAATGGCACAGGAAAGGTTGCAGATCGAGATCGAATTGGCGAATCGGGCACAGTCGATCCGGCAGCAGGAGTCACTCGCTCTGATTGCGGCACAAGAGCAATCCGCTACCGATCAGGATGCCGCCGCAGTCGCCGCTTTGCGGCTGGAGATGGCGGAACATGCAAAACAATTGGCTTTGGAAAAAGCGGAATCCGAAAAGCGCCTTTACGAAGCCGAACGCCAACAGGCCACCGAGGAAGAGAAAATCGCTTATGGTTTGTTGCGCAAACTGGATGCCATCAATACCCAACTTGCGGGTGCCGAACAGCGCTTGCAACAGGTTTTGGCCGAGTGGCAAGCCGCAGAAGACAGGTTGGATGCGCAGCAACACGAGCAAGATGCCATCACGCAACGCATCAACGCCGACAAATTAGCCGCCGAATTGTGCAGGCAACGAAGCGAAACCGAGGAGAAGGCCGCCTTGATCTCACAACAAAAAATACTGGCGGAACAGCACGCGATTGAGGCCATCACGTTACGTATGGATACCGAATTAAAAGCTATCGAGGCCGACAACGAATGTTTTGAACTGGAAGTCCGTGCGCTTGAGATCGCGGCGGCGAAGCGGATCCAGGCAGAGGCTTTGGTCGAGTCGGCAAAACTGAAAGAAGAAATCGAGTTGCGCGCTCTCAATATGGCAAAGATGAAAGCGGAAACGTTGCGCTTTGCCACCAAGGCGGAACAGGAATCTTTGGAAGCGGATGCGCGCGCAACAATCGTGGCACGGCAAAGAATAATCGCGGCCGATACAGCCAAACAAGAACACCCCCACCGAGTACATTAGGGAAGTGCTGATTTATTACCACACCGATTTTTGTAGGTCGGGTTTTAACCCGACAAATCGTTCAAAATCAACAAAGACTGTCGGGTTAAAACCCGACCTACAAAAACCAAACGAATAAATCAGCGACTCCTTAGCGGATCAAGCGAGAGTGGTTTCTGATTAAGTGTTGGAAAGATGCTCCGCTCAGGCGCGACCGGATGCGGGCTTAAAACTCAGGGTGAAACGGTGGCACTGCCACCGTTTTTTATTTCGAAAAAAAAGAATCAATGTGTGACGCGAACCACACCGGCACTGTCGATGACCCGGACTTTATCTCCGACCTTGAACGTTTCATCGTTGACGGATTTTTCCTGAACGACTGAAATATGGCTGCCGTCTTCAAGCGCGATAGCGAATTCCAGTCCATCCTCGCGCGTATAACCCTCCTCGGCAGCGGCACCGACCACACCGCCCACCACCGCGCCCAGGACACGTCCCACATCACTGCCTTTGCCCTGGCCGGCAGCACTGCCCGCGATACCGCCTACCAGCGTGCCGGCAGCGGTGCCAATCTGACTTTTGGTGCCTTCGATACGGATGTCGCGCACACTTTCGATCACACCGACTTTATAGGTTTGAATCTGGCGCACCTGATCGCGTGTGTACACATCGCCGGATTTGCCGCTGGCACAGGCGGTCAGCAGAAAAACGAGCGAGAGCGGAAGAATGAGTTTGTGGTTCATGTTCTGTCTCCTTTTAACGGTTCAGTTGCTTCGGGTTGTAGTTCGATGGGTTGCAGCGGATTCGGTTCAATTTTTGTGTATCCGGGTTGCCATTTTTTAAGCAGCAGCGCATTGCTGACCACCGACAACGAGCTCATGGCCATCGCGCCGCCGGCAATAATGGGGTTGAGCAAGCCCATCGCGGCCAAGGGGATGCCCAGGATGTTGTAGGCAAAGGCGAAGAACAGGTTTTGCTTGATCTTGCTTAAGGTTACGCGCGACAGGTCGATCGCATCCGCCACGCTGGACAAATCATTGCGCATCAAAGTGATGTCCGCCGCGTCGATGGCGATGTCGCTGCCGCTTTTCATGGCGAAGCTGACATCGGCGGCCGCCAACGCGGGAGCGTCATTGATGCCATCGCCGACCATACCGACAGCACCCAGTTCGGATTTGTAGGAGCCGATATAGCGCGCCTTGTCTTGCGGCAACACTTCCGCAACGAATTCATCGATACCCGCAAGTTGAGCCACGGCTTGGGCGGTTGCCTGATTGTCCCCGCTCAACATCACCACGCGGATGCCCATTTCTCGCAACCTTGCGACGGCGTTGACGCTGGATGGGCGTAAGCGGTCGGCGAACGCGATGTAGCCCAGTAGAATATGTTCGCCTGCAACAGGGGCGACGGTTTTCCCCTTGCGTTTCTTGTGCTTGGATTGTTGTTGGGAGCTGATGTGTTCGTGCGCGACCGCGATGACTGATTTTCCCTGCTGTTGCAACGTCAGGATAGACGGCTCGTCCAGCTTGATCCCCTGCTCGGTCAGGAAAGCGGGAGAACCCATGATGTAGTGTTCCCCCTCCAGTGTCGCGCGCAGGCCTTTGCCAGGTGTTTCGGAAAAGTCACTGACCGGTAGCCAGGCCAAATCCTGCGTCAGCGCATATTTCTGTAGCGAAGCGGATAGCGGGTGGGTGGAGTTGTGGCTGAGGCTGGCAGCGATGCGCAACAATTCGCCCACACCGCTGGCGCTGCTCGGCCGAACATCCGCGACCGACGGTTTGCCTTCAGTCAGCGTGCCGGTCTTGTCCAGGACCAACACCGACAATTGATGCGCACGTTCCAGTGCGGACGCATCTTTGACTAGGATGCCGTTGCTGGCCGCCAGCCCACTCGCGACCACGATGGTGATAGGCGTGGCCAAACCTAATGCACAGGGACAGGCGATTACCAGTACCGACACGGCATTGATCAACGCGTAGGAAAAATTACCCTCGGTATACAGCCAGAAAAAGAACGTGGCGGCCGCGAGCAACAGCACTGCGGGCACGAAAATAGCCGAGATTTTATCGGCCAGCCGTTGGATGGCGGCTTTCGAACCCTGAGCCTGCTCAACCAACCGAATCACGGCGGCGAGTTGGGTGCGGCTGCCGACGGCGATGGCGCGGCATTTGATCACGCCCTGCTGGTTCAGCGTGGCGGCATACACTTTATCGTGGGTCGTTTTGGCTTGCGGCAGGCTTTCGCCGGTCAGCATACTTTCATCCAGACTTGAAAAGCCTTCCAACACCACACCGTCCACAGGTACGCTTTCCCCGGGACGCACGACGAAGATGTCATCCGGGCGGAACTGTCCGACAGGTACATCGAGCAATTCTCCGTCGCGTTCCACATGCGCGATTTTGGGTTGCAGTTTGAACAGCGCCTCCAGGGCGGAAGTGGCTTTGTTCTTGGCTTTCGCTTCCAATAATTTGCCCAGCAACACCAGCGTGATCAGTGTTGCGCCCGCCTCAAAATAGACCGGCTGATGAATGTCCAACAGCAAAATAGCGACGCTTAAAAAATAAGCCGCGCTGGTACCCAGTGCAACTAGCAGGTCCATGTTGCCGCTGCCGTGTTTCAGGCTGCCCCATGCGCCGCGATAAAAACGCGCACCCGCCCAGAACTGCACCGGTGTCGCCAACAACCATTGCAGCCACAGCGGGATGTTGAAATGGATGTCGAACAACATCAGGCCCATCTCCAGCAGCAGCGGGGTGATCAAAGCCAGTGCGACGAAAAATTGCAGCTCTTCTTTGCGAAA
>CAZRZH010000045.1:15419-17797 GCA_964604485.1 uncultured Sideroxydans sp.
CAAGGGGTGAGTGCGGTATCGTGGTCGCGTTTCCGGATATCATTATGACCGCCATCGTCTCGCCGACGGCACGCCCCATCCCCAGAATCACTCCGGCCAAGCTCCCTGATTTTGCCGCCGGCAAAATCACGCGCCACGTGTGCATCGAAACCGGTGTTCTGCACGGCTTTGATGATCTCGTCGACGTTGGTCAGCGTGGAATCGAAAGTGATGCTGGCTTTTTCGGTGGCGAGGTTGACCACGGCATTGACTTGGGGAATCTGGTTGAGGGATTTTTCAAGGCGCGCCGAGCAAGAAGCGCAACGCATGCCGACGATCTGGAGTTCGGCGTGATTTTCAGCGGTTGACATGAGAGTTTGGGTGGTTGATTGAACGTCCGAAAAGATACGCCCGATAGGCTGGATTGTCTATCGGGCGCGAGGTGTATCTCAAAACGAAAACGTTATTTCTTTTCCATCGGGCAGGTGTTCATGCCGAGCAGGCTATATGCCGGGCAATACCTGAACACACCGGTGAGTAAAGGCACGACGCCAATCCAGCCCCAGGCACTGATACCCGAAACAGCGATGCCGATGAGGGCGAGGCCCACGACAATGCGCAGGATGCGGTCTGTGTTGCCAACGTTCATATTCATAATTGACTCCTTGAGTTGAAGAGATGCGGGGCGTACATGATAGGCGAGTTAAGCGCATGCGTCATTTGGAAAACACAAATTCAGGATCACTTGACCTTGAGAAAAATGGGGTTTCCTGTTTCAATCCGGCTTCAAATTGAAAGCAGGGAAGAACATGGCTCAGGCAAGTATCGGCATCATCGGCGGTAGCGGTGTGTATGACATCGCCGGATTGGAAAACAAACGTTGGGAAAAGATCGAGTCATCGTTTGGCGAGCCGTCGGACGAATTACTGTTTGGCGAACTCAACGGGGTGAAACTGGCTTTCCTGCCGCGTCATGGTCGCGGGCACAAGATTCCGCCGTCCGAGATTAACTTCCGCGCCAATATTGATGTGTTGAAAAGAGCGGGTGTGAGCGATGTCATCTCGGTCAGCGCGGTTGGCTCGTTGCGCGAACACCTGACGCCCGGAACCTTCGTCATCGTCGATCAATTCATTGACCGCACTTTCGCGCGCGAAAAATCCTTCTTCGCCAGTGGTCTGGTGGCGCATGTCTCGATGGCACATCCGGTGTGCAAACGTCTGGGTGACCACATCGAAAAAGCGGCGAAGGAAGCAGGCATCAATGCCTTGCGCGGTGGCACTTATCTGGTGATGGAAGGCCCTCAATTTTCCAGTCTTGCCGAATCAGAACTGTATCGAAGCTGGGGCTGCGACGTGATCGGCATGACCAACATGCCCGAAGCCAAACTCGCGCGTGAAGCGGAGCTTTGTTACGCCACCGTGGCGATGGTCACCGACTACGACTGCTGGCATCCCGACCACGACGACGTGACGGTGGATCAGATCATCAAAGTGCTGCTGGAGAATGCAGACAAAGCGAAGACGCTGGTGAAACATCTCGTGCCTCACGTCGGCAACGATGCCAAAGCGTGTGAATGCGGTTGCCGCAGTGCGTTGCAATATGCGCTCATCACCGCCCCGGAAGCACGCGATGCCGCGATGAAAGTGAAACTACAAGCCGTCGCTGGACGTGTACTGTAATAGTGCCGTCATTCCGGCGAAGGCCGGAATCCGGTTGCATTTATTAAACTGGACACCGGCCTTGGACAGTGTGACGAAATGTTTTGAATCACTAGTGTCCGGTTAAGAGTCGAATAGATTCAGTTGGTTGCTGAGGTCGGTGATTTCTGTCTGACCACCGATACTCTGCAAGGCTTGTTGAATGGGCATTTTCTCGAACAGAGTGACCGACAGAATCTGTAACAAAGTATAGAGCGAGGCGTCGAGATTGAGGCGCTTCTTGATGATGGCGACGAGTACGTAAACCGAAACGGCGATCCAGATTTGCGACTTCACTGCATTCTCTGATGTGCCATAAAAACGTTGGATACGAAGATGCTGCTTCACCCACTTGAAGAACAACTCCACCTGCCAGCGGCTCTTGTAGAGCGCGCAGATCGTTGTCGCCGGCAACGTAAAGTTGTTGGTGAGAAACACCAGCGTCTTGCCAGTTTCTGGATCTTTGAATCGAATGCGACGCAACGGCTCCGGGTAATCCTGTTGGGTGAGAATCCCGTCCAGCGCAATCGTCTGGTCGCAGATGATGCCGAGGCTTCGATCTGTCGTGGCAGAGTACATTCGGTGCGCATCCATGTTCGACTTGGCGCGCGTCACGAAGAAAGCCCCCACCAAATGCAGTCGATGCAGACGCATGAAATCGACGTAGGCTCGATCCATGACATAGATTGCTCCCGCTTCTGG
>CAZRZH010000046.1:0-17744 GCA_964604485.1 uncultured Sideroxydans sp.
CGAGATTGGGCTACCTGAATAACGCAGAGGAGTTGAACGGAAAAGTGGATGAAGTATCGGGATTGTTAATGGGGCTGGCCGCATCTATCAAACGTCGCGCCGCCTCCTAACCCTTCCCCCTTCCCCCTTCTCCCTTCCCATCAACAATGAGCAAAAAAGACTACTACGAAGTCCTCGGCGTCAACCGTGACGCATCGGAGGAGGAGATCAAAAAGGCTTATCGCAAATTGGCGATGAAGCATCATCCTGACCGCAATCCGGACAATCCGAAAGCGGAGGAACATTTCAAGGAAGCCAAAGAGGCCTACGAGACTTTGTCCGACGGACAGAAACGCGCGGCCTATGACCAGTATGGACACGCCGCATTCGAGGCGGGTGGCATGGGCGGCGGCAATCCGTTCGGTGCGGGCGGAGCAGGTGCGCAGGGGTTTGACTTCGGCGACATTTTCGGCGATATCTTCGGCGGCGGTCGGGGGGGTGGCCGTACCCAGGCTCATCGCGGTGCCGACTTGCGCTACAACATGGAGATCACGCTGGAAGAAGCGGCGCGCGGTGCGGAGAAACAGATCCGCATCCCTGTTATGGAAGAGTGTGAAACCTGCAGCGGTTCCGGTGCGAAACCCGGCACGAGTGCTGCCACTTGCCAGACTTGCGCGGGGCACGGCCAAGTGCGTATGCAACAGGGCTTTTTCTCAGTTCAGCAAACCTGTCCGCGTTGTCACGGCAGCGGTAAGCAGATCACTTCACCGTGCAAAGATTGCCAAGGTTCCGGTCGCGTGAAGAAACACAAGACGCTCGAAATCAAGATTCCCGCCGGCATCGACAGCGGCATGCGATTGCGCCATAGCGGGCACGGCGAAGCGGGCAGCCACGGCGCACCGCATGGCGATCTGTACGTGGAGATCCATATCAAAGCGCACAGCGTATTCCAGCGCGAAGGCGACGATTTACATTGCGAGATGCCGATCAGTTTCGCCACTGCGGCGCTGGGGGGCGAGATCGAGATCCCGACGCTGGATAGCAAGGCCAGTATCAAGATTCCCGCCGAGACGCAAAGCGGCAAAATTTTCCGGCTGCGCGGCAAAGGCATCAAGGGTATGCGCACCCACACACACGGGGATTTGCATTGCCATGTGGTAGTGGAGACACCTGCAAAACTGACCGAGCGCCAGAAAGAACTGCTGCGTGAGTTTGAAGAGATCAGCGCACAGGACACAGCACGTCACAGTCCGCGTGCAAAATCATGGATGTCAAAGGTGAAGGAATTTTTCGGTTAGGGCGCTTTGTTTTGTAGGGTGGGCAAGTTCTTTTGAACGCCCTACAAAATATCTATCCGAACTGGATCCCGGAGAACATCTTGCCGAACATCTGCTCGTGGTAAGTGACTTTTCCGGCATCCTCTCCCGCCGCACCGGCTGCGACCATCAGGGGTATCAGATGTTCGCTGCGGGGATGGCAGGCGCGTGCTCCGGGCGCATTCTGCCAATTACACAACAAACGATCTCGCTCTGCCGGTGACTCTGCGACAGCGACACCCAACCAGGCATCAAACTCCGCCGAAGCTTCACCTGCCGCCGCATCGGGCGAAAAAAATTCGCGCAAGTTGTGATAGCTGTTGCCACTGCCCACAATCAACACGCCTTCGTCACGTAATGGCGCCAACGCCCGACCTATCGCCAAATGTTCACCCGCATCAAGAGTGTGTTTCAAAGACAACTGCACGATGGGTACATCCGCGTCCGGATAAATCAATTTGAACGGTACGAACACCCCGTGATCCAACCCGCGCTGTCGTTCTTGGCTGTGTCGAATTCCAGCCTGCCCAAGTAACTCAAGCACCCGTTCGGCGACTTTGGAAGAACCCGATGCCGGATAGGTCAGATGGTAAGTATGTTCGGGAAACCCGTAGTAATCGAACAATAACGTGTGATGTTCAACATTCAGCACGGTCGCTTCATCACATTCCCAATGGCCCGAGACCACCAGCACGGCGCGCGGCTCTTGTCCGATTGCAGCGGGAATGCCGCGCAGATAGTTGGCCAGGTTGTCCCACAAATTTGGCGGATAACCGTGCGGGGATTCCATAAAGAAACACGGTCCGCCCCCGTGCGGAATGAACAGCGTGGGAAATTTTTTAACAGACATCTCGCCCCCTCCAAATACCGATGAAGCCGTATATTACTCTCCGCAATTTGTGAACTCAGCCAACAATATAAATGCGTTATCATGCCTCCCGCAGCCAACTCAACAAGGAGACTCACTGTGGGCAGTTCACTCATTCTTCTCGGCATCTGCATTGTCGCGCTGATCTATGGCATCAGCCTGTACAACAATCTGGTCAGTCTCAAACATGGCGTCAGCAAGGCGTGGGCTAACATCGATGTGCTGCTCAAACAGCGCCACGACGAACTGCCCAAACTGGTCGAAGTGTGCAAGCAATACAAGCAGTTTGAACAGGAGACATTGCAACGTGTTATCGCCGCCCGTTCGCAAGTACAGAGCGCACGCGAGGGACAAGACATTGCAGCACTGGGTAAAGCGGAAGGTTTGATGCGCGCCAGCCTGGGCGGCCTGTTCGCGGTGGCGGAAGCCTATCCCGAATTGAAGGCCAACGAAAACTTCATGCAACTGCAAAACCGGATTACCGGTTTGGAGAACGGCATCGCCGACCGCCGCGAGTTGTATAACGAATCGGTGAACATCTACAACGTGGGCATCGAACAATTCCCCGCCGTGCTGATCGCCAACATGTTCGCTTACCAACCCAAACCCCTGCTAGAATTCGCCGCCGCAGAAAAGACCGACGTCGATATCAAGTCGTTGTTCAGCTAGGAACTAACCGCGACATATCAACTCCTAGCACCGCCCTTGTCGAGTTGGACAACGGTATTGAGCTTGCCGGGTTCATTTATAACTGAAGAAAAAGGAAACACACCATGAAGAAACTGCTCGTATTGGCCGTCGCATTAGGCATCTCTCAACCCGTGATGGCTGGCAGCATTGACCTCAGCAAATTACTTGGGGCATCACAGCAAACTAATTTTCGCAATCTTTCCGAAGATCTCGGGTCCGCACTGAGCTATAAAGCCATCTCCCCGGCAGAATCCATGGGCATTACGGGTTTTGATCTTGGAGTGGAAGTAACTCGCACCGAATTAGCCAAGAGCGCCTCATTGTGGAAAACGATCAGTGGCACCGACTTGAGCAATTTATACGTCCCTAAAGTGCATGTGACCAAGGGTTTGCCTTTGGATATCGATATCAGCGCTTTCGCTTCTGCTGTCCCCACTACCGGAATTAGCTTGATCGGCGGGGAATTGAAGTATGCATTCTTGCCCGGAAGTATCGCATTACCCGCCATCGCAGTTCGTGGCTCGATAACCAAACTGAGTGGCGTAAACAAACTTACCTTTGATACAAAAGGTGTTGATCTGTCGATTTCAAAAGGCCTAGCCATGTTTACGCCTTACGCCGGTGTCGGGCAAGTTTGGGTTAACAGCACACCAGATGCTTCACTTGGTTTGACCGCTGAAAGCTTCACCCAGAAAAAAATGTTCGTTGGCGGAAACTTGAATTTCGGACTAACCAATTTGGCAGCTGAATATGACAAGACCGGCTCGGCGAACTCCTTCAGTTTCAAGTTGGGTTTCCGCTTCTAATCAACACCCAGTCATGCCGCAACGGGGAAAGTTATGCTGACCTCTCTGCGGCGCAGTTACGCGCAACTCATCACTTCCGGCGGGCAGCTCCTTTTGCTGTTCGCCGGTTTTCATTTCAACTCGCCCACTGCCTGGTATTGGTGTCTCGGCAGCATGGCAGTTATCAGCCTGTTCGCCTGGCACTCTGCCCTGCATCGGGTGCGTCTCATCAACGGCACGCCCACATCACGGGTTGTTTCCGCCGCTCAGGGCTATGTCGAACTCATCGGCGATGCAATGCCGTTGAACTCACCCATCCTGGCGAAATATTCGATGCTGCCTTGTCTGTGGTATCGCTATAAAGTCGACAAAAAGAATCACAAGAACGAATGGAAAACGATCGAGTCGGGTGAAAGTGATGCTCACTTCATGGTCCGTGACGACAGTGGAAAATGTGTCATCGACCCGCAGGGCGCGGAGATCATCACGCAACACAAAGATACCTGGCAAAGCGGTGAATATCGTTACACCGAATGGAAACTGCTGGAGCGTGACGCGATCTATTTGTTGGGGGAATTCAGGACGTCAGGCGGAAGCACCGCCACGATTACCCAAAATGAATTGGTCAAACAAGTGTTGTACGAATGGAAGCTGGATAACGCGAACTTGCTCAAACGCTTCGACCTGAACAACAACGGCCTGCTCGATATGGATGAATGGATGCTGGCCAGATTGGCTGCAAAACGCGAAGCCAACAAGCGACTTGCCGAAATCCGTGCCGAACCGGACACACATTATTTGACCAACCCGCAAGACGGGCGACTTTTCCTGATCAGCAATCTGTCGCCGGAAAATCTCGCTCGCCGATTTTCGATCTGGACCTGGATACACCTGACGATTTTCTTTGGCGCGATGGGCGGGTTAGCCTGGTTACTTTCCCGAAACGGTTTTTGATAGACACCCGTGAACCAACATCCGGCTTAAAGGTTCTTCGCCGTCGACTGTCCCGGATTCAATAGCGCGATGATTTCTCTATGGCCGGCCTTGATCGCCAGATCGAGTGCTTCGCTACCGTCTTTGTATTTTGCGTTGCGATTAGCTTTATTCTCGATCAATATTTTGACGATACTGGTGTGTCCGTTATTGGCCGCCTTGTGCAACGCGGTCCATTCGTCAAAACTTGCCAGATTCACATTGGCCCCGCGTTCGATCAGACATTCGCAAGCCAACATATGTCCTCGGGTCGCAGCCTGCATCAACGCGGTCCAGCCATATTGACTTTGCGTGTTGGGATCGGCCCCTTTATCCAGCAATATTTTCACCACATTGGCGTAGCCGTTGAACGCCGCCCAGTGCAGCGGCGCATACCCGTTCTTGTCACGGGCATTGATTTTGGCACCGCACTTGATCAGCAACAGCGCGAACTCCTCATTGCCGTTGAATGACGAGATCATCAGCGGTGTCCAGTTGCGCTCGTCGCGCACTTCCAGATCCACACCGCAGGACAAAAATGCATGTACCGCGTCCTCGTTTCCTTCCTCGATAGACTTCAGCAACCCTTGCGGTGTGAACTCATAACCAAAACCCGAGACCTCGTCGCGCTTGTATTCCGGCACATCGCTCCAGGCATTCGACTGTTTCTTCGGACCGTGCATCTCGTCGATGAAATTACTGAGGCGGATGATCTCCATCGCCGCATCGGGTGGGAACCCCGCCCTGTCCCCGCCGCGTTTGTCCACCATCAAATCTTGCAAATACGCATCTATGTGCGGTGTGTTCAACAACTCGACAAGCCGGTTGAACACGCGCGGAAAATTAGCTTCGAGCAGATGCGGATAAACCTTCTCGTCGCCATTTAGAAAGGTCAGTAATTTGGAATCCATCGGTCTTGGGTTACTTACAATAAGGGTCGCCCGATTTTAAATCCACCCCGGAATTGGCGCATCGTATGCTCCTACTATTCTGCTTAGTACAAACAGCGCAGGCTCAAACGGGGACGATTCGCGACACTTTGAGTTCAGGAAGCCGTAAAGAATCCCACCGCTTCCGCCTCGTCACGCGTGCGTTTGAACGGTGGCAAACTCTGCCAGATGCGTTTCCCGTAGTGTTTTCCGATGAGGCGCGGGTCGCAGATCATCAGCACACCGCGATCATTTTCGTCGCGTATCAGCCGCCCGGCACCCTGCTTGAGATTGATGATGGCGCGCGGTAATTGGTATTCCATAAACGCGTTGCGGCCTTGCCGGTTCAGCTCCGCAATACGCGCCGCCAGCACCGGATCATCGGGGGGCGCGAACGGTAACTTGTCGATGATGACCAGTGACAAAGCCTCGCCGCGCACGTCCACCCCTTCCCAGAAAGACTGGCTGCCAAGCAACACCGCGTTGCCGTGTTCGCGAAAACGCGTCAGCAGTTCGTTGCGCGAACCTTCGCCCTGGATCATCAGCGGATATTTGAGATTCTTGCTGTCGAACTCCGCCTGCAGGATGTCGTAGGCACGCTGCATCGCGCGCAAACTGGTGAACAACAAAAACGCGCGGCCCTTGCTGGCTTCGATCAACGGCAACGCCGCCAGCACCACCGCTTCGGTGTAACCCTCGCTGTTCGGTTCAGGCAGGTTTTGCGGCACATACAACAGTGCCTGCTCGGGATAATTGAACGGACTGTCCCAACACGCGGTGCGCGCATCCAGCAGTCCCATCTCGGTCTGGTAATGGGAAAAATTCTGCTTCACCGCCAGCGTTGCCGAAGTGAATATCCAGGCGCGCGGATGGCCGCTGATCTGCTTGGCAAAAATTTCGGCGATCGAAAGCGGTGTGGTATTGAGTTGCAAGGAGTGATGAAAAACTTCGAGCCAGCGCACAACGGCAGCCTCCCCGCCCGTCGTTGTTTCGGCGGAACTGCCGCCGACGTGCCACTGCTTCAGTTGTTGCGCCAGCGTCAGCGCACGTTGCCAGCAACTCTCCAACCCCTCGCTACGCTCCGCCTGTTTTTCCAACAACCCGGCAAGTTTGTCCAGCTTCCCGGCAAGTACCTGCAATGCGGGGGCAAATTCCTTGATATTTTCAGCGCCCTCCGCCGGCAGACGCCCTTCTTTTTTAAACACCAGGCGCAAATCGCGTGACGCTTTTTCCAGTTCATCGCAGGCCACCGGCAATGCCGCAAAATCTTTTGCCGACGTGATTGCCTCGATGCGCGCATCGCTGGCCAAATCAAGCAATTGAGCGGTGGAAATATTCTCACCAAAAAACAGACTGGCGGTCTCCGGCAATTGATGTGCCTCGTCAAAAATCACCGTGTTGCAGGCGGGCAGCAATTCCGCCGCGCCCTCGTCGCGCAACATCACGTCGGCAAAAAACAGATGGTGATTGACCACCACCACGTCCGCGTCCATTGCCTCTTTGCGGGCTTTGAGCACGAAACAATCTTTGTGATTCGGACATTCCTGCCCGAGGCAATTGTCGCGCGTCGAGGTCACGTGCATCCAGATCGGCGCGTTCTCCGGCACATCGGCCAGCCCGCTTTTGTCGCCGCTGTGGGTCACCTTCGCGTATTGGACAATTTTGGCCAGATGGCGCACATCCTCGCGTGTCTTGAACAACCCGTTCGACTGCGCCAACTCCAGATGGTAGTGGCAAACATAGTTCGCCCGCCCCTTGAGCAGCGCCACCGAAACCGGCGCTTTCAACGCATCACGCACCATCGGCAGATCTTTTTGGAACAGTTGATCCTGCAAGTTCTTGGTGCCGGTGGAAACAATCACCTTGCCGCCCGCCAACAGCGCGGGCACCAGATAGGCGAAAGTCTTGCCGGTGCCGGTTCCCGCCTCGGCCACGAGAATCGCGTTGTCGCGGATCGCCTCGGCCACCGCCCTCGCCATGTCGCGTTGTTGGACGCGCGGACGGAACGACGACACCATCCCGGCAAGCGGGCTCTGATCGGAAAAGAAACGTTCGACTTCAGTAATCAAGGCGGGATGAGCGGAAGAAGGGATTGGCCAACCGGCAAAAGTGCTTCGTGGATACGCGCGATATTCTGCGTCCGGCATTTTACGCAATCGCATCCTTGCTGGCTGGAAAATTAAGGGGGATGGCACCTGCCGCCTGCCCCATTTCAGGATCGTGGCTTTTTCAAATACAAGTCAAACCAATCGGCTCGCTACGCAATACCCTCGGCCACCCCTGCCTCAATCACAATTTATGATTGCCCGCCGCGCGAGTTTGCATACAATGCGCCCATGAGATTCGATGTCGACCTGCACCGTTACACCATCAAGCTCCCCAATCGTCTGGCGGGAGGCAAGGCATTGGAGATGAGCGTGGTCGATTCGGGTGCGCGCGATGCCGCGCAAACCATGGTGTTCATTCACGGCTTTGGCGGGCGCGCAGCGTATTGGGAAAATCAGCTGGAACATTTCCAAGTGGACTACCGCGTTATCGCGCTCGATTTACGCGGCCACGGCTACACCGATGCCCCCACCGAAGCCGACGGGGCGCGCTACGATGTCCCGGAACTGGTGGCGGATATGGAAGCCGCACTGGACGTATTGCAAGTGCCGAAATATTTCATCCTGGTTTGCCATTCTTTCGGCGGCGCCGTCTCCTCTCTGTTTATTCAAAAACATGCCGGCCGTGTCACCGCCCTGATCGTCATCTCATCCGCGGTGCGTTTCAAATTGCGCTGGGCGGGAAGGATGGTATTGAGCGTGCCGCCGCGAATTCTGAACTGGCTGCGCAAGCTATTGCCTTACATCGGTTTCAACTCCGCGCGCATCTATCCTCCGGCCCACGTGGTGTATCTGCAAAACAAGAACGGGTTAGCGGTGTGGGACGGCACCGAATATCTAAAGAACATCCGGACACCCAGCATGGTGATCCTCGGGCAACGCGACATCCTGTTCTCGCAAACTTCGTACAAGGAAGTCGCCAAGCTGATCCCGGATGTGGAAGAAGTGGTGATCCCGGTATCGGCACATCAAGTGATGGTGGAAAGGCCGGACGCGGTGAACCGCAGCATCGAACGCTTCCTGCAGGCGCAGTTCGATCCGCTGATGCTGGCCGAATACAAATCGCAAAAAAAACTGCAACGCAGGGCCGCGCTCAAAACACTGGAAGCGGAGCGTCCCTGGCTGAAGTTCTACGACACCCGCACGCCCTACCGCATCAAACATCCCAGCGTCGCCTTGCCGCGCCTGCTCGAAGCCACCGCACGACGTTTTGCCCGGACACCGGCAGTGGATTATTTTGGCGGCAAGCTGGACTGGCGCAGCATTGACCGGCTGGCGAACCGCTTCGCCAACGGTTTGCTGGTTCTGCGTATCAAACCGGGTGAACACGTGGTGCTGGCGATGCCAAACATGCCGAACTGGATCATCGCGTATTACGGCATCCTCAAGATGGGCGGCATCGCGGTGTTGACCGACGCCAACACAACCCAAGAGATTTTGTTCGAGCGTATCGCCGACACCAAAGCGGTGATGCTGATCACCACCACGGACCACTACGAAAATCTGCGCCAGTCACTGCCATCCGATGATCGCACGGCCGGTTTGCGCCGCGTGGTGTTCGCGTCGCGCATGGATCACATGGGCTGGCGCGAAAAGCTGAAATTCGCCCTGCTGCACAACGTGCAGGACGGCCACTGGTTGCCGTGGTTTGTGCGGGACAAACAAAACAGCAAACTGCATCGTCGCTATGTCAAGTTCAAGCAGGTGTTGGCACGCGGGAATATCTTCCCGCCCGAGGTGAATCTGTCGGTCGAGGCAGTGGCGGCCATCGTGTATTCGTACGGTCGCAGCGGCCCGCCGCTTCCCGTCCCATTGACGCACCGCAATCTGGCTTCGAACGCTCTGCAATTGCGCCATTGGCTGCCTGAATCCAGACCGGGTGCGGAACGTTTCCTGGCTCAACAACCGCTGTCGTTGGCATACGGTCTGACGGGGCTGTTACATCTGGGTGTGTATCTGGGCGCGACCCTGATCCTGCTGCCGGAAACCAACATCCCGCTGTTGCTGAAGACCATCAAAAAACTGCAACCCACGTATTTCCCCACCACACCGCCCATCATCCAACAGCTGGCGCAAACACCCGGCGTGCGCCGTTTCGGGCTGGCTTCGATCCGCGTATGTGCGGTGGGCGGTGCGCCGCTGGCGCTGGAAATTCGCGAGATGTTCGAGAAGATCACCCGTGGCCGTTTGATCGAAGCTTACGGTGTCGCCGAAGCGTCACCCGCCGTATTGGCGATGCCGCTGGCGGGACGGCGGCAGAGCGGCGTGGTGGGCTTGCCCCTGCCCGACACCGAAGCCAAGATCGTTGATCTCGACAATGGCAGCGCGCTCGAACCCGACCAGGTGGGCGAACTTTGGGTGCGCGGCCCGCAAGTGTTCGCCGGTTATGGCGGCTCCGATGCCCGCAGCACTTTTGCCACGGCGCGTGTATTGCGCGAAGGCTGGTTCGCCACGGGCGACATCGCCAGCATGGACGAAAACGGCTTTTTTACTATCATTGAACGCAAGGAAAACATGCTGCTGCGCGACGGCCTGCGCGTTTACCCCAGACAGATCGAAGACGCCTTGTATGAACATCCCGCTATCGCGCTGGCGCGGGTTCAGCGTGAAACAGACGCGCACGGCATCATTCGCTTGCGTGCGATGATCAAACTGCACCGCAATCTGGCGGCAACGGAAGAAGAGTTGATGAAATATTGCGCACGGCGTTTGAATCCGGGCGCGTTGCCTGACAGCATCAGTGTGGAAGGTCTTGAAGGGCACCTCTAATAATCCAAATTTCGTCGCAATACGGCGTTGCTCACGAAAAATTACTCCTTACATATCCGACATATGCTGCGTCGCAATTTTTCGTTCGCGCCTTGTCTTGCTTAGAACTTTGAATTATTAGAGGCGCCCTGAAGTTCCATCCTAAGTGTTTCCCAAAATCAACCATGAATAAATCCACCGGAAGGTCAACGCAATGTTCGAAGTAATTGTGCTGGCAATCGCACTCAGCATGGATGCCTTCGCCGTTTCCATCGGACTCGGCTCCAAAGGAAACACACGCGGCTTGGGCTTAAAAGCCGGTCTCTATTTTGGCGGGTTCCAAGCCCTGATGCCATTTCTGGGTTACCTCGGCGGCAGGGGAGTCTTGGGCTGGGTCGATGCGTATGCCCATTGGATCGCTTTTGGATTGTTGGCGCTGATCGGCGCCAAGATGATCTATGAGGGATTGCAAGAAGGGATTGAAGAAGACATCGCCGCCCTTACCCACAAGATGATGCTCCTGCTCGCCATCGCCACCAGCATCGATGCCATGGCTGCCGGCTTCAGTCTGACCCTGCTCGACATTGATGCCTACCTGGCCTGCCTTATCATCGGCGTCACCACCTTCGTTTTCAGTTGGGCGGGAGTGTTGATCGGCAACAAAAGTGGAACGTGGCTGGAGAACAAAGCCGAGATATTCGGCGGGGTGGTGCTGATCCTGATCGGCATCAAAATACTCTTCATCTAAAAGCTTCTCCGATACAAGCATGAACTTACGCTACGACATGCCGCTGTTCCGTCCTCCCTCCGAGGGTGACAACCTGAGCATCCTAGTCAAATCTGGCTACAGCTTCGTGTGCGGCTTGTTGTTTATCGGAATAATGAGCCTGCTCTACAAGAAGCGCGGACGCGACCGCCAGAACACCCGCAACTTCATCAAGCACGGATGGGACGGTGTTGCTTTCGATAGAAATGCGCTAAAGCTGAAAAAGACATAGAACAAACCCGCCTTTCACCACGCAATGTCCATCATCCTCATTCCGCTACCCAGTTTCGATTTCGATCCCACAGAGACCGCTGTTCCTTGGCAGATACTCACAGGCTGCGACCATGAGGTGCGCTTCGCCACCCCCGACGGCAAACCTGCGCAAGCCGATGCGCGCATGCTTCACGGCAGCGGACTGGGGCCGTGGAAAGAATTACTTCGCGCAGACGACAACGGGCGCGCCGCCTACGCCAGCATGATCGCCTCTCCAGAGTTCATGCGCCCGTTGAGTTACGATCAAATCAACATCGCGGAAGTGGATGCCATTGGACTTCCGGGCGGGCACGCGGCGGGAATGAAGACCTATCTAGAGTCGCACCAACTTCAAGCAACGGTAGCCGCAGCATTCACGCGCCAGCTTCCCGTCGGTGCAATCTGCCACGGCGTGATATTGGCGGCACGCTCACGAGGTGCCGATGGCCGCTCCGTACTGCATGGCCGACGCACCACCGCCCTGACGCGCACGCTCGAACTCAGCGGATGGGCACTCACCGCGCTTTGGCTAGGCAACTACTATCGGACCTACCCCATAACCGTGCAGGAAGAAGTCACCCGTGCGCTTGCCCACCCGAATGACTTTCAGGAAGGACCGATGGCTCTCTTGCGCGATTCCCCGACGCACCTCGAACGCGGCTTTGTCGTGAGGGACGGTAACTACCTTTCCGCGAGATGGCCCGGCGATGCACATCGATTCGCCCATGAATTCGCCGCGATGCTAGATGAACGCGTGTGAACCAGAACACCAATTTCCGTCCAAATTCACATCACACTGCATCAAGCCAGCGGCAACCTCACCTCGAAGCATGCACCACCTGCCGCGCGCGGTAGGCAAGACACACTACCGCCGTGCCGCTGAGCGATCTGCCGCACCAGCGCCAGACCCAGCCCGTAACTGCCTTCCTTTTCACGGCTGCCCGCCGGGCGATAGAACGGTTCGAAGATGGACTCGCGCTCTTCTGCCGCGATGCCTTTGCCGTTGTCGCACACTTGAATCACGACCGTCCCCGCATCCTGCGTCAGACTGGCTTGCACCCCGTCGCCGCCGTGGCGCTTGGCGTTCTCCAGCAGGTTACGCAGCAAACGCCGCAGCAGACGATCATCGCCCTGGATGTTCAGCAGTACCGCTTCGCACTGTGCATGACTGTGCGCGCACTCCTCGACCAGCAGCGCTGCCAGATCGACATCCGCCGTTTGCAGCGGTTCGCGCATCGCATCCAATCGACTTGCCAACAGAATCTCCTCGATGAGTTGATCCAGCTCGGCAATGTCACGGCGCAACTCCTTTTGCAGTTCGGGCACGGGTCGCTCCGCCTGCAACTCCAGCGCAAGACGGATGCGTGTGAGCGGTGAACGCAACTCGTGCGAGGCGTTCGCCAGCAATTGTTTGTGCGCCAGCAACAGCGACTCGACGCGTTCCGCTGCCTGATTAAAACTCTTCGCCAGCGACGACACCTCGTCGCATCCTTTGGTCTCCACGCGCGTCTTGAAATCGCCCTCGCCCAGCGCCTCCACCGCCTGCCGCAAATTTTCCAGACGGCGCGTCATGCGCCGCGTCACCGGATAGGCCACCACCGCGACCACCAGCCCGATCAACACCAGCATCAGAATGAAGGGGAACGGCATGCTCGGCGGACTGTGTCTGGGCTGTGCCAACAACCAGCGGCCATCGGGCAGATGTAAAGCCCATGCCGAATCGGGGCCGTGACGGTGCAGCCAATCGTTGTCGCGCGCATCCGCCGGCGGCGCCATCAGCGGAGTGCCCGCATGCGCCAGCAATCTCCGATCATCGGAATACAGCGAGATGCGCGGCAATGCGGGGCGCGCCAGTTTTTCCAGCACACTCTGTTGCTGTGCGGCAGGTGCATCGGGTGCGGGCAGCGCCAGCACGATCACATCGCGCACCGTGCGCATCACCTCGCTTTGCGGAGAGTGCTGTCCTTGGAAATGCCAGAAAACGCCCGCCAACACCACCAGCAACGCGAGGCTGGCGATCACACCCATGTAGATCTGGAAATAGAGTTTCCTCATGCCGCCTCCTCGCCATCCTGATTGCGTGCGAACACATAACCCGCGCCGCGCAGCGTGATGATGCGGCGCGGATGTTTCGGGTCTTCTTCGATGGTCGCGCGGATGCGCGAAATGTGCACGTCGATAGAGCGGTCGAATGCTTCCAGCGGCTCGCCTTTCACGACATCCAGCAGATGCTCACGACTCATCACCCGCCCCGGCTTCTCTGCCAGCGCCAGCAACAGATCGAACTGGTACGAAGTCATCTCGCACACCGCGCCATCCACGCGCACCTGTCGCGCGCCACGGTCGATCTCCAACTTGCCGAAGCGCAACACATCACCATTGCCGACCTTGCCGCGCCGCAAGATGGCCTTCAAGCGCGCCCGCAATTCGCGCGGCTCGAACGGCTTGGGCAGATAATCGTCCGCGCCCATCTCCAAGCCAAGGATGCGATCCATCGCCTCGCCGCGCGCGGTGAGCATCAGCACCGGGATAGTGGAAAAGACGCGCAACTGGCGGCAGGCATCCAGCCCGTCGCCATCCGGCAACATCAGGTCCAGCACCAGCGCATCGAAGTCTTCCTGCTTCAAAGCCTGCAAGCCGCTGGCGATAGTATGGCGCGCGGCCACGCGATAACCGTCATCGCGCAGATACTGTTGCAACATCGCGCACAGGCGTTCGTCGTCGTCAATGATAAGGATGTGATGGTTCATGTGAGATTCCCAAAAAGATGCCCCGCATCATACCAAGCGGGGCGGGGCATTCGTCAGCTAGCAACTAGCGATCGCCATTCCCTTCCTTACTGTTAGCAGTGGAACGAAGAGTGTTCCCCCACCCCAGCCCTCCCCCGGTGGGAGAGGGAGTTAGAGCGTAGAGGCTTTGGGTTAAGTCCCTTGTATGTTTCGTTTTGCTGGACAAGGTTGAGTTTAATGTTGGTTAATCTTATCTGGCCCAGCCCGACAGCTCGATAGTCCCTGGGGACACCAAGCCCGTGGGAGAGCAAGGAGCGTCGTGCCGGTTTTTCAGTGATAACCCGAACGGTTGCTTGGGCAGATAAGCCCGCATTTTTGCAAGGAGGGGTGCCATGAACGAAACGATCGTGGAGAAGTTTGTCGGCATTGATGTGTCCAAATCCACATTGGACGTGAGCATCGAGCCAATAGGTCAGACGTTGCATGTGGCTTACGACGAGGCTGGCATCAGTCAAATCGTTGGATGTCTGAAAGAAGCCAGCCCGACGCTGATTGTGATGGAGGCCACGGGCGGGCTGGAAGTCCGCATAGCGACGGAACTGGTCAGCAAGGGTTTGCCGGTTGCCGTCATCAACCCGCGCCAAGCGCGCGACTTTGCCAAAGCCACCGGACGACTGGCCAAGACGGATCAAGTTGATGCCCAAATGCTGGCTGCATTTGCCAAAGCGATTCGCCCACAAGCGCGCCCGCTCAAAGATGAGGACACTTGCGCCCTGAATGACATGGTGAGTCGGCGTCGCCAGTTGATAGACATGCGGGTTCAAGAAACCCTCCGGCTTGGCACGGCGGCCTCAAAGCCGCTGCAAAAGAATCTGAACAGACACATCGCATGGCTGGACAAGCGAATTGCCGAAATTGACAACGACCTGTCCAAACGTTTGCGCGCTTCGGATGTGTGGCGAACCAAGGATGACCTGCTACGGGGCATACCCGGAGTGGGCGCTGTAACCACCCTGACCATGCTGGCGAAATGCCCGGAGCTGGGAACGCTGAACCGCCGCGAAATCGCTGCTCTAACAGGCGTTGCACCACTGGCAAACGACAGTGGAAAGCATCGCGGAAAGCGAATTATCTGGGGCGGGCGAGCTGAGGTACGTGCGGTGTTATACATGGCTGCGGTCTCGTCAATACAACACAACGAACCGATCAAGGCATTTGCGGATCGCTTGAAAAAGGCGGGTAAACCACCCAAGGTCGTGATCGTTGCTTGCATGAGAAAGTTGTTAACTATCATGAATTCAATGTTGAAAAACAATACGTCGTGGAATCCCAAATTCGCTTGACTTGAAACACGGTTGCTCTCCCACCGGGGGAGGGATTAGGGTGGGGGAACACTTGGTGAAAAGTCCTAACTTCCGGCTTGATGAATGGTGTGTTTATTTCCCATGCAAAATACTGAATAACCATTTAACCGTGCTGCATCCAGCCGTGACGCTTCTCCATCTTCTCGGCCAGCTTGGCGCGTTGCTCCGGAGTCAACACTTCGGCCACATCTTGCAGGGTCTGCGTCATCAGTTTGCTCGTCTCATCCACCAGTTTGATCTGCTCTGCACGCAAAGCCTCGATAGCGACCTTGTCTATGCTCGCCGCAGACATCAGCTTGCGTAACTGCACATGGTTATCGCGCAGCTTTTCGGCCAGCGGCGCACCCTTCTCCAGCGAAGCTTTCACGATGGCGAATGTCTTCGCCTTCTGCTCATCGTTCGCCTTCACATCGTCCAGCATGTGTTGCAAACGTTTGTCCGCGAACTTGTTCATCTGCTCCACATCCATCGGCTTGCCAGACATGAACGCCTCCGGCCCACCGTGATGTCCCCAGCCTGTCTCACAGGCATACGATTTGCCCGCAAAAAAACCGAGGCCGAATACCAGCATGACGCCCAGCACTTTTCCGAAGCAGCGACCGCGATGCCCACCATGGCAATGGCGCTCATGTCTGTTGCTTCCGCAGCAACGGTCTTTACCTTCGGTGTTCGTATCCTGCGTGTTAGTGGTTTGCTCACTCATCTTTTTCTCCTAAATCGGTTGATGCCGCACCGTGTGTAGCGGCTGAGTGACACTTTAAAAGCGCGCCTTTGCGGCGGTTTGTACGCAAGGTAAAGATTTGTAAAGCGGCGGCGCAGCTATAGATAGAGAGCTAAGTGTCAAGAGCGCCTGACAAATGGACATGTGGTACAGCCGGGTTTGATACAATCAACTTGCAACAACAAAACCTGTCCCATTGGGAGAAAATGATGCAAGTCAGCACCAGCCTAAACCAGAAGATCGCCCAAGCTGTTCAGACCTCAATGCAGATCGAAGGCTATAAGCCCGTGCAGTCCACCGCCGTCAAAAAACAGGCTCAAGCATTGATGGAACAGCACCGTGTCAAAGTATCAGTTCACAGAAAGTGACATCTATCTAACCGACACCGACATTCCCAAAAATCGCTTGGGAATAGAAACGCCAGACTTGCTGCACGAAGTAGAAAGCTCGCTACTGCAACAAGCCTACACCCGCTTCATCACCGAACTCGACCCCACCACTCGCTTTGACGAGGACTACTACAAAGCGTTGCACCGCGACACATACGAAACCCTGTACAACTGGGCGGGACTGTACCGCACCGTCGACATAAGCAAAGGCGGCTCGCTGTTCTGCCGCGCTGCCTACCTTGAACACGAAGCCAAACGCATCTTCCGCGAACTGGAACAAGAGCAATACCTGAAACAAGCCGCTGGTGGAATAGTGGAGAAATTTGCCGAACGCCTCGCCCATTACCAGTCCGAATTGATCGCCCTGCACCCTTTCTACGAACTCAACGGACGCATCACCCGATTGTTCTTCGACCTCATCGCCGTGTACAACGGCTACGAACCCATCGATTACAGCCAAGCACTGGCAGAAGGGCCCTCCGGCCTGAACACCTATATCGAAGCCTCCATCCTTTGCGTGCAGCGCGCCGACAGCAGTAAATTACAGCAACTCATTCTGCAAGGGTTGCGTCGCACATGAACCAACCCGCCAACCCCCTCTCCACCAGCGAACCGTGGAACCTCGTCGCCGACGGCTACGCCGAGACCACCATGCTCGTGTTCGAGCAATTCGCCGACGAAGCCATCGCGGCGAGCAAACTCAAACCCAACTCAACCGTGCTCGACGTCGCCTGCGGCCCCGGCACACTCGCGCTGCGGCTCGCGCAACATGCCGAGCAAATACACGGCATCGACTTCTCCGAAGCCATGCTCGCCATCTTCCGCAACAAGATCGAACAAGCCGGACACCGCAACATCGCCCTGCACTGCGGCGACGCGCAGACCCTGCCCTATGCCGACGCCACCTTCGACGCCGCCTTCTCGCTGTTCGGCCTCATGTTCTTCCCCGACAGGCAACGCGGCTTCGCCGAAATACACCGCACGCTCAAACCGGGCGGCAGCATCGCCATCACCAGTTGGGCACCCGTGGACCAATCACCCGCCATGCAAACGATGTTCGGCGCACTGCGCGCCATCAAGCCCGACCTGCCGCAACCGCAACGCTCCGTCACCACACTGGAAAACCCCGAA
>CAZRZH010000047.1:0-17485 GCA_964604485.1 uncultured Sideroxydans sp.
ACCTCAACGACGTGCAGGACAAAGACCGCTTCGACATCGTCCTCGCCAACCCGCCTTTTGGCGGCAAGGAACGCAAGGAAGTGCAGCAAAACTTCCCCATCAAGACCGGCGAAACCGCCTTCCTGTTTTTGCAGCACTTCATCAAGTTTTTGAAAGCGGGCGGACGCGGCGCGGTGGTCATCAAGAACACCTTCCTCAGCAACACCGACAACGCCTCGGTGAGCCTGCGCAAACACCTGCTCGAAAGCTGCAACCTGCACACCGTGCTCGACTGCCCCGGTGGAACGTTTCAAGGCGCGGGCGTAAAAACCGTCGTGCTGTTTTTCGAGAAAGGCGCACCGACACGCAAGGTCTGGTACTACCAGCTCGAACCCGGCCGCAACATGGGCAAAACCAACCCGCTCAACGATGCCGACCTCGCCGAATTCATCGCACTGCAAAAGACCTTCGCCGATTCGCCCAAGAGCTGGAGCGTGGAAGCGGCAAGTATCGATCCCGCGACATATGACTTGTCGGTGAAAAATCCCGATGGCGGTGAAGCCGTGGTGCATCGCAGCCCGCAGGACATCATGGACGAGATCGCCGCGCTGGATGCGGAGAGTGCGGAAGTGCTACAAGGCATACGCGCATTGCTATGAAAAAAACGCAAACCTCCCCGCTCGTCATTCCCGCGCAGGCGGGAATCCAGCAATTAAAAAATGCCTTTTATTTAAACCCACTGGATTCCCGCCTACGCGGGAATGACGGTGCTTTGGGTGCTGCGCGATGAAGACAGGGTGGCAGGTCAAGACGCTCGGTGAGATTTTGCAAAAAACTGAGACGACCAATCCTCTGCAATTTCCAGAAGCCAAGTTCGAATACATCGACGTATCAAGCGTATCCAACTCGGCTTTTCAGATTGAGGAAACTCAAACGCTAAAGGGAAAAGATGCGCCAAGTCGTGCGCGGCGACTTGTAAAAACCAACGACGTGATATTCGCGACGATTCGTCCAACGCTGCACCGAATTGCTGTCGTCCCAGAAAGTTTGGACAAACAAGTTTGTAGCACTGGCTATTTTGTTCTCCGACCACAGACAGAAATCGACCACAAATTTTTGTTCTATTTTCTGTTTACTGAAAACTTTATGGGGCATATGGAGCAACTCCAAAAAGGTGCGAGTTATCCAGCGGTAACTGATGCAGAGGTAAGAGCGCAGAGAATTCCGTTCCCTCCGCTCCCCGAACAGCAGGGCATCGTCGGCATTCTCGACGAAGCATTTGACGGCATCGCCACCGCCAAAGCCACCGCCGAGCAAAACCTGCAAAACGCCCGCGCCCTGTTCGAAAGCCACCTGCAATCCGTCTTCACCCAGCGCGGCGAGGGTGGGGTGGAGAAGCCGCTTGGTGATGTTTGTGATTTGCTCAATGGTTTCGCATTCAAAAGTGGAGATGCAGTGCCGGAGTCAGACACTCAATTGGTACGCATGGGCAATCTGTATGGGAACAAACTTGATCTTGATCGCAACCCTGTCTTCTACCCGGATAGATTTGCCGTTGATTACCAGAGATACATTCTGAGCGAGGGTGACATCATCATGTCACTTACAGGAACAACTGGAAAAGAAGATTATGGATATGCGGTCAGAATTCCAAAATGTGAACATGCGCTACTGATGAATCAGCGAATTTCAAAATTCGATTCAGTCAGGGAAGACCTTGTGAATCGTGACTATTTACTGCATTACCTTAGGTCGAGAGCTTTTCTTGATATTTTGTATCCGACAGCAAATGGAACACGACAGGCAAACTTGTCGAGCGTGACAATCAAAACGCTTCCGATACCACTTTGTTCGATTCGAGAGCAGAAGATGATTGCTTCATCGTTAGAGTCATTATTGGAAGAAACCCAACGCCTCGAATCCCTCTACCAGCGCAAGCTCGCCGCCCTAGCCGAACTGAAGAAGTCGCTGCTGCATCAGGCGTTCAGCGGGATGCTTTGAAGCCGAGAACCATTTTTCCTAAGCGGGAAAAATGGTCGTGTGGTTGCCAGACCATATCGAGCTTGTCCTCGATATGGTTCGGATGTGATAAAGAATCGCCATTTTTTGAACAGGTCACCCACGACGTGATAAGAAAATCCCGTTTTCTTTACATGTTCACGCCATCGACCGACACACCGTTCAACTGGTGACATGGCGTCACCAGTTGAATAAACCGCATTTATGCCCATTGGGCGGTGGATAACTTGCTCAGATATAATGGCCCGCATGGAACGTATCCAATCTATCAACCCTGACCGTATTGCTTGGTGTTGTGCCGATCTCGGCATTACGCCGGATCAGCTTGCGGCTGAAACAGGCATTTCTGCGGCCACCATGGAGCATGTGATGGCGGGCAAGGATGGAATGACGTTCAATCAGTTGCGCAAGCTGGCGGGCCATTTCGGCAGGGGCGTGCTGTTCTTTCTTGAGGAAGGGCCGGTGGATGAGGCTCAAGTGCATTCTCCGCAGTTTCGTACTCTTGCCAATCAGAAGCCGGAGTTGTCTGCCAAGCTCAAAGCGTTGATTGAGCGGGTAGAAAAACAGCGCGAAGTGTATTTAAGTTTGCGCGAAGATTTAGATGCCGCTGATCGTCCTCAATTTACTCCCCCCAATTTATCCGCTGACAATCTGCAAGAAGCGGCGCGCATCGCGCGCCAGTGGCTTGGGCTGAATGATCAGAACGATTTTGATTCTTACCGTGAGGCGTTGGAGTCTCGCGGTGTCTTGGTCTTCCGCAGCAATGGTTATAACGGTAAATGGCAAATCGCCAAGGAGAATCCCATTCTTGGGTTCTCTTTGTACGACGAGACTTGCCCGGTAATTGTCGTCAAGAAACAAGATTGGGATACTCGGCAGTCTTTCACGCTCATGCACGAGCTGGGTCATTTGTTGTTGCACAAGACCAGTTCCATTGATGATGAACGCGATATGGAATCTCATCGCGGGCATGAGCGCGAGGCCAATGCGTTTGCAGGATATTTGTTAGTGCCGGATGCTTTCTTGGCAAGCATCAATGATGCAGAGCGACCTGATGAGGTATCTCAATACGACCATTGGCTTGGACATCAGCGCAAGGCATGGGGCGTAAGTGGCGAAATGATTTTGCGCCGCTTGTTGGATGCAAGACGTTTGCCGCAGACACGTTACGAGGCTTATCGCAGATGGACGGCGGAAAGTGTCATTGTTGTAAGTGATGGAGGCAACCGCGAATGGCGTCATCGCGAACCTCGGCATATTTTCGGTGACACCTTTGTGCGCACGGTGCTGGATTCTTTGTATGCCCGCCACATCACCTTAGCCAAAGCGAGCGGCTATCTCGATAACCTGAAGATTAAAGACCTGCACCAGTTGGAGCGCTACTATGCGGGTGTTTGATGCGTCTTCCATGATCTATGCATGGGATAACTATCCGATAGGGCAGTTTCCCGGCTTGTGGGAGTGGATGGCGGGTCAAATTGAATCGAAACAACTGGTGATGCCGAGTGTGGCGTTTGAAGAGGTGCAAGGCAAAACACCGGATTGCGGCGAATGGTTGAAAGACCTAGATATTGAACGACTGGAAATAAATAACGCTGTCTTGCAGGACGCCAAGCGCATCAAAGGGCTGCTAGGCATTGTGGATGACAACTACCATCCCAAAGGAGTCGGCGAAAACGACATCCTGATTATCGCAACGGCACGACACCATGGGGCAGAATTGGTTTCCGATGAAGAACGGCAAACCAATATGCCCCAAGTTATTTCAAAGAGGAAAATTCCTGCCGTGTGCGTGATACCAACCGTTGCAGTTCACTGCATCAATTTCATCAAATACATCAAAGCTTCTGGCGCGGTCTTTCGTTAGGCTCACTTGACGAATAACTTGACCCACACTTGACTCATATGGCTTAAATGAACGAAGCCGAAACCCGCGCCGAACACATCGCCCCCGCGCTGAAAGCCGCAGGCTGGGGCGTGGTTGAGAACCATTTTGTCGGTATCACCAAAATGGTTGGCGTCAGTGCGGGCGATGCTGAAGTTGGGTTGTGTGCTGCAAGGGGTTTTCATGGCTGAGCATTCTCCAATTCCATCAGGCGGCCAGTTCCTCGTTTATCAGGCTGAAGACGGCAAGCTGAAAATTGATGTGCGCTTTGAAGGCGAAACCGTCTGGCTGACGCAACAGCATATGGCTGAACTGTTTCAGACGACCAAGCAGAACATCAGCCTGCACATCCAGAATATCTATGAAGAGCAGGAGTTGGAGCGGGAGGCAACTGTCAAGGAATCCTTGACAGTTCGTCAGGAAGGCAGCCGTTCGGTGCGGCGGCAGGTAGAGCTATATAACCTCGATGCCATCATTTCGGTCGGCTACCGCGTGAAAAGTGTGGTGGCAACACGCTTTCGCATCTGGGCTACCCAGCGGTTGCGGGAATACATCGTCAAGGGCTTTGTGCTGGATGACGAGCGTCTGAAAAACCCCGACCAGCCCTTCGATTATTTCGAAGAGCTGACGCGCCGGATTCAGGATATCCGCACTTCCGAGCGGCGCTTTTACCAGAAGATTACGGACATTTACGCCACCAGTATCGACTACGATCCCACGCAGGAAATCAGCATCGGTTTTTTCAAGACGGTACAAAACAAGGTGCATTGGGCGATCACCGGACAGACCGCCGCCGAGATTGTGCATGACCGTGTAAGTGCGACCAAACCCAATCTGGGGCTGACGAACTGGCGCGGTGCGGCGATACGCAAGCAGGATGTGTCCGTCGCGAAAAACTATCTCACCGAGCCGGAACTGGCGGCGCTTAATAATCTTGTAGAGCAGTATCTGGTCTTTGCCGAGGGGCAAGCCATGCGGCGTGTGCCTATGCATATGGCGGATTGGACGAAAAAACTGGACGGTTTCCTCTCGCTCAATGAACGCGACATTCTTACCCATGCCGGTCGTATCTCGCACGAAATGGCGCAGACCAGAGCCGAGCTGGAATACGACAAATACAAGACGCTGACCGCCGCAGAGGTTCGCCCGGTGGATGAAGACTTTGAACGAGTAGCACGAGCATTGCCAAAACCACCGCGCGCAAAAAGTTCGAAGAAAGATCATAAGCAATGAACGAAGCCGAAACCCGCGCCGAACATATCGACCCCGCGCTGAAAGCAGCAGGCTGGGGCGTGGTGGAGGGCAGCCGGGTGATGCGAGAATACCGCATCACCGAGGGGCGCTTGCAAGGTGCAGGGCAGCGCAGCAAGCCGGAGATCGCGGACTATGTGCTGGTGTACCGCAACCACAAGCTGGCGGTGGTGGAGGCGAATCGTTGGGATTTGCCTTACACCGAGGGGCTGGCACAGGCGAAGACTTATGCGAGCAAGTTGCGCGCACGGTTTGCTTACGCCACCAACGGGCAGCGTATCTACAGTGTGGATATGCAAAGCGGGACGGAGGGCGAGATCAATGCCTATCCTTCGCCGCAAGAATTGTGGAATCGCACCTTCGTTTCGACAGGCTCAACGACCGATGAATGGAGGGAGCGGTTTGCCGCTGTGCCGTTCGAGGACAAGGGCGGCATGTGGGGTTCGCGTTACTACCAAGACAGCGCGATCAACAATGTGCTGGAGGCGATTGCCGATAACCGGCAGCGCATTTTGCTGACGCTGCGACGGGGACGGGTAAGACCTTCATCGCGTTTCAGTTGGCGTGGAAGTTGTTTCAGGCGCGTTGGAATCAAACTTATCGACACTCAAATTCCGTTCGTCCTGAGCTTGTCGAAGGAACGGACGGCGCTGCGGAAATTGCCCTTCGACAGGCTCAGGGCGAACGGCCAGTGGTAAATCGCAGGCCGCGCATTCTGTTCCTTGCCGACCGCAACATTCTGGCGGATCAGGCTTACAACTCATTCTCTGCTTTTCCCGAAGATGCGCTGGTGCGGATTGCGCCGGATGATATTCGCAAGAAGGGGCGGGTGCCGAAGAATGGCAGTGTGTTCTTTACAATTTTTCAGACGTTTATGTCGGGGCAGGATTCGTCGCTCCCGCGCAGGCGGGAGCCCAGTGATGTTGAACAAATGGATTCCCGCCTGCGCGGGAATGACGACAGGGTTCCCTATTTTGGTGAGTACCCCCCCGACTTTTTCGATTTCATCATCATCGACGAGTGCCATCGCGGCGGGGCGAATGACGAAAGCACGTGGCGCGGCATCTTGGAGTATTTCGCGCCTGCGGTGCAGCTGGGTTTGACGGCAACGCCCAAGCGCAAAGACAACGTGAATACCTACGAGTATTTCGGCGAGCCGGTGTATGTGTACTCTCTGAAGGAAGGTATCAATGACGGCTTCCTTACGCCGTTCCGCGTGAAGCAATACGCGACCACGCTGGACGAATACCGCTACACCTCGGACGATAATTTGATTGAGGGAGAGATCGAGGCGGGCAAGCTGTACGAGGAGAAAGATTTCAATCGCAGCATTGAGATCGAAGCGCGCGAACGTTATCGCGTGAAGCTATTCATGGAATCAATCAATCAGCGTGAGAAGAGCTTGGTGTTCTGCGCCAATCAGGCACATGCCGCCTTGGTGCGCGATTTGATCAATCAAGTGAAAACGGAAAGTGCCGATCCAAACTATTGCGTGCGCGTGACGGCAAATGACGGCGAGCGTGGCGAACAATATCTGCGCGAATTTCAGGATAACGAAAAAAGCATCCCGACCATTCTTACCACTTCGCAAAAACTTTCCACCAGCGTTGATGCGCGCAACGTGCGCAACATCGTGCTGATGCGCCCGATCAATTCGATGATCGAGTTCAAGCAGATCATCGGGCGCGGCACGCGGCTGTATGACGGCAAGGATTACTTCACCATTTACGATTTTGTGAAGGCGCACCAACTGTTCAATGACAAAGATTGGGATGGTGATGCGGAAGTGAGCAATGGGGGTGATACGCCATTTCCTCCAATCGTACCGAGAGCGCCAACAGAGGCGAAACAGCCTCGCCCCGAATACGAGAGCAAGCCCAAGGTGCGCGTGAAGTTGCGCGACGGCAAAGAGCGCACCATTCAGCACATTTCAGTAACGACATTTTGGGGGCCGGATGGCAAGCCGATCTCGTCGGCTGAATTTATGACGGTGTTGTTCGGTCAGTTGCCGGAGTTTTTCAAAGACGAGGACGAGTTGCGTGCATTGTGGAGTTTGCCGGATACGCGCAAGAAGTTGCTGGAAGGCTTGGCTGAAAAAGGTTTCGGCAAAGACCAGCTTTTCGAGATGCAGAAAATCATTGATGCCGAGAAGAGTGACTTGTTCGATGTGTTGGGACATGTGGCGTTTGCCATGCAACCCGTCACGCGTGAAGCGCGCGCCGAGGTTGCGCATCAAGCCGTGCATCAACGCTTCAACGACAAGCAACAAACCTTCCTAGATTTTGTGCTGGCGCATTACGTGAAAGAAGGCGTGGAAGAGTTGGAGCAGGAAAAACTCACCAAGCTGCTACGGTTGAAATATCACGATTCGATTCCTGATGGCGTGGCAGACCTGGGCGGAGACATTGCCGAGATTCGAAATCTGTTTTCAGGTTTCCAACGCTTCCTCTATCAGGGAAGCTCTGCAATTCGCTAGTTGCAGCCTGCCGCAGATCGTTGCTGTGGGATAATTCGCCCATGAATCCTTCCCTGCTTTCCGGTCTTAATCCCGAACAACGCGCCGCCGTCGAACTCCCCGCCCAATCCGCGCTGATCTTGGCCGGGGCGGGCAGCGGCAAGACGCGCGTGCTGACCACGCGCATCGCGTATCTCATCAGCACCGGGCAAGTCAGTCCGCACGGAATTCTTGCGGTAACCTTCACCAACAAGGCGGCGAAAGAGATGGTGACGCGGCTAACGGCTATGTTGCCGATCAACACGCGCGGCATGTGGATCGGCACCTTCCACGGCTTGTGCAACCGCATGTTGCGCGCACATCACCGCGAGGCAAATCTACCGCAAACGTTCCAGATTCTGGATAGCGGTGATCAGCTCTCTGCTATCAAGCGTCTGATGAAGGCGATGAATGTGGACGATGAAAAGTTTCCGCCCAAGGACGTGCAAAAATTCATCAGCGGCAGCAAGGAGCAAGGACAACGCGCGCAGGAGGTGGAAGCCTACGATCCCTACACACGGCGCAAGGTGGAAATATTCGCGGAATACGACGCGCAATGCCAGCGCGAAGGCGTGGTGGATTTTTCCGAATTGCTATTGCGCTGTTACGAGCTGTTGTCACGTAACTCGCCCCTGCGCGAACATTATCAGGAACGTTTCAAACACATTTTGGTGGATGAGTTTCAGGATACCAATCCCTTGCAATATCGCTGGCTGAAGTTGCTGGCGGGCAAGAGCAATGCATTATTTGCCGTGGGCGACGACGACCAATCCATCTACGCGTTTCGCGGCGCCAACGTGGGCAACATGCAGGAACTGTTGCGCGACTTCCATGTGGAGAGCGTCATCAAACTGGAGCAGAACTACCGCTCGCACGGCAATATCCTCGATGCCGCGAATGCGCTCATCAGCAATAACAAAAATCGGCTGGGCAAGAATTTGTGGACGGATGCGAACAAGGGTGAGCAGATCCGGGTGTTCGAAGCACCTGAGTTACGCGATCCTCGCGGTGATCGAATTACTGGCGATGTGCAGGAGGCGAGTTTTATTGTTGATGAAATTCAACAGATCAAGCGCCAAGGAATAAGGCTTTCCGAGATTGCGCTGTTGTATCGTTCCAATGCGCAATCGCGCGTATTGGAACATGCGTTGGTGTCTGCGGGCTTATCGTATCGGGTATATGGTGGGCTACGTTTTTACGAACGGCAGGAGATCAAACACGCGCTGGCTTATCTGCGCCTGATGCAGAATACCGACGACGACAACGCGCTGTTGCGTATTATCAATTTTCCTACGCGCGGTATCGGTGCTCTCAGTGTAGGTAAATTGCAAGAGACAGCGCGCATCAATAACACCACATTGTGGGATGCTGCGGCACGGGCAGGCGGCAAAATTACTGCCTTCGTTGGACTCATAGAATCACTACGTAGCGCGACGAATGCCTTACCGTTACCGGAAATTATCGATCATGTATTAGTGCATAGTGGACTGATTGCTTGTTACCAAAATGAGACTGGCAAAAAGCAAAATGAAGCTGCTGATCGACTAGATAACTTAAATCAACTTATCAGCGCAGCATCTCAATTTGTACAAGAGAACGAAGACGAGAGCCTTACTGCTTTCTTGACTAATGCCACGCTGGAATCGGGCGAGCATCAGGCGGGCGACAGCGAGGATGCGTTGCATTTGATGACGGTGCATGCCGCGAAAGGATTGGAATTCCACAGCGTGTTTATCACCGGCTTGGAGGAAAGTCTGTTCCCACACCAGAACAGCATCGACAACGGCGATCTCGATGAAGAGAGACGCTTGATGTATGTGGCAATCACCCGCGCACGTCGTCGTTTGTATCTTACTTTCGCACAGAGCCGCATGTTGCACGGGCAGACACACTATGGCGTGGTGTCGAGTTTTTTGCGCGAGTTGCCGGAGGAGTTGTTGCTTTGGCTCACGCCGCGATTCAGTGCGCGCAAGACTTTTCACACCAGTAGCTTTGAGACGAAGCACTACGTCAATGCCTTCGCGGCTTCCCCGCTTGAAAAAGCTCCGCCATCCCCGAGCTCGATCTGGCGCATCGGCCAACGTGTGTTTCACCAGAAATTTGGTGAAGGGATGGTGACCGATACCGAAGGCAGCGGCAATGAAGGCCGCGTACAAATCAACTTTAAACGTGCCGGCAGCAAATGGCTGGCACTGGAATATGCCAAGCTCGAAGCCCTCTGATGCCAAGTTGCGGCTGATCGTCGAGAGCTATCAGCGACTCACGGGCAAACCGCTTATTCCTGTTGTTCCTTTCGCTACTGACGAGTTGCGCACTGCGTTGTGGGAAGCGCCGCGCGCCATCGTGGCGCACGGCACCGAAGACGATCCAATCTTTTTCTACGGCAACCGTTTGGCGCTGCAATTGTTCGAGATGGAATTCGACGAGTTCACCCGTTTACCTTCGCGGCTTTCCGCCGAACCCATGGCACAACAGGTACGTAACGAATTATTGGAGAAGGTGTCGCGTCACGGTTACGTGGAGGGCTATTCCGGCATGCGTATCGCCAAAAGCGGCAGGTCTTTCAGGATCGCGGATACCACGGTGTGGAATTTAATCGAAGAGAATGGAGTACAACACGGACAAGCTGCCGTGTTTGTCGCACAGCAGGACTAAGCCGGCGGCGGAAACTTTGCAACCAGACTGTCCGGCACTTCGCCATTGCTTGCTTGCCCGATGGCACTGGCCTCCAACACGACAGTGATCATCACCAGGATTAGCGTCGGCACCAGTGCGATGCGCGTGAGTGCCGTCCACAGAATGTGTCCCATGTTTGTATCGCGCGCGGTCAGGCTGACCAGCCAGGCGATCAGAATCAGCAAAGCCGAGACACCATAACCCAGCAACAGCCAACGCGCGCGCGACCAGGACAAGCGCCAGTGCGCATTCACGAACCCGTTGCCGCTTTCGCTCCTGCGGCTGCGCAGGTAGATGTAGGCGGCGAGAGCGGCTGAGCACAGCAGCGGAATCAGCAGGCCGATCATGCCGATGTTGAGCACGATCACCGCCGGTGTCATCAACAGATTGAACAGAAAAACGCCGCTGACGAACAGGTTGTGCGGCAAATGTGCCTGCCGGATATCGCTGGCAACGATCTGATATTTCATGGCATCAAATTTCAGTCGCGTTGTTGTTTGCCGCGTCAGGGGGAGGGGTCTTTAGTTCATCCAGCCAGGGGAAGATGTTGCGGTAACTGACGTACAACGAAGTCAAACCGAGCGGTAACAACAGGATCATGCCGAGGCCAAACGGCAGAATACCGAGTAGCAGCGCAAGCACTTGCATGAGCAGGCTGTACACGGTGTAGGGGGCGATGTTGCGTAGCGTGCCCAGGAAGCTGGCGTGCATGGCCACGAAGGGTGGCAGCCCGCTGAAGAAAACCAGCATGGGTGCGTATTGCCATGCCACGAGCAGAATCAACACCAGGCCGAATCCCAGAATAATGGCCAATGCCACACCGCTCCCCGCCGAACCCAGTGCTTCCATCAGCAACTGCGGGTTGTCCGTGGCTTGGATTTGTTCCATGAGTTGGGTGAAGGCCTCGCCGCCGACCATCATCATGACGGCCGAGGCGAACAAAAATCCCAGCATCAGAAAAGCGCCCAGTGAAACCAGACTGGCAGTGCGGTGTTTGAATCCGGCGAACAAATGCGCCAGTTCGACTTCTTCCCCTTCCTCCAACGCGCGGCAAATGCGCATGTAACCGGCCAAGAAGATAGGCATGAGCACGAGTGCCAGCAGCGGGCCGATGGCCGGGACCAGCATCGCGATGAAAATGCTCATCGCGCCGACGAGCGCGGTGGTAATGCTCAACAGTGGATTGCACTGGATGAGCTGGAAGCCCTGCTTAATCCAGACCCAGCCGCGCGCGGTGTTCATTTTTTGGATTTCCATGGCGAGTTCTCTTAGAGCCAAACAGGTTGTGCAGTGAGTATGTGATTTTGCAGGATGCGTTTGAAATGTTCGGGGTCGTGCGGATTGATCATCTCGCCTTCGCGCGGCAGGTGCAGGTCGAACAGTCGCGAGATCCAGAAGCGCAATGCGGCCACACGCAGCATAAGCGGCCACGCTGCTGCTTCAGCGTCGGTCAAAACACGCGCGGCATGGTAGGCGTTCAGCAGGGCGCGGGTGCGTTCCGCATCCAGCCTGCCATTGCTGTCCATACACCAATCATTGACGGTGATAGCAACGTCGTACAGCAGCGCATCGGTGCAGGCAAAATAATAATCAATGAGGCCGCCGACGCGGTCGCCTTCCATCAATACATTGTCGCGAAACAGATCGGCATGGATCACGCCGCGTGGAAGTTCATGCATCGATTGTGCGGCATGCACTGCCACTTCACTCTCCAGCAACGCGGCATCCGCTACGGTGAGGAATTTTTTCACCTGCCGCGCTGCATCGGCACGCCAGGCGGCCCCGCGCGGGTTAAGCATCTCGTCGCCAAAACTTTGTCCCGCGCTGTGCATCTGCCCGAGCATCGCGCCGACTGCCGCGCATTGCGCCACATTGGGTTGTGTCACAGATTTACCCGAGAGACGGCTCACGATGCAGGCGGGTTTGTCGTTCAACTTGCCCAAAAAACGGTTGTGGTGATCGGCCACCGGTGACGGACAGGGAATGCCGTGGCGCGCCAAATGCGACATCAGGTTGAGATAAAACGGCAGATCCTCCGCTGTGAGTTTTTCGAACAGCGTCAACACGAAGCGGCCATTGCTGGTGGTGACGAAATAATTGGTGTTCTCAATCCCGGCGGGGATGCCTTGCAATTCCAGCAACGTACCCAGGGAATAGTTTGACAGCCAGGCAGTGATGTCGGCTTCGGTGACGCGGGTGAATACAGCCATACGATAAATCCGGTTTAGAAACGAAAAAGTACCCACTGCGGAACGCGCAGACCGGAGTCCAGCCCTTCCTGGCGCGCGAACTTTCCATCGCCACGGTCATCCACCAGGTAATACGGCACGCCGTGTTTGGGCGTGATCTTGATCATGTATAACTTGCCGTTGGCGCGATATTCCTCGACGGTCTGTTCGGTCTGTTTGGAGATAGTCACCTGCGGCGCATCCACCGGCTCGTTGGCATCCACCCGTTGCGGAGCCTGGGTTTCGACTTTCTCGGACGCGGACGGTTGCGCGGCAACCGCGCCGAAGCTCAGGCAGGCAAAGAACAGCAAAAGGAGTGGACGCATGATTTTTCCTGTTGAAACAAAATGTGGATTCTATCCGATACACGCTACAAATTAAGTTGCAACTCGCGTTCCGCCGCCGAGGGCTCGAAGCCGCGCGTCTCGTAATGTTTGAAGATTGCGCTGACGACCTGTTCGGGCTCGTCGATGACATGGATCAAGTTCAGGTCTTCCGGGCTGATCATCTTTTCTTCGAGCAGGCTGGTCTTGAACCAGTCCATCATGCCGCCCCAGAATTTGCTACCGACGAGGACGATGGGCATGCGCCGTGTCTTGCCGGTTTGCACCAGGGTGAGCGCTTCCATCAGTTCATCCAGTGTGCCGAAGCCGCCCGGCATTACCACATAGGCACTGGCGAATTTGACGAACATCACCTTGCGCGTGAAGAAATGCTGGAACGATTGGCTGATGTTTTGATAGGGGTTGTTGTGTTGTTCATGCGGCAATTGGATATTGAGGCCGACGCTGGCCGATTTTCCGTAGAACGCACCCTTGTTGGCCGCCTCCATGATGCCGGGGCCGCCACCCGAGATAACGGTGAAACCGGCGTCCGACAGCAAGCGTGCGATCTCTTCGGTCAGTTGGTAATAGGGATGATCATGCGGGGTGCGGGCGCTGCCGAAGATGCTCACCGCAGGGTGGATGTCGCGCAGCCGTTCAGTCGCCGAGACGAATTCTGACATAATGCCGAACACCCGCCAGGACTCTTTCGAGTGCATCAATTCCGGTGCCTGTGCCGGCGGCAGTTGTGAATCGTAGTGCATATCGGACTCCCAAATTATGAAGACATTATTACTGGTTGATGGCTCGTCTTACCTGTATCGCGCCTTCCATGCCATGCCGGATCTGCGCAGCCCGCAAGGCGAACCGACCGGTGCCATCCACGGCGTGCTCAATATGTTGCGCAAGTTGCGTGCGGATTTTCCGGCAGATTATAGCGCCTGTGTGTTCGATGCAAAGGGCAAGACATTCCGCGATGATTGGTATCCGCAATACAAAGCCAACCGTCCCCCGATGCCGCAGGATTTGCGCGCGCAGATCGAACCGTTGCATGAAGTCGTCGCGGCTGCCGGCTGGAACATCCTGACGATAGACGGCGTGGAAGCGGATGACGTGATCGGCACGCTGGCGCAACAGGCGTCGCGCAACGGCGCGCGTTGCATCGTTTCCACCGGCGACAAAGATTTGACACAGTTGGTCAATGCCAACGTCATGCTGGTCAACACCATGAGCAATGAAATCCTGGACGAAGCGGGGGTTCTGGCCAAGTTTGGTGTGTCGCCCGAACGGATTGTGGATTATCTGACGCTGGTGGGCGATGCCGTGGATAACGTGCCGGGTGTGGACAAATGCGGGCCGAAGACCGCCGTGAAATGGCTCACCCAATACGGCGATCTGGATAATCTGGTAAGCCATGCGCATGAAGTCGGCGGGGCGGTGGGTGATAATCTGCGCGCCGCTTTGGAATGGTTGCCGCAAGGCCGTCGTTTGGTGACGGTAAAATGTGATGTGCCGCTTGAAAAGCGTTTTGATGAGCTGCAGGCACCCGCACCCGACACACAAAAATTGCGCGCCCTGTTCGAACACTTCGGCTTCAAGACATTGCTGCGCGACCTGATGAGTACCTCCGTTCAACCCCCTCTCCCACCGGGGGAGGGCTGGGGAGGAGGGGCTCTCTTTCAACAAAGTGCGAACGTCAAAAGCTCCCCCTCCCTAGCCCTCCCCCGTGGGGAGAGGGGACTAGATTGGCGCCAATTTGAACAAGCCGAACTCCCCTCAACTACCAACGACACCAGCCATTACGAATCCATCCTTAACGATGACCAACTGGAAATCTGGCTGGAAAAACTGAAAGCGGCGCCGCTGGTCAGCCTGGATACCGAGACTACCGGTCTCGACCCGATGACGGCGCAACTCGTCGGCATTTCATTTGCCGTTGTGCAGATAGCCGACGCCGCGCAAAACGTAGGTCGGGATTAATACCGACAAGAAGAGCTTTTAGGGATGAATACCGACCTACAAAAACAAATGATCCAGGCGGCCTATTTGCCGCTGGCACACCATTATCCCGGCGCACCGGATCAACTTGGCCGTGAACATGCTTTGCAAAAGCTGAAACACTGGCTGGAAAGTGCATCGCACAAGAAGCTGGGGCAGAACCTCAAATACGACCAGCATATTTTCGCCAACCACGGCATTGCGCTTGCCGGTATTGCCGAAGACACCTTGTTGCAGTCTTATGTATTGGAATCGCACAAGCCGCACGATATGGAAAATTTGGCGCTGCGGCATCTCGGTTTGGCGACGCTCGGATACACCGACGTGGTGGGCAAAGGCGCAAAACAAATCGGATTCGACCAAGTTGATCTCGACACGGCCACGCGTTACGCGGCGGAGGATGCCGACATTACCTTGCAATTGCACCAGTCACTTGCGCCCCGGTTGTTGGGGCGTTTGGATACGGTATACCGCGAGATCGAGTTACCCGTGCGTAGTGTGTTGTTCAAGATGGAACGCAACGGCGTGTTGATCGACGCGGGAAAACTTTCCCGGCAGAGCCACGAACTCGGCGGCAAATTGATGTCCATTGAGGCGCAGGCATACGAACTGGCCGGCCAGCCGTTTAATCTGGCCTCGCCGAAACAACTGCAGGAAATCCTGTTCGACAAACTCGGCATTCCTTCAAAAAAGAAAACCGCCACCGGCTCGCGTTCCACCGACGAGGAAGTGTTGCAGGAACTGGCGCTGGATTATCCGCTGCCGAAATTGCTGCTGGAATATCGCGGTATGGCGAAGCTTAAATCCACCTACACCGACAAGTTGCCGCAGATGGTGAATGCCAAAACCGGGCGTGTGCACACCAGCTATTCGCAAGCTGTGGCAGTGACCGGGCGGCTGGCCTCCAACGATCCCAATTTGCAAAACATTCCGGTGCGCACGGCGGAAGGTCGCCGCATCCGCGAGGCTTTTATCGCGCCGCCGGGTTCGCGCATCGTGTCGGCGGACTATTCGCAAATCGAGTTGCGCATCATGGCGCACCTGTCCGGCGACGCGGGATTGCTCAAGGCCTTCGCCAACGGCGAAGACATCCACCGTGCCACGGCCGCCGAAGTGTTTAACGTCGCACTTGATGCCGTGAGCAGCGAACAACGCCGCTACGCCAAAGTCATTAACTTCGGTCTGATCTACGGTATGTCCGCCTTCGGCCTCGCCAGCCAACTCAACATCGAAAATAGCGCCGCCAAGCAATACATCGACCTGTATTTCGCGCGTTATCCCGGCGTGAAACAGTACATGGACAACACGCGCGAACAGGCGAAAGCCAACGGTTTTGTCGAGACCTGGTTCGGGCGCAGGTTGTGGCTGCCCGATATCAACGGCGCCAACGGTATGCGCCGCCAAGCCGCCGAACGCGCCGCGATCAATGCGCCCATGCAGGGCACCGCCGCCGACCTGATCAAGCTGGCGATGATCGCCGTGCAGGATTGGCTGGAGAGCGAACAGCTAAAAAGCAAACTTATTATGCAGGTGCACGATGAATTGATTTTGGAAGTGCCGCTGGATGAATTGGAACGGGTGAAGGTAAAACTGCGTGAACTGATGTGTGGTGTGGCACAACTGAAAGTACCTCTGGAGGTCGGGTTGGGTGAGGGTGGGAATTGGGATGAGGCGCATTGATTTTGTAGGATGGGTTTCGCTGCGTTCAACCCATCCTACGCAGGCTACGGTGCTTATTGCACCCGCGAGTTCAACAGTTCGGAGACCATTGCGTCCAAGACCATCGGCTGGTTTTTATGAACGGAATGTCAATATTTTCAAGTCCCTTAACATCGCTTTGGATATGAAAGACGAAAGTGTTTATGTTCCTATAATCAACATCGAAAGTAAGCTTGTACCAAACATCATTAAATCTATCCACCTGCAATGCAGATGAAGGCTTAATTACAGATGCAACGTCACCAACTTTTGAAATTGAAAATGCACGGGTGGGTATCTCAGTTGAAGCACTCTTACTTATGGAAATCTGAACTTCAGTCTCACCATGGAATAACAGGAAATCAGCTATCCATGGAATTGGAAAAACTGGGATGATGGAAACAAGCCATGGTCCAAAAAGATAGGGTTCGAAACTTTGTGGAGCAGTAACTTCCAGAAGATTTATATCGGCGGGAAAGATATAGCTGTCAGGCAAACCACCGAAGTTATACATGCCACAACTGGGCGCTTTAGGGCCACTTGTGAGCTTCTGGTCTGCTTGGGGTGAAAAATAGATTCGTCGTTCAACAGTGCTACAACCTGAAGCTAGGAAAGCCAGCAATAACACACTAATGAGTTTGCACATGATTTCTCCTTAACAATTTACCAGCTATTAGGGCGCACTAAAAAGTTAACGTGGTTGATTCTGCTCTGTTACTTTCCACGGCGCAATTGTAAGTTCCGCTAGAGGTTGGGTTGGGTGAGGGTGTGAATTGGGACGAGGCGCATTAGGGACGGACTCAGGATGTGTGAACTCGGGTACTCAACTCGAACGGCGTGACCGCAAATACAACTCCTCCACCTTTGCTCTGGCCCACGGCGTTCTGCGCAAGAATTTCAAGCTGGACTTGATGCTGGGGTCGTGAGTGAAGCA